>PLNK01000098.1 GCA_003142755.1 Chloroflexota bacterium | reverse complement strand
TCGTGTCGGCGGGGGATTGGTGGGGGGAACCGCCAGGAATGCGAACCGGGTCGTTGGCTCAATCAGGCGGCCGCTCGCATTGGCTCACTCGCCTAGAACGCGCGCCTGATCTGGTCGGGGCGAGAGGATTTGAACCGGCGATTCCCACGTGCCGGATTATCGTGCCGAACTGGATCGGGGCCGCCTTGGGCGTGCCAGCCTCACCTAGTTGGCCAAGTCTTGCCCCCTGACCGGTTAGCACACCTGGAGCAGCATCTAGGAGACCGGAGGGTGGTCGATCCGCCATCTAGCGGACCAGGCGTGTTTCTCGCGGAGGGTGGCTCTTCATCGTCTATTGTCATGGGCATGGAAGACCCCGCCAGCTAAGTTGGCGGGGTCTTGCTGACTAGACTGACGTCGGTGTGGCTAGTGGCCCGATGATGAGAGCCTGTTCTTCGGCGGTCTCGGTTCTATCGCCGAGGACTTGGATCATCTGGATCTCTGACTCGGAGATCCACAGACCGGCTACGTTGTCCATAGGCTTGCGATGCCCGTCCTCAAGCCAGTACGGATCTTGAATGTAGAGGTCAAGCTGATCCGTCTCGGCAGATGACGCGACGACCTCGGCACTGCCGAAGACGATCTTTCCCGAGGATGTCCAGACGTTGATCCATTGGGACACGGAAAAGGCCCAGTCCCAGGCTTGTGGTGACGATTGGGCACGCAGCCATGAGCTCGCCTTGAGGAAGTGCCAAGCAACACTGAGGACTACTCCGGTCCCCATCGCGATCGACAGCGCGGCGACAAGGCGCTGGTCCTGGTCCGTCGGGTTGAGTTTGCTCACCCCGGCGTCGATGAGAACAGCTGCCAGCAAACTCCAAAGCGTCAGTTCGAGGTCTGTTCGTTTGGTCTTCAATCCGAGGACAGAGAAGACCTTCAGGGCAACAAAGCCAGGCACGAGGTAGCGAAGAGTCGCCTCAACATCCGCAGCGCTGATCATCGTCAAGGCCTCGGGGTCGGCGGCCTCGGCCCCAGGGGCTGAGGGGTGGCCGGTGGCGGCGGGACGGGCGGCTTCGGGTTCACGTAGGTACGAGTTCCGTCGGGCGTCCGAGGTTGAGGTTGAGGTGGTCGCTGTGGCGTGCGCCGCGGGTCCGTCATCGCTTCGCCGGACCTTTTGGACCGCTCGCGCCGGGAACCGCAGCGCCAGGAACGGCGCGAACTGTGGCCGGGGTGGCTGGAGGCGGAGGAGTGACCGGCTTGGCTAGGATTCTCGCCTTCTCCACACGTTTGGGTGGCATGAAATTCCTCCTTGGCACCACCGCCTTCCCCATCACGACGGCTCCGGCTTGGGTGCAGTCTTGAGACTAGTCCTGCCGAGTCGATGAGGGAAGCTAGACCCCTTGCTATTGCCTTTGGCGGCGCCGATCATGGGAGCGCCTGCGAGGAGTCCGGTGCTAGTCCGTCACCCTCACGGGGGGAGCACAAGGAGTCTTCGGATGAGTGCTGACAATGATGCTGGGGTGGCTGCACGGGCGTCGGGCAAGCCGTATCACACGGACTCGGAGGAGGACAAGATTCGGTATCACAACAAGGCAAAGTGCCCTGAGGGTCTGAAGATCGAGTACAAGCACATTCAGGCGGGGGCAGGGGTCGGTCGCACTCTCTGCAAGCAGTGCCCGAGTTACTAGGGGACCACACTAACGCTCATTCGGGGCTAGCCGGCCCTCCGTCGAAGATCATCTACGAAAGCCGGAGGGCCGGCATGTCCAGCGATGGAAGTTGCGACCCTGACTGGGAGTTGTTACGAATAGGGCGGAACGCGGCCAGCCGACGGCTTGACGTCATGTGTTCATGCCCTGCACTAACGGGGGCAAAGAATGCGCAAGCACTTCGCGGCCTACTACCGTCCGTCGCCCGCCGAGTTCGCGACACTAAAAGCGGACGCCGTCGTGTCTCTGGACGCGAATGTCTTGCTCAATTTCTACCGGTACTCGGACGAGACGCGAGACCAGTTCGCGCAGATCCTGGAGCGGCTGAAATCCCGTCTATGGTTGACGCACCAGGCCGCTAAGGAGTTCCAAGCCAATCGTGCACTGGTAATCGCCGAACAGCGGCAAGTGCTTGTCGAGACGTTGAAGGCCTTGAAGGAGGCCCGCGACCAACTGGGCGCGAAGGTGAAGGACATCTACAGGTCATCACCCTCCGACGAGGTGAGCAAGAGATGGGCATCAGTCGAAGGGGCTTTGGACAGCCTGACCACTCATATCGAGGACTGTGAGAAGAAGGCCATTCTGCCGACCGCTGACCTAGACGACGATCCAATCTGGCGGCTGATGACGGATCTTTTCGATGGCCGGGTCGGCGATCCGTATGAGCCGGATGACCTACAGAGGCACCTAGAAGCTGGCAAGACCCGTTACGCGAAACTGACTCCTCCAGGACATGCAGATGCCACCAAGACAGGAGACAAGCCATACGGTGACTGGCTAGTCTGGCGGCAACTGCTGGATCACGCTGTTGCCGAGGCAAGGCCGGTCCTTCTCGTGACCGACGACCGGAAGGAAGACTGGTGGCTTCGAGTCAAGAGCCGAACAATTGGGCCACGTCCCGAGCTGATCGACGAGATGGCCCATGAAGCTGGCCAGGCCTTCTACTTGTACCGGCCGGAGCAATTCCTGACGGTATTCGAGGCCAGCGGCGAAGCGATCAAGGAAGCGGCAGCCCTGCAGCCGATTGATGATGCCCCAGGCTGGATCAGCATGCCAGCACAAGTGGACGTACTCGGCCCAGTCGTGGCGGCGCGCCGTTTGGAATTGGGCCCCGCTTGGGGAACTCTCGACAGTGCATTTCTGTCCTCGCTGAAGTCTCTGCAGGACCTGAACCTGAGCCCCTCATATCTATCCGCGATGAATGCTATGTCGAGCTTGGACCTGAGCAGCTCGTACGCATCCGCGATGAAAGCTATGTCGAGCTTGGACCTGAGCCGTCAGTTCGCATCCACTCTGAACGCGCTAGACGCTGCGGGGAATCTGAACCCTGACCAGTCGCAAGCACTCATGCCGAAGTCCCTCGCCGATCCTGACCACGGCCTGGACTCATTGGAGTCCGCCCGGGATGTCGTTGGCAGTGATGATGAGCGGGGCGATTCCGCCGACGACGATGGAGATCAAGCCACCAGCTAGTGCGGCACAATCCGTCGAATTCACCCAATCGGCCAGATGATTCGGTGACCGGCCAAACGCAAGAAGTCGCCATGCCCGTGTGTGCCCGGCCATAGACTGCGCTGAGATGGAACGTACTCACGCGGAGAGGGCATGACACCGGCTGAGTTCGTGGCGAAGTGGCAGGGCAGCACGCGGGCCGAGAGGGCCGCGGCGCAGGAGCACTTCATCGACCTGTGCCGGATGCTCGGCCAGCCCACGCCCAACGACGCCGACCCAACCGGCGACTGGTACGCCTTCGAGAAGGGTGCCGGCAAAGCCGAGGGCGGTGAGGGCTGGGCCGACGTCTGGATGCGTGACCACTTCGCCTGGGAGTACAAGGGCAAGCGCAAGGACCTGGCCGCTGCCTACTCTCAGCTCAACGGCTACCGCGAAGCTCTGGGCAACCCGCCGCTGCTGGTCGTGTGCGATCTCGCCCGCTTCGAGATCCATACCAACTTCACGAACACCGTGCCGCGGGTCTACCGCTTCACCCTCGACGATCTGGCAGCCGATCCGGGCGAGCCGCTGCGTATCCTCCGGGCGGTATTCACGGACCCCGAAACACTGCGCCCGACGCGCCTGCGCGAAGAGCTGACCGAGCGCGCCGCGAAGGACTTCGCCGATCTGGCGACGGCCCTCCGCGCCCGCGGCCATCACCCGCACACGGTCGCGCACTTCCTCGATCGCCTGCTCTTTGCGATGTTCGCCGAGGATGCCGGCATCCTTCCCAAGAACCTGATTGATCGGCTCGCGAGCGCGACCAAAGGTGACGCCGCGGCGTTCTCTGCCGCCTTGCACGATCTGTTCGGCAAGATGGCCAAGGGAGGCGGGCTATTCGGAGTCGAGCGGATCGAGTGGTTCAACGGCGGTCTCTTCGATGACGCCGAGGTGATCTCGCTTGCGCCTGCTGAGTTCGAGATGATCGGCCGGGTCTCGAAGCTCGACTGGAGCCAGATCGAACCCGCCATCTTTGGAACCCTGTTCGAGCGCGGCCTGGACCCGGACCAGCGAGCCCAGCTCGGCGCCCACTACACCGACCGGACTTCGATCCTGCGGCTTGTCGAGCCTGTCCTGATGGAGCCGCTCCGCCGCGACTGGGCCGAGACTCAAGGCGCGATTACGCCGCTCGTTCTGGCAGGACGAAAGGTGACCGCACGCACGCCGGCTGAGCAGAACCCCGAGCGCATCTTCGGTGCCTTCCTCGAACGCCTGCGTGCGATCCGGGTACTCGATCCGGCCTGTGGCAGTGGCAATTTCCTGTACATCTCGCTGCAGCTCCTCAAGGACCTCGAATACGAGGCCATCCAGTGGGGCTCGCTCGTGTTGCGCATCCCTCAAGAGTTCCCCCAGGTCGGACCGCAGAACCTGCTCGGCATCGAGATCAACCCATTCGCGGCCGAGCTGGCGCGAGTCACGATCTGGATCGGCCAGATCCAGTGGATGCTCGCCCACGGCCTCGGCCATCCGACCAACCCGGTCCTCCAGCCGCTCGACAACATCCGCGAGCAGGACGCCCTCCTGGACCTGACGGACCCGAGCCACCCGCAAGAGGCTGAGTGGCCGGCGGCGGACGTCGTGGTTGGGAACCCGCCGTTCCTCGGCGCGAAGTTGCTGCGGGCAAACCTTGGCGACGACTACGTGGAGAAGCTCTACTCGGTCTTCGGCGACCGACTCGCCGGCATGAGCGACCTCTGCGCCTACTGGCACGAGAAGGCCCGAGCGCAGATCGCGGACGGTCGACTGAAGCGGTCCGGCCTGCTGGCTACGCAGGGCATACGAGGCGGGCTCGGACGCGACGTGTTGGAGCGCATCAAGCGGAGTGGCGACATCTTCTTCGCCTATGCGGACGAGCCCTGGGTACTCGCAGGTGCGAATGTACACATCAGCTTCGTCGGCCAGGACGACGGCTCTGACATCCAGCGAACGCTTGACGGGCGCCCCGTCGCGGAAATCAACTCAAACCTCAGTTCCGGCGTTGACCTAACCACTGCCCGCCGGTTGCCTGAGAACCTTGGGGTTGCCTTCATCGCCGACGTGAAAGGCGGCGCATTCGATATCGATGAGACCACGGCATTGCGCCTCCTGCGTGCGCCGAATCCCGACGGAAGACCCAACTCAGACGTCGTCCGCAAATGGGTCAACGGCCAAGACATCGCGGGTCGGCGACGAGGGATGTGGATCATCGACTTCGGGGTGGACGCGCCAATCTTGGAAGCGGCGCTCTACGAGGCACCGTTCCAGTACCTGCTACAGAAGGTGGAGCCAATCCGCCGAGGCTCACGAACCACACAACGAGACTGGTGGATCCACGAGCGCGCCGGTCACTCGATGCGGATTGCACTCCACGGGCTCGCTCGGTATATCGTCACGCCTCGCGTCGCCAAACATCGCCTCTTTGCATGGATCGACCAAGACACCCTGGCGGACTGCGCTACCGTCGCAGTCGCCCGCGACGACGACTACACCTTCGGCGTGCTCCATTCCCGCGTCCACGAGGCTTGGGCACGAGGCATGGGAACGCAACTGCGCGAAGTCGAGTCTGGCTTCCGCTACACGCCGACGACTTGCTTCGAGACATTCCCGTTCCCGCACCCCACAGATGCCCAGCGCGACGCCATCGCCGACGCCGCCCGCGATCTCGACCGCCTCCGGACCGGCTGGCTCAATCCACCGGGCCTCTCAGAAGCGGACCTCGCCAAGCGAACGCTGACCAACCTGTACAACGTTCGCCCAACCTGGCTCGCGCAGGCGCACGAGCGCCTCGACGCCGCTGTCCTGGCCGCCTACGGCTGGCCCGGAGACATCGACCGCGAGGAGCTACTCGACCGGTTACTGGCTCTCAACCTCCAGCGAGCTGGCTAGGACGCCTGCCGCTGCAAAGATTCGGCCTCGTTGTGGCCACGTTTGCCCTTCCGCGCGACGGGCTTGTGGTGTACAAGAGGGGCCTGGAGTCGTTTGGCTGACGCCCTAGAAAGGGTTTGTTCAGCCAATGTCAGAGTTTCATCACTGCCATCCCCACCGACATGCCCAGCGCGGCGTCCACGAGCACCGTCACGGACACCGCGGGACGCCACCCTCACGCTGGCCGGCTCCACCGCCAGTCGATCACTGGTTCGGCAGTCACCCGCACATCCACCCCGACCCGACAGACGAAACGTCGTTGCTGGTACCGCCAGCCCCGGGGCGGTGACGCGATGGCACCCACACGACCCGCGCTGATCCACATCGAGAAGCGCGAAGCCCGCCAGGCGCTGGCAGCCTTGCCGCTGCGATCTATAAGTGTCCTTATCACCGACCCGCCCTACCGCACAGTGGCCAGGCGCGGGGGTAGCGGCCACCTGCGGCGCTGGTTTGCCAGCTCGCTGTCCTGGCGCGAGATAGGCCAGACGCTGGCCTTAGCCAGATCGCGGATGCGACCCGATGGGGTTGCCTTCGTGATGACCAATCCCGATGGCCTGCCCGAGGCCATCGCGGCGCTGGGGCGAGCCGGCTTTGTTCGTGTCCGCCCAATCACCTGGGACAAGGTCTACCCAGGGCTCGGTGGCGGGCTCCGGCACCAGACCGAGTTCGTGCTGGTGGGATACCTGCCAGGCTCCCGCTCTCTTGCTGGGGTGGACCTGGTCTCGGTTCGGGCCGTTGGACCCGGCACGGCGGACCGCTACCCAACAGAGAAACCCGCCGACCTCGGCCGGGCTTTGGCCCGGATAGCCAACGTCGGCCGTGGCGACTTCGTGGTCGACCCATTCTGTGGCTCTGGAGCCTTGCTGATCGGAGCAGCCGAACGCGGCGCCAAGGTGGCCGGATACGACGTGGCCGCTGCCGCGATCAAACGTGCCACCGGGCGTTTGACGGTCGGGACCAAGCCGGCGCCCGCCGCCAGGACGAGCCCGAGTAGCCGCGCGAGAGTCGGCCGCACCTCGGCGCCCTCGACAACCCCTAGACGTCGGACGCCAGCGAGGGCAGCTCGGCCCGGACAGACGAGGAAGGGGCCACGATGAAGCGCGCCGCGAGCGGTACCGCGCAGCTTCGCGCGGCTAATCAGTCGGCAGGTGGGCCGATCGGCGCTAGAAACGCCGTTCAACGAGTTAGCGTCCATCCGTGCGCTATCTGCGGCGGCCCTGTCGTTCGAGCGGCCCGTGGGCCCGCCCCGCGCGCCTGTGCGGCCTGTGGTGGCCGCGTCCGCGCCGTGGGGCAACTGCGCGCGTACTTCGCCTCGGCCGAACGACTGGCACGGTCGCTCGACATAGGATCGGTCGCGGCCCTCGCGCGCGAGGCGGCAGCTTTGATCGAACGGGAGGCTTCCCGATGACGGCGCGGTTGGAGGTCGTCCGGTTCGCCGATGTCGAGACCAAGGAGACCGCGTGGCTCTGGCCTGGCCTCATACCGGCCGGGGCGTTCGTGCTGATCGATGGCGACCCCGGGTTGGGCAAGAGCACTCTCGCCGCCGATCTGGCCGCTCGGGTCAGCACGGGCCGACCCATGCTCGACGGCAGCAGTGGAGGAGCGCCTCGGAGTGCGATCTTCTTCTCAGACGAGGACGATCGCTCCCGAACGATCCGACCTCGACTCGAAGCAGCCGGAGCCGACCTTGCCCGCGTGTTCGCAGTCGACGCCCGGGAGCCAGACGGCATCTGCCTGCCGGCCCAGATCATCCCGACCAACCTTGAGCAACTCCGCGAGATCATCCTCGCGCACGACGTGGCTCTGGTCGTCTACGACCCGATGGTGGCCTACATGCCCGACGGGCTCGACACGAACCGGGACGCCAACGTTCGAAAAGTCCTGTCGCCCTTGGTCCGACTCGCGGAGGAAACAGGGTGCACCATCCTGGGGTTGCGCCACCTTCGCAAGAGTCCGTCGGACAATCCGCTCTATCGAGGCGGTGGCAGCGGCGCGTTCATCGCCACGGCCCGAGCTGCCTACCTGATGGCAGCGGACCCGGACGAGCCCGAAGGCGGCCAGCGCATCTTGGCCCCCACGAAGATGAACCTCGGGCCAATGCCGCCCGCCTTCGCCTTTCGCCTGGTGGCTGGAGGTGCCAACGATTTTCCTCACGTCGAATGGGCTGGCTCGACACACCACACCGCGACATCACTATCCGCGCTGCTGATCGTTGGACGCCAAGGGCCGGCTCGGTTGCGGGCGCGTGACTTTCTGGCCGAGCAACTCGCCGACGGCCCGGTCGCCACTGCCGAGATCGAACGACGCGCCGCCGAGCAAGGCATCAGCACACGCACTCTCGATCGAGCCAGATCCGAACTCGGTGTCAAACCACGCAAGCTCGGCCAGCCGGACGAGCCAGGGCCATGGCTCCTGTGTCTGCCGAAGGACGCCAACTCGGGGCGAAGGACGCCAACTGCGCAAGTTGGCACCCTTCGGGGAAACTTGGCGCTCTTCGACGCCGACGAAGCCAGCGTCGATGCCGAGCAGGTGTTGGCATGACCCCGAGGCTGGCCGAGATCCTCGCGGAGATGGTCGAGTTCAAGCTCGAAGCCGATGCTCGCCGAGCCCTGGGGCAGCGAGGTAGGATGCCAGCCACCGGACGCGCCGACCGCGCCATCAGGGAGCATGACCACGAGCCCGAGGTGACTCCTACGAAGCCACAGAACGCGGCGCTCCGGCGCGGAGGGACAAGATGACCGAACAACTCGCGGTTGCCTCGGCGCCTACCTTTGGCTTGGAGCTAGGTCTCCTGCCCATCCTCGCGTTTCTCTGGCTTTGGATCTCGGGCGGGTTCCGGGAACTCGTCGCTCCCGCTGCCCCGTCCCGGCCGTCGTCGATCCGGTTGGGAACGCCGCTTCTTGTGGCCATGTCCGCCGACGAGGCCGCGGACGCGGCGCACCTGCTCGGGTCGAGTCTGGCGGCGCTTCTGGCCACCCACGCGGAGGCCGAATGAGCACTCCTATCGTTCGCGTAGGGCTCTATACCAGGATCAGCACCGACGAGACGAATCAGCCCTATTCGCTCGGTGCCCAGAGCGACCGGCTCCAAGCATTCGTAGCCTCGCAGCCCGGCTGGACCATCGTCGAGACATACACCGACCAGGCTTCGGGCAAGAGTCTCGACCGCCCTGCCCTTACTGCAGCCCGCGCCGCTGCGGTTGGCGGTCGCTTCGATCTTCTGCTTGTGTACCGGGTCGACCGTCTGAGCCGGAACCTCGGCGACCTCATCGGCATCGGCGACGAGCTGCGGCGCTCCGGTGTTGGATTGCGCAGCGCCACCGAATCATTCGACACCGCCGACCCGACGGGTCGGATGCTCTTCCAGCTCCTGGGCAGCTTTGCCGAGTTCGAGCGCACGACCATGCACGACCGGATCAACGCCGGATTGGAGCGCAAGGCATCGCGCGGAGAATGGACGGGCGGACGTCCGCCGTTCGGATATCTGAAGCAGCGCGACGAGTCGTTTCTCCGGCCAGACCCTGCCACTGCGCCTATCGCGCGCTCGATCTTCACCCGGTACGTTCAGACTCGCGATGGCGCTCGTGCTATCGCGGCCTGGCTCGATGCTCAGGGAATACGGACCCGGAACGGCTCGCAGTGGGGCACGTCGGGCGTGCTCCATCTGCTCCGACGGCGGACCTACATCGGTGAGGTCAGTTTCCGCGGTGAGTGGCGACCAAGCGCTCACGAGCCGATCATTGAGCGAGAGTTGTTCGACGCCGCTCAGGCGATTCTCGATGCTCGGGCCGCATCGCCTGCCATTTGCCGGTCCAATCCGGGCGATTACCTCTTCAGCACCCTTTCGATCATTTGCGACCGCTGCGGCCATCCGATGGTCGGTGCGAGTGCTCGCGGGCGTGGCGGCAAGCGCTACCCCTACTACACCTGCTCAACGCGTGCCCGGAGAGGACCGACCGGCTGCGATCAGGAACGCCTACCCAAAGACGAGCTGGAAGCGGCCATTCTCGGTCAGATGACCGAGGTCTACGCCGACACGAGCCTGATTGCAGCCGCGCTCGAAGAGGCTCAGGTGGAAGCCCGCGCCAGAGACGCCGAACGTGGCGCGGAGCGTCGCAGGCTCGAAGCGCACGCGTCCGAGTTGCGCCGAAAGATCGATCGCTACGTAGTCGCGTTTGAGGCCGGCGAGCTGCACGGGTCGTTTCTTCAGAACCGGGCAAACGAGCTACAGAGTCAGCTTGCCGCCGTTGAGACGGCACTCTCGCAGGAGCCGCCCCTCGAACCCGCATCGGGCCAGGCTGACGTTGGCCTCGTGTCCTGGAACCTCAGCAAGGCCCTCGGGGACGTTCTGGCTGGCACCTCGCCCAGATTGACGAAGGAACTCCTTCGCATCCTCATCAAGGAGATCAGGGTCGTATCGCCTCAGGACATTCGGCCCGCCTACCGGGTGCCCGAATCCGAGGTTCGCATACTGGGGGATTTGGTGGAGCTACAGGGACTCG
>PLNK01000112.1 GCA_003142755.1 Chloroflexota bacterium | reverse complement strand
GGAGCGCCGCTATTTCCGGGAGATTGCCCGGCAAATGGATCGAATTGGCTGGAAACATGCTGCACGCGTAGCGCGCTGGCACCTGTCCTTGCGAATGCACGTTGCAACGTGTCTGCCCGCGGCAACGCGAACCCCGTAACTGGGGAGCCGTCCGAAGCCTCCTGAGGCACGTCGGCACCTGACCATCGATCCGGTCGCACACACGAGCCAACATCCCAAAAGGCTGGCTGGCAGCAAGAGCTCGGCGCTGGGACCTCCAGTCGACTGACGGCCTAGTCGCTCAACTTCGGCTTGCGGAAAGTGAAGTATTTGTTGCCGACGTACGACGCCACGATCGCGAAGATCGCGAACAGCGCCTGCACGATGTATGCGTTCAGTGTCGTGTAGATAAGCGCCAGTGGCAGGACAACTAAGTTGATCGCCAGGATCGGCAGATACACGGCTTGATAACGAAGGTATTCGACGACCGGATGGCGAGTTGGCCCAAACACAAGGTATCGGAACGTCAGGTATCCGTTCACCGAAGCCACCGCGAATGCAATCGCCAGGATCACAGAGGGTGCCAGGCGGTCGCTCAGCAGGTGGTAGAAAATGGCAAAACACGCGTAGCTGAACACTGAGTTCCACCCGCCCACGACCAGGTACATCACCTTCTGGCGATGACGAGGCCAGTGCTTGAGGACCCAGCGCTGAAGGGCATCCACCTGCGACGTCACGTCCACCGACCAGGACGCGTTCGTGGGCTGCCCGTGGACCGTGTGGCCCATTCGTGCGTACCCACGTGTTTCGGCTGCACCAGCAGAGATCTGCGCCCCCGGTACGAGTGCTGAAACATCATCTGAACTCCGAGGTTGAGCGGCACGACCGCGATCATCACTGTTCCGGTCATCGCCGGGTCATTGGAGGCCGACAGGATCCAGTTGAACAGCCCGAAAGCCGAGCCGAAGAATGTGGACAGGGCCCCTACGATGACCAGGAAGGACAGGGGTCGTAAGGCAACAGAACGAACGCGACAACCATTGGGCTGCGCCTCGCGGGTTGGCTCATGGTACAGCGACCGAGGTGCCGCCAGTACCGCAACGCCAACGTCGAGTAGTCGGAATCGTCTACGTTCATCAGCCCGGAAGGGGCTGAACTCGCCACGCATAGATGAGGAACGCGGTCGACGCAAGCAGGATGAGGGTGAGGGCCGCGCGGGCAGCGGTTGTCCTTGACGCATGGCCTGGTATCCGCTCCGAGGCCACCTCGCTCGAGCCGGGCCGGTCGTCTCCACCGATCTCGGCGGCGGCGAACCTCGCGCGGTCTGCCCGCGCCAGCCACCACATCGCGCCAGCAACGCCAACCATCAGGACCGTCACCGTGAGAAGGAGGCCTGAATGCCTCGCAATGGTGATACACCCCACGCCATGAAGCAGCCGGTTGAGGACCACTCGCCCAGGAATCAGCCGGCATTGCTACCGAGTGGGTCGTAGTCGGGCTCCTGACCCGAGTACGGGTCCGTCTTCATTCTCGCCGCCTGCACCAACAGAAGGCCGCTGACCAGCAGCAGGAGCAAACCAACCGCCGCAGAAACACCGAGTCGAGCATAGTTGATCCCCGGGTTGCGGAGAGTCAATGGCAAGCCTTCTGCATCAAGCCCGAAGCCGTAGCGAGCCGCATTGACCCAGACCATCACAGCCAATGACATCAGGGAGATGCCCGACACCAGCGAGACCGCGCGTGGCATGAGACGGCCCGATCGCATGAGCAGCAGCAGGACGAACCCAAGCGCGAACGGCATCGTGTAGCGACCCTGCCACCAGAAGGGCCACGCCGCCCAGCCGGCCGTCTCGATAGCGCTCGGCACGACCACAACCCCCAAGATGCCGCACGCCATCGCGGCTTTCCGTATCGACGGAAGGCGAGTCAGGAGTGCCGACCACGCGACGATGTTCACGAGAATGAACAGTCCGGGCATCCAGGTGTCTTGCCAGCCGAGCACCCCGAACATCGGACCGAGACGGTTTGGGAAATACATCAGGGAGTCGCCGAACGCACGCACCAGCTGGATCGCGCTGAGGGGACTCACCGGCGTGCCCGAGAAGAACCCCGGATGGGTGAGGACCCAGAGCATCCCAAGGGCGATGCCCGGGGCCACTGCGGCTGCGAGACGCGCCAGCATCCGTCTGTTCATGTTGGGCGCGAGAATGATGGCCGACACCGTCAGACCGGCGGCCCAGAGGAACCCGAGCGGTCTGGCGGTAGACAGGCCAAGGCTCGCGAGAACTAGCACGGCGGTCGCTGCCCTCGGCCAGCTTTCGGACGGAACGTGCTTACGAAGGCAGGCTGCTTCGGCCAGGGCGGCCGCCATCACGATACCGCAGGTGATCTCCCATCCGCTCGGGTTGACCACGATCCCTAGAAAGACCGCCATCGGCGTTGAGACCAGCAACAGGAAGGTCCCCCAGAAGGGTTCCCGCCGGCGCATGTAGATGCTGAGAAGCAACAGGACCCCAAGATTCAGGACCAGCGAGGCCAGCCGACCGCCGATGTCCGCATATTCGTCCCCGGCCACGGCCGCAAGTCTCTCTCCGAAACCGACGACCCAGTAGTAGGGAGGCGGATAGTTGACCACCAACGCGGTAGACAGCGTGAACGTCCCCTGGTTCATCGACCGTCGTGGCATGCAGCCGGCGTTCTGCTGGGCCACGAATGCATAGCATGGATTGACGACGAGCGAGAGGGGGACGTCGAACGAGGTGATCGAGTCGGGCGGTAGCCCGTGGCCCGACAGGTACCAGGCGGTGGCCTCCTGAACGGGCTCGTCGGGCCCGGC
>PLNK01000090.1 GCA_003142755.1 Chloroflexota bacterium | reverse complement strand
CGGCTACCTGCACATCGGCCACGTCAAGGCGATCTCCATCAACTTCGGCATCGCCCGCGACTTCGGCGGCCGCTGCCACCTGCGCTTCGACGACACCAACCCAACGAAGGAAGAGCAGGAGTACATCGACCACATCCAGGAGGACATCCGCTGGCTGGGGTTCGATTGGGGCGAGCACCTCTACTTCGCGTCCGACTACTTCGGGCAGCTCCACGAATGGGCCGTCTACCTGATCGAGACCGGCAAGGCCTACGTGGACGACCTATCGGCCGATGAGATTCGCGAGCACCGCGGCACGCTCACAGAGCCCGGCCGGAACAGCCCCTGGCGTGACCGGCCGATCGAGGAAAGCCTCGACCTCTTCGACCGGATGCGGAAGGGCGAGTTCCCCGACGGGACGCGAGTGCTGCGGGCGCGGATCGACATGGCCTCGCCGAACATCAACTTCCGCGACCCGGTGCTGTACCGGATCCTTCACGCCGACCATCCGCGCACTGGTGACGCCTGGTCCATCTACCCGATGTACGACTTCGCGCACGGCCAGTCCGACGCGATCGAGGGCATCACGCACTCGCTCTGCAGCCTGGAATTCGAGATCCACCGGCCCCTCTACGACTGGTTCCTCGAGAACCTGCCGGTGCCCTCCAAGCCCCGCCAGATCGAGTTCGCACGGCTCAACATCACCTACACGGTCCTCTCCAAGCGCGTCCTGCTGCGCCTCGTCAACGAGGGCCACGTCCGAGGCTGGAACGATCCACGGATGCCCACCATCGCGGGCATGCGCCGGCGCGGCTTCCCAGCCGAGGGCCTGCGCGAATTCGTGACCGGCGTCGGCGTGGCGAAGGCCGACAACGTCATCGAGTTCGGCCAGCTCGAGCACGCCGTGCGCGACGTGCTGAACCACAAGGCCTCGCGCCGCTTCGCGGTCCTCGATCCGCTGAAGGTGGTCATCGAGAACTACCCCGAAGGCCAGGTCGAGGAGATGGATGCGGTCAACAACCCGGAGGATCCGGCTGCCGGCACTCGCAAGGTGGCCTTCAGCCGCGAGCTATGGATCGAGCGCGAGGACTTCATGGAGGAGCCGCCGGCGAAGTTCTTCCGCCTGGCTCCAGGCCGCGAGGTTCGACTGCGGTCCGCGTACTTCATCACCTGCCGCGAGGTCGTCAAGGATGCCGGCGGCGAGATCGTCGAACTGCGCTGCACCTACGACCCGGCGACTCGCGGCGGAGACTCGCCCGACGGACGCAAGCCCAAAGCCACTCTTCACTGGGTGTCCGCATCTCACGCCATGCCCGCCGAGGTACGGCTCTACGACCACCTCTTCACTCGCCCCGACCCGGGCGCCGACGGCGACCTGTTTGCGGATCTGAGTCCCAACTCCGAGACGGTGCTGCAGGGCTGCATGGTCGAGCCGACTCTGGCCGACCTGCCCGTTGGCGAGACCGTCCAGTTCGAGCGCCTGGGCTACTTCTGCCCGGACCTCGATTCGACGCCCGACCGGCCCGTCTTCAACCGCACCCTCACCCTCAAGGACACCTGGGCCAAGCTCCAGGCCCAGGGCAAGCAGGGGTAGGGGAGAGCGGACCGCGCATCGTCGCGGAATCGAAAAGGAGCCCGAGGCTATCGGGCTCCTCTTAGTCGGCGCCGACTGGCGCCGAACGGTGTCGCGGGTTAGTAGCGGTTGTTCGAGGCTCGCTGGCTGCTGAAGCAGTCGCTGCAGTAGACCGGCTTCGCACCGCTCGGGCGGAACGGAACCTGGGCCTCTTTGCCGCAGCTCGAGCACGTTGCGCTGAACATCTCGCGCGGGCCGCTGGAGTAGCCGCCGCCTGAGCTGCCGCCACTGGAGTAGCCGCCGCCCGAGTAGCTGCCGCCACCACTGTCACCGCGCGACGCCTTGCGGGCGGCGCGGCACGACGGGCAGCGACGGGGTTCGGTGAACTGGCGATCAGCGTAGAACTGCTGCTCGCTGGCGGTGAACGCGAATTCCTGATTGCAGTCGACGCAACTCAGGACCTTGTCTGCCTGTGCATACAAAATGAAAAACTCCTTCTCGTACGGCCTCAGCGAACCTTTCTCGCCGATACCGATGAGAGGGAGTGGTCGTGTGCCGTTTGGTTTCGACACTGTTCCGTGCCGTCAAACAACCATAGCACACTCGATCGCAGATGTCGAACGCACGTTCTGGCAGGCGACTCGCTCGAGTTGAACGCCGCCGGCAATTCGGGGACGACTCGCTAGACTGGCCGACAACGGGCGAGTGAGCTCGCCCGGCGGGGGCGTTGGAGGTTGAGCCGCGTGCTGTCGGACACCCATCGCCAGCCCGACATCGAGATCGCGGAGCTGATCGACCGCCTGCCCAAGGTCGAGCTGCACGTCCACCTCGAGGGCACACTCGAACCCGAACTGGCCTTTCGGCTGGCTGCCCGCAACGGCGTCGCACTGCCGTTCGCCTCGGTCGAGGAGATGCGGGCCGCGTATCACTTCACCGATCTGCAATCGTTCCTGGACGTCTACTACGCCGCCTGCTCTGTCCTCGTCGCCCGCGAGGACTTCCGCGAGCTGACCAGGGCGTACCTCGCCCGCGCCCACGCCGACCGCGTCCGCCACGTCGAGCCGTTCTTCGATCCTCAAACCCACACCGACCGAGGCATTCCGATCGAGGCCGTGATCGCCGGCATCCTCGACGGCCTCGCCGATGGGCAGCGCGAGTACGGCATCACGAGCGGCCTGATTCTCTCGTTCCTCCGCCATCTCCCCGCCGAGGCGGCGAGCGCCACTCTCGACGCCGCGGAACCGTGGCTGGATAGGATCGTGGCCGTGGGCCTGGATTCGAGCGAGGTCGGCTTCCCGCCCGAGCCGTTCGCCGCCATCTTCGCTCGTGCCCGCGCGCTGGGCCTCCGCTCGGTCGCGCATGCCGGCGAGGAGGGCGACGCGTCGCTCGTGGCGCGAACGCTCGACTCCCTGAGAGTGTCGCGGATCGACCACGGCGTTCGGGCGGCCACCGACCCGGCGCTGATGCGCCGCCTGGCCGAATCGGGTATCACCCTGACGGCCTGTCCGAACTCGAACGTCCGTCTGCGAGTCTTCAGTACGATGGAACAATCGACGATTCGGACGCTGCTGGAGGCGGGCGTGGCGGTCACGATCAACTCGGACGACCCGGCCTACTTCGGCGGCTACATCGGCGACAACTACCGCGCCGTCGCCGCGGCACTCGCGCTCACGTCCGGCGATCTGTACCGCCTGGCGGCCAACGCCATCAACGGCTCGTTCGCCACCGCGGAGCGCAAGCGCGAGCTACTCGACGAGTTGGAGGGGGTGGTCGCGCCCGGAAGGGGACGATGAAGGCTTCCGTCGGGACCGTCAGCCGGTTGAGCGCCTCCCCCTTGCGGTAGCCCCGGTTCGCGGCCTCGGCCGGATCGGGTAAACTCTCCACTCACCCGGATCGCTGGCGAGTGGCCTAATGGTAAGGCACCTGACTCTGGATCAGGGGATTGAAGGTTCGAATCCTTCCTCGCCAGCCATACTCCCCCACATCACGCTCGCTCTAGAAGCGCGCCCAGTTGACGACGCCGCGGGGCTGACTACCTCATGCCGAGGTATGCGAGCAGGAGCGCGGCCACGAGGCCCAGGAGCAGACCGCCGGCGAATCGAATCAGGCCCCAGTGCTGTGCCATCCAGGATTCGGGCGCGGACGGGAAGGCCTGGTCTGCGAGATCCACGCCGCAATACGGACATCTTGGGGAGAGCGTGGGGATGTCGCGCCCGCAGCTTGCGCACATCACGAGCTGACTGTTCTCGGCCATCAAGCTCCATCCTACCTCGCGCCGCCGCCGGCGCTTGATCTGGGCGTTCAGCCGGGGCGGAAGGTGGCCGAGGGAACCTTCAAGCGGCTATGATCGGCCCAGTCGAAAACCTCCGAGGCCACCCAAAACAAAGAGGGAGAACCACGTGGCGCAGACCTACCAGCCTGATGACAAGGTCGTTGTCGTGAGCGGTCCAGACGCCGAGCGCAAGGCCACCGTCGTGGACAACTACCACGGCGTCTATGGCGACGATCTGACCGACGGCGCGCTCGTCCGTTTCGACGACGGGAAGCCCAGCAACGGCCCGGTCGCCGGACAGGGCGGCGTGGAGCGCGAGTTCAGGAGCGAGCTTCTGCGACGCGCCTGAAAGACTGACACGTTCGCGGACGGCAACGCCGGCGGCGTATAGCCGGGGTCCGGGACATGGCCCCGTCGTGACGCGAGTCAGGCGGTCATAGCGCCAGGACGAACCGCAGGGCGGTGTCCAGCTCCTCGATCCTGGCCGGCGACAGGCGGCCCGCGCGCTCGCCCAGCTCCGATGTATCTATCGTGACGATCTGGTCCGCCTTTACCCAACCGTCCCTGGCCAGGCCGGACTCGCGCGCCGCGACGGCAACCAGATAGGGCGGTCGCAACTCGGCGCTGCGGGCCTTACTCGTCATCGGCACGACGACGACCGTCGACGACCGCGCCATGGCCGACGTCTGGACCACGACCGCGGGGTGCGGCCCGGCGATCACGTGACCGGCGTCGTCCCGGAACACGACCCAGTGGATGTCGCCGCGTTGCGGTCCCACCGCCGGCGGCGTCGCGCCGATGCCTACCACTCGGGCTCCCCGAACGCCTCCCGGGCCGCGTGCGATGCGGCGCGAGCGAAACCGCGGTTGTCTTCCGCATCGAGTGCCAGGGCACGCTCCAGGCGTTGCTGTTCGTCCGCCGCACGTTCGCGCGAGACGATCTCCGCCAGTTCGGCGCTGACGGGCGTACCGCGCTCTCTGGCGCGGTTCTCGAGGAATTCAGCCAGATCCGGGGGAAGGCTCACGGACATCTTCCTGACTCTCCGGCGGGCTCGGACGGTGGGATAGTTGCTCACAAGAGGTACTCCAATAGGCCGCACAATGGTACGACCACGTGGTCCTACCGTCAACGCCGCTCAGGTCCTGCCAGCCAGCCGCAATTCCAGGACGCGGTCGCGGATCTGGCCGCAGAGTCTGGTGACCCGCGGCAGCCCCGGGGATCCACGGTCGAAGGCCCGGCCCTCGAGGCGGACCTTGTCCAGGTCCCGTGCGAGGCGAGTCAGTTCGTCATCCGCCACGATTTCGGCCTGGGCCACCAAGTCGCTCACGCAGGCGAGCGCTTTGTCCTGCCATCCCTGACGGGTTGTCTCCGCGACGATCGTCGGCAGGCTCGCGGCCTCCCCGTCGATGAGGTGTAGCAACTCGAGACGCGTCTCGTCCACGCCGTGAGTCTACGTCGCGGCGGAGCGTCTGGGCGGTGCGTCGGCGGGGCGGGCCCGGCCCAGAGTTGGCCTTCCGGCGCCCGACGCGACAATGTCGCGTTGACGCTGACCGCCGGCGCCCAGTAGCGTGTGCCCGGCAAAGCACAGCGAAGACCAGGCGAACGACAGAGGAGCGTCCACTTGACTGCCCAGGGCGGCGATACCGGCGGTACCGGCGATACCGGCGCGCGAAAGATCGACTCGTGGGTGACCTTCCGGCCGGAGCTGAAGCTCCTCGATTGCACGATCCGGGACGGCGGCCTGATGAACGACCACCGCTTTGAGGACTCGTTCGTGCAGCGCGTGTACGAGACGTGCGCGGCCGCCGGCATCGACTACATGGAGGTGGGCTACAAGGCGGACCGCAAGATCTTCGTGGACTCCAAGGCGGGCCCCTGGAAGTTCTGCAGCGAGGACGACCTGCGCCGGATCGTCGGCGAGAATGCGTCGGCCACAGGCGGGAGTGACGGGACCGGCATCAAGCTGTCGGTCATGGCCGACGCCGAGCGCACGGACTACCACACGGACATCCTGCCGCGCGACCAGAGCGTTCTGTCGTGCATTCGTGTCGCCGCCTACGTCCACCAGGTACCCACGGCGCTGGACATGATCAAGGACGCCCATGACAAGGGCTACCAGACCACATTCAACCTGATGGCCCTCTCCACCGTCCAGGAACGCGACCTGTTCGACGTTCTGGAGGTCATCGCCGCGAGCCCGGTCGACGTCATCTATGTGGTCGACAGCTTCGGCTCCTTCTATTCCGAGCAGGTGCGCGACCTGACCGGCAAGTTCGTCAAGCTGGCCCGCGACGCCGGCAAACAGGTCGGCGTCCACGCCCACAACAACCAGCAGCTCGCCTACGCCAACACCATCGAGGCCATGCTCGCGGGCGCGACCTGGCTGGACGCCACGATCGCCGGCATGGGTCGGGGAGCGGGGAACTGCCCGACCGAGCTGCTGCTCGGCTTCCTCAAGAACCCCAAGTTCCACCTGCGGCCCGTGCTCGAGTGCGTGCAGGACCTGTTCGTGCCGCTCAGCAAGCAACTCGACTGGGGCTACTCGATCCCGTACATGCTGACCGGCCAGCTCAACATCCACCCGCGCATGGCCATCGAGCTGCGCGAAAGCGCCACGCCGGACGACTACGTCGGGTTCTACGACTCGCTCACAGAAGACACCGACTAGAGGTCGGCGTCACGAACGGGTGCTATGATCGGCACCTCTGGACAGGTGCTCACTGGAGGTCCTGATGCGGCCCACGGTCAAGTTCTCCGAGGACGTGGTCCCGATGGGCGACTTGAAGGTGAACCCCGGCAAGGTGGTCCGACGAGCGAGTGAGTCGGGTCGCCCCATCCTCCTCACGAGTCGAGGTCGGGGTGTCGCGGTCGTCCAGACGCTGCCCGACTTCGAGGCGGCCCAGGACGAACGTGACTTCATGCGGGCAGTCATTGCCGGTCTATTCGACCTGGAGGAAGGCCGAGAAGTGTCCGTGGAGGATGCCAGGCGCAGACTCGGACTGAGCTGAATGGCCAGCCGGATCTCTCTCGCGGACTCGGCCGTTCGGGACCTGGAAGCGGTTCGAGACTGGTACGTCTCGCAGTCGACGCCAGACGTGGGTGAACGCCTGATCCGCGAAGTTCTGGCGTCTCTGGACCAGCTTGCGCAGTTCCCGGAGAGCGGGAGGGTGGTACCAGAGTTCGATCAACCCTGGTTGCGGGAGCTCATTCGGCTGCCGTTCCGGATCGTCTATCGAGTGGACGGTGAGCGCGTCCGTGTCGTCCGCGTCTGGCGGAGCGAGCGTCCGATGGACTCTGAGCCTGACCTCTAGGTGGCCGCTCTCTCTTCGCGCTGAGTGGCGTATATGGCCTCGGCTTGATCGGCGGCTTCGGCCAGGACTTCCTCCGGCGTGGCCTCAGGGTAGGCCATTCGAATCGCGGTAGTGACCTCGAGCAGGTCGACGCCCTCGACTTCCTGAACGGCCTGGATATTGATGAGGTAGTTAGCCAGCATCGAGATGACCGCAGCCACCGGGAGTCCAAAGAGCGCGCCCCAGATCCCGGCCACCTGTGCTCCGATCAGGACCGAGAGCAGCGTGACGAGCGGATGAACTCCCGACGCCCGCTTCATCAGCCGCGGCACCGCCAGGTTCATGATCAGCGCCTGACCGATGAAGAGCAGGAGCGCGACCGGGATGAACGCGCCCGGTACGAAGGCCGCGGCCATGAAGATCGGTGGCAGCAGAGCAAGACCGGGGCCCACGAAGGGGATCGGCATGCAGAGCGCCGCCACCAGGCACAGCAGGAACAGGTACGGCAGGCCGAAGATCAGGCCGACGACGATCGTCAGCGTGACCTGGATGGCGATGAGGATCACCTGGGACCAGAGCCAACCCCTGAAGGCTCGGCCGACAGACCGATCGAAGAGATCGAGCTGGGTCTCGAAGCGGTTTGGGATCACCCTGCGCCACTTGGCCTGCAGGCCGTCGGCGTCGGAGACGATGAAGATCGACAGGATCAGGATCATCGAGAGCGTGCCCACGATCGAGGCAACAGTCCCGGCGATAGCACCGGACTGAGTTCCCAGGGTCGCCTTGATATCGGGCAGGATTCTGGCCTCGGTCTGGCGGAACAGCGCGGCCAGGTCGATAGTCCCGGTGCTGATTCCCAGGCTCGTCTGGAGCGAGGCCAGGCTGCCGCTGATTGTCGCGGTAGCCTCGTCGAGTCGATTCACCAGGTTCGTGGCCTCAGTGATGCCGATCGACCCGGCCGCCAGAACACTACCGACAAGGGTGAGAGCTACACAGCCGTAGACCAGCCCGACCGCGATGCCTCGTGGAATGTGCAGACGATGGGTCGCCCCATCGACGAGCGGGCTGACGATGAACGCCAGCAGCCAGGCCAGGAAGCAGATCATGACGATCCCGCTGAAGGCGCTGACGAGGGCGAGGAATTGCTGCGCAATGAGCAGGACGAAGACCACCGACCCGGCCGCGAAGAAGAACGTGGCCAGGCGACGAAGGCCGAATGCCTTGCGCGGGATCGCACGGAGAATGGCCGGACGAAGCTTTGGAACCGCCGCCATCGTCGCCATCCAGGTCCTCCAGTAGTCGCCCGCGCCCCCGCCGGGCATGGATCCCTGTCTGGACTATGAACCGAAACGGGTGCCGGCCGCGAGGATGAGAACCCTTTGCTTGCGCCTCAGGCGGCTATCGGCACGGGCTGTTGCCCTGCCCGCCGGATCACGCTGGCGAAGCCCCAGGCGCACACGACGAGCGAAACCACGAGCAAAATCGCGGACGCTCCGAACAGGTCGGCGGCAGGCCCCACGACCATGATCGGGAGCAGGCTCGAGACCGAGACGAGCATGTTCAGGATGCCGAAGACTCGCCCTCGGACGTCCTCAGGGAGATCCTCCTGGAGTTGTGTCTGGGCGGAGATGGCAACTACCGCGTAGCAGATGCCACACACAAAGGCTATGGCTACGACTATCGAGAGCAGAGAGAGAACCTGGCCGACGTCCTGCAGCCCATGGACATCGGCAACCGCAGCTATCGGCACATTGAAGAAGCGCCAGATAGGGCCAAGGCAGGCGAGCAGGGTGAGCAGAAGACCGAGCACGATCAATCCCGCCTCGATGATCCGCCGCCGTGGGAAGTTGTGGCCGTAGGCGTTGACGGCCAGGACGCCGGTGACGATGCCCAAGCCGAGAGGGAGAATGACCACCACCAGGCCCTTGTCGCCGAGTCCCAGGGATGTCTTGGCGAAGTCGGGACCGAGCACGGCGAGGATGCCGATCAGCGCTCCGGTGACTCCCATGTATGAGAGCGACCAGCCCACGTTGTGGTGATCGCGGATGTAGGCGATGCCCTCGGCGAGTTGCCCGAACGTGCCCTTGGCCGCCTTCGCCGCGACCACGACCGTGCGACCGGTTGCGGCGCGGGACTTCGGAGTCGGTAGGGACGATGGCAGCGAAAACGGGACCGACGACGGCAGCGATGGCGGCGGCGGCACGGGCGGCAGCGACGTCGGCAGGACCACGCAGAAGACGGCAGCGACGAAGTAGAGCGCCGCAACCAGCAGGATCAGCGTCTGTGGACCGGCGATGGCCAGAACGAACGGGCCGAACAAGGCGAAACCCAGCGCAAACGCCGCGTTGCCGGTCAGCGAGAAGAGACCGTTGGCCGCCAGCAACTGGCTCCTCGGGACGAGGAACGGAATCATCGAGGCCTCGGCCGGGCCAAAGAAGGTCGTGATCGTCGAGACCAGGATCATCAGCAGATACAGCAAGAGCAGGTTGCCGCTGACGAAGAAGACCACCACGAAGGCCACTCCGCGGAGCACGTTGGTGACAACCAACACGAGTCGCTTGTCTACCCGGTCGACGAACACGCCGGCGATGGCCGAGAAGAGAATGGCCGGAAGAAGAAAGCACAGCAGAAGGACGCTGATGGCGACCTTGGAGCCGCTGTAGGTGGACGTGATCATGACGAGCAAGCCGAGCATGACCATGTTGCCGCCGACCTGACTGGCCAGCTGAGCCAACCACAGCAGCAAGAACGGCCGGTTTCGGAGCACCGCGATGCCGCCGCCCCCGGCAGGGGTAGCCGTAGCCGGCAGGCTCAATTCCGCCGCCTTCGGGGATGAGCCCGCCACTGGAGCGATTCCGGCAGCTTTCATTTGCGAGCAACGCTATGTCCGACGCCCGCAAGGGATGAGGATGGGAACCCGCAGCTGGGATCAGCGCCGTCGCTGATCTTGCGAGCGCAGATGGTCGGCCGGAAGGCCCAGGCCGGATCTGGCGAGGTACTCAAGCGTGAGGCCACCCGAGACTCGGCCGCAGGAACCGTCGACGCCATGCCAATCCAGAACGAGCGTCCGTGGTGCACGGCCAGCGTCGATCTCCGCGAGCACGGCCGACCAGGCATTGGGCGTGGAGGGAAACCGGCCCAGAACCTTGTTGGAAGGGATTAGTCGCAGGGAGTACGCGACGGCGCCATCGACGGTAATGCCAAACTCCTCGTTTGGCGGCCTGTCTGTCCGGCCCGACCGGTCATCGGTCCCGGTGTGTCTAGGCTGGGCCGAACGGGCGTTGGTTCTGGTATGCATCTCGTTCGCGCTTCGTGGCGCGCCGTGCGGAGATGATCCGGGCTGCGGGTCGCCGGTCGGCGTCAGGTCTTGGGAGGTTTGGGGCGCCGAAAACCTGAACCTGCGATGGCATCTTGCGCCGGCGCCGATCCGCTCGCGAGATGGCGACTGAACGGCCGTTTGCCGTCGTAGCCGGGCAGTTCACCTGGGGCAGGGGTGCGCGGCCGCGCCGGAAGACCGGCAGCCGACTCGGCCATCCAAAGGAGGCCAATGCCGGTGCTGATGACGTATCGACGGTCGTCGGGCGCGCCTTTGTCAGGAGCGTTGCAGACGAGGCTGAGCTCGATCGGGTCCGCCCCTCGCTGGACTTCCGCCAGGGCGGCCAATAGAGGCACCTCGCTGGTGGGGGACTGCTCGCCGATCCGTCGGCCATTTGCGTCTTCCAGCCAGTAGGAGGTCGCGTCGTCTATCTCGACTATCGATGGCTGGTCGAGCTTCTCGTGGAAGGCGCGAATGCGCTCTTCGTCAGAACGAGCCGGTTTCGTACGCATGTCGTTCGCGCTTCGTGGCGCGCCGTGCGGAGATGATGCGGATACTACCTTGAGGCGGCTCCACGGTCACCACCGCAATGAGTCGCGCTCGAAAGCCAACGCCAACGGTAAGGAAGCGCTCCTCGATGTCCGCATGATCAATATCGAGGCGCGTGACATGTCCTGGGTCCTCAAGGGCAGCCTGCGCCTCATCGAAGTTGACGCCGTGCTTCGCAAGGTTGACGCGCTCCTTCTCCCTGTCCCATCGGTATCGAACCACGCCACGGACGGTAACGAGCGGCGCTCATCTCGCGATCAACCCGCAATTGCGTACAAATACGCAACCACTTCCACCCCGCACGCGCTAGGCTGGAACCGATCACCGCGCCGCGCCCCATCGTGTAGGCGCGCTCGCGATCGGCGTACCGTCAGCGTCCGGGAACGGGGGTCGAATTGAGCCCACGCGGAGC
>PLNK01000121.1 GCA_003142755.1 Chloroflexota bacterium | reverse complement strand
ATCGCTGCCCCCGAGGAGTGGCTCGACCTGCTGCTCTTCCTCGTCGTGGCCATCGCGATCGGGCGGCTGAGCGCGCTCCAGCTCCATCGCCGGCGCGAGGCGGAGCTGCGCAGCGCCGAGGCCCGGGCCATGTTCGCCATGAGCCGCGACATCGTCACGGCTGCGACGGCGCTCGAGGCGGCCCCGCTTCTTGCGGCTCGCCTGGTCCGCGAAGCGGAGATGGCCCGCGTCTGGATCGGCCTGGGGGCGTCGATCCCGGAGGAGCGAACGATCGCGGACACGCGGCCGGGGGAGCCGCGACCGCCGGTTGCCTCGCGCTGGATCCTGCATTCGACCACGGCCGACGGGCAGCCGAGCTGGGCGCACGTTCGCGAGGTGACGGTCGCCCGGCGCGACGCGGAAGGTCCCGCGCGCGAATCCCGACTCCGCCAACTCCACGACGATGTGCCGCTAACGATCCTGCGGGTTCCGATAGCCGTCGGCGGCGAGGTCATCGGTTCGTTGTGGGCGACCCGGCTCCAAGGCGAGCCATTTCCCGGTCGGTCGCACTCCCGGCTGATGTCTGCCGCCGCCGACCAGCTCGGCCAGTCTGTCGTTCGCGATCGCCTGGCAGCCGAGGCCACTTCCGTCGAGGTGACCCGCCAGAGCGATGCTCTGAAGTCCGCGCTGCTCGACTCGGTCTCGCACGATCTCCGAACGCCACTCGCCGCCATCCGGGCCGCGGCCGGGAGCCTCGAGGACGCCGACGTGGCGTGGGAGCCGGGCCAGGCCCGCGCCGTCGCGCACTCGATCGACCTCGAAGCTCAGCGGCTCAGTCGGCTTGTCCGCAACATGCTCGACCTCGGCCGGATCGAAGGCGGAGCGCTCCACCCGTCGCTCGAGCTGTACGACCTGGCCGACCTGATCGACCCTGTAGTCGAGCGCCTGGCTCCGGCACTGGCTCCTTCCGAGATCGAGGTCGACGTCCCGCTCGATCTGTCGGCAGTCAAAGTCGATGCCATATTCGTCGACCAGATCCTGACCAACCTGCTCGAGAACGCGGCGCGCTATGCAGTCGGCAAGAAGATCAGGGTTTCGGCCAGGGCGGTCGCGAGCCAGGCTCCTCCGGGCGAGGTCTGGCTCATGGTCGACGACGCCGGTCCGGGCGTGCCGGCGACCTCGATGCCCCATCTCTTCGAGCGGTTCTACCGAGTGCCGCGCCGGCAGGGGTCGAGGTCCCAGGGCGGTTCGGGCATCGGGCTGGCCGTCGTCCGTGGCCTCGCCGAGGCGATGGGCGGCTCGGTCATCGCTCGTGCCAGCGAGCTTGGCGGCCTGTCGGTGGTCGTGCGTCTGCCGGCCGAAGACGAGGCGCCATGCATGCCCGGCGACGCGCCCGAACCGGCGCCCGAACCGGCGGTCGAGGCGCCAGACAAGCCTGGCGACGCGATAGAGCCGGCGAAGGAGCCGGAGGTCGACGGGGCCATCGTGGCCGACGGGGCCATCGTGGCCGATCCGGCGGGCGAGCTCTGATGCCCGACGGTGCGGCCGTGGTCCTGATCGTCGAGGATGACGAGCCGGCTCGGGCCGCCATCGCCAGCAACCTGCGCGCTCGCGGCCACGAGGTGGACGAGGCGGGCGACGTTCGCGGGGCGCTGCGGCTGTGGGCCAACCGCCGTCCCGACCTGATCCTGCTCGACCTGGGATTGCCCGACCTCGACGGCCAGGCGGTGATCCGCCGCGTCCGGCGCGAGGCCACCACGCCCATCATCGTGGTCTCGGCCCGGGGCCGCGAGGAAGACCGAGTGGCGGCCCTGGACGCCGGCGCCGACGACTACCTGACCAAGCCGTTCGGGCTGTCGGAGCTGCATGCCCGGATGCGGGCCGTGCTCCGGCGGGCCGCCGGTCCCGAGGCCGACACCGAGGGCCGGCTGCACCTCGGCTCGGTCGTGCTCGACGTGCCACGCCACGAGGTCAGGGTGGGGGAGACGCCGGTGGAGCTGACCCCGCGCGAGTTCGAGCTGCTCAAGGTGCTCATGTCGCAACCGGGCCGGGTCGTGACGGCGGGCAAGCTGCTGCGGGCGGTCTGGGGCACGGCCTACTCCGACGAGGGCCACTACCTCCACGTCTACGTCAGTCGCCTCCGCCGCAAGCTCGCCGCGGCCGATCCGTCGGGCGCCGCCGCAAAGCTCATCGTCGCCGAGCCCGGGGTGGGCTACCGCGTCGTCGCGGACTAGGGCTGGGCACCGGGCGGACGAGCTACTCGTCGCCTGACGGAATCAGAGCACGTACCGGCGAGTCGGGTTTGATCAGGTTGTCGAGGTCCTGCCACGGAACCGTTATCAGGAACCCGGGCCCGGACTCAGCCTTCGCCGGCCAGCCCTGGCCGGACTGGAGGTCGATCTGGAGCCCGCCCTCGGTGGGAGTCCAGTTGGCGAAGTTGTTCGCGCTCGGAGCCGTGCTCGACGCATCCAGGCTGTATCCCGCCCTTTCCAGCTGAAGGCGAGTCTCGTTCGACAGGACCGCCAGCCCGGCCGCCGGCGACGTGAATAGCTCGTCGAGTCCGATGACGTGCCCGTCGGTCAGGTCGAAGGTGAGGTACCCATGCAAGCTGGAAGTCGATGCGCCGTAACCCTTGAAGGAGAACACGAGCGGCAGCAGCCTGGCCCTGGCCTCTGGTACCGGGCTGGAGGGCCGCCCCAGGTCATCCGGACGGTAGGCCTGGTACGACCCCTGGACGTTGACGCTGAGGCCGGGCGCCGCCAGGACCGAGTCCTGGAACTTGCGGGTCCACTCCAGGACCGTGGCCGCGATCTTCTCGTTGATCAGCGAGTCGGCGGGGGTGCCGCTGACGACGGGGACACTGAGCCACCAGCTGACCCGGCCGCTGGCGTCGCTGTCCACGACCGTGTTCGGGCAGACCGAGAAGGCCTGCGACGCTGGCGGTGGGCCATCGTCATAGAACATCATCACGGATGGGTCCCTCCAGACAACCCAGACCGGCGTCGACTGGTCCCAGGTCCCTCCGCCCAGGGCGATACGGGCGGGTATCGTCGATGTTTCATATGTGCCCGTCTGACCGCAGCTCAGCTGGCCGACCGTCTCGTCGTTGATGCCCACGGTCAGCACCGAGGAGCTCTGGTCGATGATCGTGATCGGCATTGCCCCGGGCGGGAATGGGCTGGGCGTAGCCGTGGGCGCCGCCCAGATCGTCTGCGGNNTGGCTGAATCCGTGGCGCCAACGCCACTCGTCGCGCCACGCTGCGTCCAGGGCAGCGCGGCGACCGCGATGGCAGCAACGGCGAGCACGATCAAGGCAGCGGGGGCGAACTTCGAGAAGTCATGGAGCAGCCCGCGACGGCGGGCGCCGACGCCGCGTCGCGTCTGCAGCGTCCCAACGATTCGGCCGTGTAGCTTCACCGGCACGGGCGCATCGGCCAGGTCCCGGTAGTAGGACGCGATCGAGCCGTCGAGCTGCGGGTCGCGGAGGTCGTCGTTGTCGCTCATCGATGTTCCTCCTGCCGCGTCCGCGACGCGGTGAGCGCGGCACGGAGCCGCATTCGGGCCAAATGCAGGCGCGACTTGATCGTTCCTTCCGGCTGGCCGAGGCGCCGCGCGATCTCCGCTATCTGAAGGTCGCGCCCGAAGCGGAGGCCGAGGACGATCTGTTCGTCCGGTGTCAGCGCGTCGATGGCCCGGCCGAGCTCGTCCCGGTCGTCGAGGTGGCGGAACGAGTCGGGGGCGATCGACACCGACTCAGGCGTCAACTCCACGACAGGATGGCGCGATCGGTCGCGGAGCCTGTCTCGGCACTTGTTGGCCACGATCCGGGCGAACCAGGCATCGGCGGCGTCGGGGTCGCGCAGCCGCGAGCGATGCTCCCACGCGGCCACTACCGCGTCGTGGGCCACGTCCTCGGCCGAGACCGGGTCTCGGAGCATGATCGTGGCGAGGCGGTATGCGCCCGGCAGAACACGGGTGACGAAGGCTTCCATCGTCTCTACTGATGTGAGGTCGACGACTTCTGCCCTCAGCTTCAATGCGGCCCCTTCACCCGCGGCCATCTCCCCGTTGGACCTCTGTAGACGGTCGGTCCCATGCCGGCCCTACAACTATGACGCGCCAGCCAGGCAGAAGGTTGAGGCTGCGGACCGGCCGCGGAATAGGGCGTGCAGCCATGACGCACTAATACGAGGGCCGGCGCTGTCGGCCGGGCTGGGGCATAGTTGCGCAGACGAAGCTTCGGTCAGAGTCTCGGCTAGCGGAGCGTTGCGAGTGGTCAAGACGAGCAGGGTGGATTTCCACGGCTACTCGGATTGCATCCGACTGGAGAACGACGAGACTCGGGTCACGCTTGGGCACCAGTGCGGCGGGTTGGTGCTCGATTACTCGTGGCGCGGCGAGAACCTCATGGCGCTGGATCCGAACCAGGCCGGCTGGATGTATTCGCCCGGCGGGCCTGAGATCGATCCATGTGGCGGCCGATGCGACATCGGGCCGGAGAAGGCAATCGCGCCCCACCCGACGCTCTGGCTCGGCGCCTGGTCTCCGGAGGTCGATGCCTCGGGCGTGGCCAGGCTGACCAGCCAGGTCGATCCCGCGACCGGCGCTCGGCTCGTGCGCGAGTTCGAGCTCGACCCGGTGGGCTCCCGGCTGCGCTGCACGCAGACCATGGTCAACGAATCCGGTCGAGATCAGGCCTGGCACCACTGGAGCAGGACGCTTTCGCCGGGCGGCGGGATCGTCGTCGTGCCGCTGACTGAACCGCGCCGGTTCCCGAGCGGCTACGTGATGTACGGCAGCGACTACGTGTCGGCCAACTTCGCGCCAGCCGACCCGAACGTCCGGATCCGCGACGGGTTCCTGGAGATCTTCGACACGCCCGAGTCGCCGAAGCTGTGCATCGATTCGTACGCGGGCTGGTTCGCCTACCTGACGACGACCGACCGACTCTTCGTCAAGCGCTTTCCCGTATATCCGGGCCGGATGTACAACGACATCGTTGCCGAGACCGTATCGATCTGGTACTTCGAAGACCGGTTGTGCGAGCTGGAACCGATCGGTCCCGAGGAGCGCCTTGCGCCGGGCGAATCGGCCTCGTTCACCGAAGGATGGTGGATCCTTCCGTACAAGTTCCCGGAACGAAGAGACGCGCTCGATCTCGCGGCGGTCGCCGACCTGGTCGAACGCCAAACATCATCGAACCATTGATGAGGAGACTCGATGGACCAGACGCAACCTAACGCCCAGATTGAGGCCTTCATCGCCGCGGTCGAAAGGCTGCTGCCCGAGTTCCTCGCAGATCCGATCGACCTGTCGATTACCGGCGGCAACGTTTCGGTCATGGTCATCGAGGAGAACGGACGGTTCTACGGCCGAATGTTCGGCTCGGATCGTCTGAAGCAGCGGGGCACCAGCCACACCGCCTGGCAGAAGAGCACGCAGGTCCTGATCACGAACATCGCGACCCGCCGGTTCGAGGAGCTCGTCTACAGCAATCAGCTGGACCCGTCGCCTTTCGGCCTCATGGATCCGGACTTCGTCGGTTGGCCCGGCGGGCTGCCGGCGACCCTGGCCGATGGCACCAAGCTGGCGCTGGCCGTCAGCGGCATGCGGGGCTTCAACGACGCCGAGATTCTCCGTCGGGCCGCGGCGCAGGTTCCCGGGATGAAGATCGTCGACAAGCCCTAGGCGCGGGCGGCCGCACAAGGGCAGGCGGCCTATCGATCCGGCANNCCAACCGCGAGGCTCAGATCGGCCGCATCGATTAGGGTTGACGCAATGGAACGCAAGTGGCTGATTCTGACGAGCGTGTCGCTCGGGTCGCTCATGGCGACTCTGGACGGCAGCATCGTCAACATTGCCCTGCCGGCGATCCAGACCGACTTCCGAGTCGATCTGACCACGATCGAATGGGTCGTCGTCGCCTACCTGCTGGTCGTCGGTAGCCTGCTGCTGCCCTTCGGCCGGCTCGGCGAGGTTTTGACCTTCAAGCGCGTCTACCTGGTCGGCTTCGCGGTCTTCACGCTGGCGAGCGTGTGCTGCGGCGTCTCGCCAAACACCGCAGCGCTCGTGGCCTTCCGCGTAGTCCAGGGGGTCGGCGCGGCGATGCTCATGGCCATGGGCCCGGCGATCGTCGCTCACACGTTCCACGACCGTGAGCGTGGACGAGCCCTGGGCCTCAACGGCATCAGCGTTGCGATAGGCCTCAGCCTCGGCCCGGCGCTCGGCGGAGTACTCACCCAGGTCGCCAGCTGGCGTGCCATCTTCCTCATCAACGCGCCCATCGGGGTGCTGGCGATTCTCTGGGCTGCCCGTATTCTCCCGGCCGAGGAGCCGGGCAAGGACCAGTCGTTCGATGTCAGGGGAGCGGCTCTTTCGGGCGTCGCCCTGTTCGCCCTTTTGCTTGCCCTCAGCGACGGACAGGAATGGGGCTGGACCAGTCCGGCAATCGTCGGTCTGTTGATCGCCTTCGTCGTCCTTGGCGCGGCCTTCATTTTCACAGAGCGCCGAGCGATCCAGCCGATGGTGGACCTGGCCCTCTTCCGAATCAGACCCTTCACCGCCGGCCTGGCCAGCGTGGTGGTCGCCTTTGCCGGCCTCTTCACCGCGACCTTCCTGCTGCCATTCCTGCTCGAGCAGGGACGCGGCTTCTCACCGATAGAGGCGGGGTTGCTGCTGACGCCGGTGCCGCTGACGATGGCCATCGTCGCGCCGCTGAGCGGGATGGCCTCGGACCGCTTCGGACCGCGTGTCCTGGCCAGCGCGGGCATGGCGATCATGGCCCTGGGCCTTATGAGCCTCACCCAGCTCTCGGTGGACTTCACCTTGCCGGACCTCGTCTGGCGGCTTGTCCTTCTGGGCGTGGGACAGGGTATGTTCATGAGCCCCAACAGCAGCGCCGTCCTTGGCTCCGTGCCGAGGCCGCGAATCGGGATCGCGTCGGGGACGTTGGCCCAGATGCGGGTCAACGGCCAGGCCCTGGGGATCGCCTTGAGCGGCGCGATCGTGGCGACGCGGCTGCCGGTCCATCTTGCCGAGCTCGGACGGGGCGCACCGACGGCGGCCGCGCACAGCGCCGCGCTCGCGGGTTCGATCCACGATGCTTTCGTCGTGGCCGCGCTCGTCTGCTGTGTGGGGATCGTAACGAGCCTGATTCGTGGCTCGAGCCGGCCGGGACAGCGAGCAATGGTCGGTTCAACCGCGCCGGCCGCTGGCGCCACGCCGGCCGCGGCGCCAATGCCCGCCACGCCAGCCCGCCGGTAGACTCGAGGACAACATGAGCCTGTCGAAACTTCACGGCATCGATCCCGGGCGGATCGGCGTGTTCGCCGGGCCGCTCAACGGCCAGCCAAACGCGGTCCAGCGCGAGTTCGCTCGCGAGACGGAGCGGCTCGGCTACGGGACGCTCTGGTACGGCGAAGCGCTCGGTCGAGAGGCGTTCGCGCAGGGCGCGATCTACCTCGGCGCGACCGAGCGGCTCGTGATAGCCAGCGGCATCGCCAACATCTGGGCCCGCGACGCGGCCGCGATGGCCAACGGCGGTCGGACCCTCGCCGAAGCGTGGCCCGGGCGGTTCATCCTGGGTCTGGGCGTGAGCCACGCCCCACTTGTCAAGATGCGCGGCCACGACTACGACAAGCCACTGACGGCCATGCGCGAGTATCTCGACGCGATGGGCTCGGCGCCGTGGCGTGGCCCGGAGGCCGAGGTTCCGCCAATCATCCTCGCCGCCCTCGGACCAAAGATGGTCGGCCTCGCCGGCGAGCGCACCGCCGGGGCGTACCCGTACTTCTCGACCGCTGCCCACATCAGCGAGGTCAGGAGAATCCTCGGCCCGGAGCCGTTTCTGGCCGCGGACCTGCCCGTCGTCATCGCCGCCGATCTGGCTGCCTCGCGGGCGATCGGCAACCGCCACCTCGACTTCTATCTCGGGTCGACCAACTACCGCAATAACCTGCTGCGGATCGGCTGGTCCGAGTCGGATCTCGAGAAGCCCGGCTCGGACGCTCTCTTCGACGCCATCGTCGCCTGGGGCGACATCGATCGGATCGCCGGCAAGCTCCGCGAGCGCTTCGAGGCCGGGGCGGACCAGGTCGTTCTGAATCTGGTCGGCACCGACGCCTCCGTCCCGCCGTTCGACGAGCTTCGGCTGCTTGCGCCGCTGTCGAACCGATCCTAGAGCGCGACGTCGACCTGCCGGCCGTGCGTCGAGAAGAACTCCCAGATGACTGTGGCCCCGTCGAACGTGCGGCTCGTCCGGCCGAAGAGGAATGCAGGGAGCGTGAAACGGCTCCTCGGCCAGGTGTGGCCGGCGCCTTCGACCCGATAGAACGTGACGTCGGAGGCCGGCGTCGGGCCGCGCCAGGTTCGAATTGCGGTGTCGGGCGGGAGCTCCGAGACTACCGCCCCGGCCGCGGCACCGTTTGCGCCGACCCAGAACTCGGCCCAGGCATCGACACTCACGCTGGTCACAAGGCCGCGTCGAAGCATCAGGCGTCCGGCCAGGCCGCGGCGGGAGCCGCCCTCGTATGGAGCTATGCGATCGGCTGAGCCGTGGATGTCGAGGATCGCCACCGGGCGGGCCGGGCGGCAGCCCGCCAGGACGTCGACGCCGGCTGTGCCCGCCACCTGGGCCACCGCGGCGATGCGTTCGGCGAGTTCGCAGGCCAGGCGGCCCGCCATCGCGGCGCCGTTGGACATGCCTACGACGAACACCCGCCGCGGGTCGATGAGGCACCGAGCAGCCGCGTCGTCGATGACTGCGGCGAGGTAGGCCACGTCGTCGGGTGGAACCGCCCACGCCGCCGCGATTCGGCCGTCGTTCCACATCTCCCCGACGGCGCTCGGCATGGCCAGGGCGAAGCCGGCTTCGTCGGCCAGTGCGCCGAACCCGGTCAGCTGGTCGAAGCGCTCCGCGTCGATGCCGCGCCCGTGGAGCTCGACGACGAGCGGCAGCGGCCCAGCCGCCACGCCCGCCGGAACCTGCAGCGCGTAGGGCCGATCCAGTCCGCCGTGGGTCAGCGGGACGATGTGGCGACCGGGCGTCAACGTCGTTGACGGCGTCAGCTTCGCTGACGATGGCGCGTGCATGCCCGTCAGAAGGTCGTCTCGGTCTCGTGAGATCGGCCGTCCGCGATCGACTCGTAGGCCTTCAGGATCACGTCCAAAACGTGGCGGGCATGCTCGGCCGTCAGCACCGGCTTCTCCTCGGCGCGCAGACAGGCGATGAAATGGAGGGCCCCGGTCTCGATGACCTCGAACTCGTCCGACGGCGGGGGAGGGAAGACGCCGTGGATCCAACCCTCGAGGCCGAGCTGGCTCTCATCGTCGATGAACACGCTCGCCGGAACGTCCTTGTCGTCCGAGCTGCCCGGGAAACTGATCGTGGCGGTCTCGAAGTGCAGCTCCAGCCACGGCGTCTGGCTGGCCGGGATGCCGAAGCTGGCCAGCAGCTGGCCGAGCGCCCCGTTCGCGAACTCCAGGTTGATCACGACCTGGTCCGGCGCGGTCACGTCGAACGCCTTGCCCGCCAGCGGTCCGGCTCGCACGATGCGGTGCGGAATGCCGATCGCGCCCATCCCCTGAACGCGGCGCACCGGCCCGAGGAGCGTCGTCATGGCGTGGAGCCGGTAGACTCCGAGATCGTGTACCGGGCCGACACCCGGACCGTAGAACACGGTGGGATCGCCGGTGTACTCGCGCCACGTCGCGGGACCCAGTCGAGCGAATTGACCGACGGCGAGCGTCAGCCGCCCGAACCGCCTCGAGTCGACGATCTCTGACAGCCAGCGGAAGCGCCTGGTCACCGCCACGCCTGGGGCGCACAGCAGCAGCAGCTTCATGCGGGCCGCGGTCTCGATCAGTGCGTCCGCCTCGGCGATCGATCCGGCGAGCGGCTTCTCCGAGTAGACGTGGACGCCGGCGTCCAGGCAGGCCTGGTTGATGGGCGTGTGGAGCGGCGCCGGAGTCAGGTTGAACACCGCGTCGAGCCTGGCTTCGGCCAGCATCCGACCCACGTCCGTGTAGGCCGTGGCATTCGCCGACCAGGTCCGTACGTGAGCCGCTGCGCGTTCGGCCGATGCCGCGCTGGCGCTGCAGCAGCCAACGATCTCGACGCGATCGGCGAGCGTGGCCAGCGCCGGGAAGTAGCGCCGGTATGCCACGTCGCCGCAGCCGATGACGCCGATTCTCAGCTTCTCGTGGATGGGGTCCGTTTGCACACCACCAGATTACCCGGCCGCGGCAGGGTTCGCGTCGCGGTAGGATCGCCCTATGACAGCGATCCTGTATCGCGATGGGCCGCTGGCCGACGGCCGGTCGAGTGCCTGGTCGCCGTCGGTCTCGATCCCTGGGAAGCGCTTGGAGCCGCGACATGGCGTGGCGGCGAGGTGCTGGGCGAGCCCGAAGCGGGCATGAGCCGGTCCCGATCAGGACGCGGCCGGCACTCCCAGCCATAGCTCGGAGCCGTCGTTGTTGAGCATCACGACACCGCTCGGCCCGATCGCGCAATTGGCGATGGGCAGAAAGCCCGGTCTAGGGACGTCGCCGGCCTGACTCAGCGTCGATACCGATAGGTCGTCGCCGACCGTTGCGATCACCGGCAATGCAGCTTCGTCGGTTGTTGGATTGACGGCGATGAGGCCTCGCTTGCCATCCGTGATCACGTCGGCTCCGAGCAGGTTGGAGGGCGCCTCGACGAGGTTCCAGGACTGGCCGTCGGTGGAGAACCAGACCTTCTCCGAGGAGGTTTGGCTGGTCTGATCCCATTCGTTCGCGATCGCCATCAGGGAGCGGTCGCTGATCCGAGTCAGGGTCATCCACGAGTCGCTTGCCGGCGCCGCGCCGTTCAGTTTGCTTCTTGTCCAGGCCTGACCGTCGGCCGACCACCACAGCGACGGAGTGACGTACCTTGGGCCGCCGCAACCCTCATCGCCTCGAATGGCGCCCGATAGCACGAAGCCGCCCGAGAAGTCGGTGGCGCCCTGCAGGATGACCTCGCCGATCGTCGCCTGCGGCAATGGGGCCCGGCTCCACGACCGGCCGTCCTTCGACAGCCAGACGGCCTGGGTGTTCCCGTCCTTCAGAGTGCCTTCCGCGATGTAGCCGGTCGACCCGGCGTCGACCGTGTAGACGCTGGCCGAGATGAAGTCGTCGGGCAGCTGGACGCGAGTCCAGGTCAAGCCGTCTGGCGAGGTCCACAGGGCATCGATCGAGGCCGGCCCACCGCACGCCCCCGACATGTACATGCTCGCCGCGAGCAGGCCCGCCGGCCCCTCGACGGCGGTCGTCACATGATCCGTCACTCCGAGACCGCTGACGTCCATCGGGCGGGCCGCCGTCCAGTGAAGCCCGTCCGACGACGACGTAGCCGCGATCCCGGCGCTCGAGCCGTCGGGCCCGGCCGTGTCCACGAGCGACCGGAAGCCCACGTAGCCGCGACTCCAGCCAAAGACGCCGGCAAGCACGGACAGGTCGCCGGAGCCGGCGGTCGGTGTCTGCGGGAAGGCCGTGCCGGCCGCGATCCAATCGAGGCACGTCCACGCGCCGGCGGGGGCGGGAACGACGCTCGGGGCGGCAGAGGCAGCAGCCGTCTGCGCCGAGTTGCCCGGGCACCTGGCGAGCGGCGAGGGAAGCGCACTCATGGTCGCCACCGCGGTCGATGTCGCTTCCGCCGACGCGCTGGCCGACGCGCTGGCCGAGGCAGAGGCAGTCGCTTCGATCGATGCCGAAGGCGAGAGCCCCGCCACCGAACAGCCGCCGAGCAGGCCGACCGCAACCATTCCAAGTGCCATTCGCCAGAGTCGACCGGCGCGCGGTTGGTGGTTGTGAGCCGCGATCGTCCTCATGTGTTCGTCCCCCGTTCTCGGTTCCGTCGTGGGTCTCCGGCCAGGGTTGACCGGACTGGCTTCTGGGACGGATGTGGCGTGCGAGTTGCTTTCCTTCTAGCCGACGTCGCGCCAGTCTGACCATCTTGCGGCCGCGGGCCCGGACCTCGATCCTTTCGCCATGGACGAGTTCCACGGCATCGACTCCGAAATGGTCCTCTACTACGCGGCCCGAGCCGAAGAGTACGACGATTGGTACCTGCGCCGGGGCCGCTACTCCCACGGCCCGGCGGCCGACGCCGACTGGCGAGCGGACCTCGAATCGGCCGCCGCGTGGCTCGCCGCGCGACCGTTCCACGGCCGAATCGTCGAGCTCGCGGCGGGCACGGGCTGGTGGTCGCCCGGTCTCGCGAGGCTGGGCCATCCGACCCTCTATGACGCCGCGCCGGAGCCGCTCGAGAAGGCCCGAGCTCGTCTCGCTGCCGCCGGNNCACCGGCTTCTGGATCAGCCACATCGACCGCGGCCGCCTGGACGAGTTCTTCCGTTTGGCTGCCCGATGGCTCGTTCCCGGCGGCCTGTTCGCCTTCATCGACTCGCGCCCGGACCCCGAGTCGGGTGCGCTCGACCATCGACCGCCCGCCGCCGACGTCCAGCTCCGCCGCCTCGATGACGGCACCACATATCGCGTCCGCAAGGTCTTCTATGAGCCGGCCGAGCTCGAGTCCGCCCTCGGCCACGCCGGCTTCGACGAGATCGAGATCTCCACCACCGACCGCTTCTTCGTCTTGGGCTCCGCTCGCCGCCGCTAGTAACCCCACGGGCCCCGTCCGACCCACCCTGTTGAGCAGTTGTTGAGTGCGGCTCGGCACCGCCAGCCCTGTTTCCTCGTGGGTCGCTGAATAGGGTAGAAGGGTGGCATTCGCGGACAGCGTCCTGCATCTGGTTCGAGCTGGCGCCCGGATCGACCCCTGGGTCAGTCCGGATGACGCCGATTCGGCGGAGCTTCCGGTCGTCCCGGCCGACGCCGTCGATGCCGCCGCTGACGCCGATGCGGACGCTGAGGTCGCCGAACACCTGGCGGCCGAGCTGGCTGCCCACGTCTCGTCTGCCTCACACGAGTTCGAGCCGGGCCTGGGGGACCTCGAGGCGGCGGTGGAGCTCGTGTCCGCCGGCCTGGCGAAGCGAGTGGTCCTGTCCGGGTTCCAGTCGTGGCCCGGCCTGCTGTGGCGGGCCTACCAGCTGGCCGACACAACCGATGTCCTGATCCTACCGACGGTCGTCCGTCCCGGCGGTAAGGTAGACATCGTGATTACGAGGGACATCTCTAAACATGGCTGAACAACGGCCCCTTCAGGGCCGAAAGCTCGGCGATCGCCGCGTAGTCGTCGATCGGCCCCATGCCCGGTATTTCCGCTACCTCGGCCCCGGTGTGCTCGAGGCCAAGCTCGAGGCCCAGGCTCCACGAACCGC
>PLNK01000042.1 GCA_003142755.1 Chloroflexota bacterium | reverse complement strand
GGCGGCCTTGGCGGCGGCCTTCGGGGCGGCCTTGGCCTTCGGGGCGGCGGCGTCGGCCGCGGGGGCCTGGCGCGCCTTGAGCTTCTCGGCCAGAGCGGCGTCCTCGGCGGCTTGACGGGCGGCGGCCTTGGCGACCTTGCTCTTCTCAGCCTCGGCGGCGGCCTCGGCAACCTTGGCCTCTGCCGCTGCGCTCTTCTCGCCGAGTCGCACGTCGGTGATCTTCAGGACCGTCAGTTCCTGGCGGTGGCCCTTCTTGACGCGCCGGCGGGCCTTGGGGCGGTACTTGAACGAGATCGTCTTCTCGCCCCGAGTCTGCCGCACGACCTGGGCGCTAACAGCCGCGTCTGCGACGATGGGCTGTCCGACCGCGGATTTGTCGCCATCTACGACCAGCAGCACGCGGTCGAGATTGATCTCCTGGCCCGGCTCGACATCAAGCAACTCAACCTCGAGCTCGGTGCCGAGTTCGACGCGGTACTGCTTGCCGCCGGTCTCGATGACTGCGTACATGGGTCCTCAGGGATTTGTCGGGGCAGGGTTGCCCCACGGGTGCGTGACACGAAGACGCCCCCGGCTTCCCGGGGCGCGAAGTGCGAGTGTACGGCTCGAGGTCGGCCTCGTCAAACGCGGATTCCGGCGGAACGCCGCCGCCTGGTGTGCGCTGGCCGGGCAAATGGGCGGCCTGGATAGATGGTTGATCTGTCGGGCATGTTGAGTATGCTCGTCCACGATGGTCGATCGGCCCGAGCGTCATGGGGGCAGAACTGTGCCTTCGTCCTCGTGGGTATCCAATAGGGCAAACGGCGGCGCCGAGGGCACCGCCACGAGGCACGTGTCGGTGTGGCGGCTGCCGAGCCCGGAGCCAATCTCTTCTCTTGCGCCGGGCCTGCGATACGCCAGCCCCTCGCGCCGGCTCGCGGCCTCGCTTGTAGACCTCGCCCTGGTGGCGACGGCCGCGGTGGCGCTCCTTGGAGTGATGTTCGTAAGCGGCTTGACGGTCGCGCACCTCAGCGGCGACGGCTTCTCGGCGGCGCGCCCGGCCGACTTCCTGTACCTCGAGCCGTCCCACTTCGCTGTGTGGTGGCTGATGGTGCTCGCCGGCTCCCTGCTGTATTTCGTCGCCTCGTGGTCGCGGGGCGGTTCACCCGGCGGCCGGCTGCTGGCCATCGACCTCAGGGCGCCGGGCGGCGCCACGCTGTCGATGCGGCGCGCGGCCCTGCGCTGGCTCGTTCTCGTGCCGCCCCCCGGCCTGGCCCTGCTCGCAATCCCATTTCTGTCGGCCAGCACGAGCTGCGCCCCGGTGACCGCTGCCTTTGGCAACCACATGATGCTGTTCGATCAGACCGCCGCGGACGAGTGCACGTTGTCGGCTCAGGCGGTCCTCGCGGCGCCCATGCTCCTGCTGGTCCTGGCGTGGCCGCTGATCGGACTTGTTACTGCTGCCGCCTCGAAGTCCGGGCAGGGTTTCCACGACCGACTGACCGGCAGTTCGATGGTCGTTCGCGCTGAAGCTGCCTACAACACCGAAGCCAGTCCGGCGGCCGCGACCAACATGCGGCCGGCCATCGGGTCGACGGCCGAGGCGACCAGATCCGATACCCTGCCACCTCAACTCCAGCCGGCCTCGACCACACGGCGGACCGCCGCCTACGCCATCGACATCCTCCTCCTGTACGTCACCTGGGCGATCGTCACCTGGCTCTTGGCCGCCGCGGGCTTCTGGCACAGGGACTTCCAAATCGTCACGCCTGGAGTCATCGACTCTATCGAGATCCAGCCGGATGCCGGCATCGTCTTGCTGGCCGGGGCGACACTGGTCGTCTCGATCACATTCTGGCGGGCAGCCTGGTCGTTGGGGGGCAGCCCCGGCCAACGGCTGCTCTTGCTCCAGATCGGCGACCCGGTCTACGGCAGCACTCCCCAGTCAACACGGCTCGCGACGCGATGGCTGCTGGTCGGAGCGCCTCTCTGGGTCGAGGGGCTGGGGCTGACGCTGGGCGGCTATGCCCTGTCGATCGTGGCTTTGATTCTTGCCTGCCAGGTGTTCCTGCTGGTCACGACCGTGGCCGACGCCGGCCATCGGGGACTGCAGGACAGGCTCGGCGGGACGCTGGTCGTCGAGGCGACGTAGGAGAGAGCCTCGCTGCTGGGTGGCGTTCAGCCGGCCAGTTCACCCTGGAGCCACAGCCGCTCGCGGACCGGCCGGACCAGTTCGATTTGCGAGGGGGCCGCGGCTGCCGCAGGCTGCGAGGCCGAGCTTGAGACATCCCCCGAGGTCGCGCCCTCCGTTTCGACCGCCGTCGGCCGGCTGATCATGCCCAGCTCATCGGCGAGTGCCGCCACGACCTCGTCCGCCCTGCCGCTGCCGGCGTCTTGCGTGTGGCGGAGCCTCATCCAGATGCCCGTGGCCGCGATCGTGGTGTCGGCGAGCGCAGCCGCCGGATCCGGCGGACGAACCTCCAGAGTCATCAAGAGCGGCCGCAGATCGTAGGCGATCGACCTCGACTCGCGCCGCCGGAGCCGGGGCAGTCGCTCCGCGGCCATGAGGCGGCCGATCGCGGCCTCCAGCGCGGCCCGTTCCACATTCAAGAGCGTCATGCGGTAGTCCGCGGCGGCGAGCTGCGGCGCGATCGCCGCGGCTCCGACCCAGACGTCGTAGAGGTCGACTACCCGATAGCCGCGCGGCATGCCCGCCGCCAGCCGATCGCGCAGTCCCGGGGCCGTCAACCGATCGGACAGGTAGAGGTCGGCCAGCTCGTACTCCGCCAGCATGCCGAGTTGGAGCGGCGCCGCGAAGATCAGTTTGGGCCGCGGGCTGAAGCCCTCGCTCGTGGCGACGGGTATCCCTCCCCGCCGAAAGGCACGCTCCCAGAGCCGGACGGCGTCGAGGTGGGAGAGGAACCTGGCCTCGTCGTCGCGCGCGAAGACGATCCGCCAGCGCTGAACGACCTCGCTCACGTCGTCGACTCCGGATCGGCGGCGGCATCGACGGTCCGGTCGGGCCTCGCGCCGGCCGATCGATCCAGTGCGAGCCGCTCGGTCGTGGAGTCCTTGGCCTTGCGACCCCATCGACCGACGACGAAGTCGGCCGACGTCGCCTGGACGATCAGGGTGAACAGGACGACGCCGAAAGTGATGCCCTGGAGCTGGGCCCGGTTGGGGAAATCGATCGGAAGCGACAGCGCGAGGGCAGTCGAGACAGCGCCTCGAAGACCCGACCAGAACACGACATGAAGCCAGTCGAATGGCAGGATGCCCCCGTCGCGGAGCTCGCGACGGGCCCCGTCGGTGGCGCCGGAGTCCGGCTGTGACCGCGCCCACCAGGCCCGCCGCGCCAGGCGCCAGCCGCCGAGCAGCCCGTAGACGATGACCGCCCGGCCAACGAGCGCCGCCACGATGGCCCAGGCGATCGGCCCGGCCACGTCGACCAGAGAGTGCGCCGCGATGGCAAAACCAACCACCAGGAAGATGAAGGCTGTGGCCAGGAAGGCGACGAACTCCCAGACCGTGTCGAGAGCCTCCTCGGTTCGCTTCGACAGGCCTCGGCTGCGCCCGTAGCTGCCCAGCACGATTCCGGCGACGGCCGTGGCGATGACCCCCGACTGGTGGAGTGCGTCGGCCGCCAGATAGGTGCCGTAGGCCAGCACCACGGACAGGCTGATCTCGATGAGGTGGTCGCCGACGCTGGGCAGGATCCGCGACGCGACGAAGCCCGCAACGGCGCCGAGCGCAGCGGAGATGGCCACTACCGACACGAATGCGACGCCGATCTCCACCGGCCCAACGGGCCGGGTCACGAAGTCGGCCGCGATGGCGAAGACCACGATGCCGGTGCCGTCGTTGAAGACGCTCTCGGCCTCGACCAGCGTGGCCAGGCGCCTCGGCGAGCTCAGCCGCCTGAACGTGGCGATGACGGCCGCGGGGTCGGTGGCCGAGAGCATCGCGCCAACCACGAACGCCTCCGACCACGCCAGTCCGGCCCCGAGATGGAGCGCCGCGGCGATGATGGCGGCACTGACGAAGACGCCCGGCCCGGCCAGCAGCGCCACTCCCCCGAGGGACGGCCGGAGCTTGGCGAAGTCGGTCTGATACGAGGCCTCGAAGATCAACGCGGGCAGGAGCACCACGAGCACAAGCTGCGGGGTGATCTCCAGGCGTAGCGGCTGTGCGAAAGCTCCCGCCACGAGGCCGAACGCAACAAGCGCGACGGTGTAGGGCAGGTTGATGCGGCGGGCCAGCAGCGTGACGAACGCGGCGGCGCCGACCAGCAGAACGAAGAGCCGGATGAGTTCCAGGGTGGTTTCGCCCGAGTTCACCCCATGGACTCGCCGCCGGCCGCCTCCACCAGCGACGCAAGACCCTTCAGCCCAGCGCTCTTCGACTGCATATCGGTCCCCAGAAGATCGTATGGCCAACCACGCCGCTCGCCGCGGTCTTCCGCCACCTTATCACCGGCGTCGCCGTTGGCCGCGGCATCTGACTCGGCCGACCCGCTCGGTGGAGTGTCTGCCCCTCGGTCGCCCGTCCCCGCCCGCGATCGGCCCGCTCCGTGCGATGCGGCCCGTCTCGGGTCTCCCGGCGGGCCGACATACCGCCAGCCCGGGCCGTCGTCGCCCAGAGTGACCAGCATCTCGCGCGGCCCCTGCTCGCCCGTGTCGCAGGCGAACCCTGTCGCGGTGGGCACGCCACAGTTGGAACACGGACCCCAGTGGCAGTCCGGCGTGGCCCTGGCCGCGAGCGCCCGCTTTCGATCGCGCATCAGGAACTCCATCGAGACGCCGGCGCCCAGGTGGGCCCAGGGCAGCGGTTCGTCGGTGGGTATGTCGCGCTGGGCGTACCAGGCTGGGTCGAGCCCCGATTCGGCAAATGCGGCCTGCCACGTGGCGAAATCGAAGTGTTCGTCCCAGGCGTCCAGCCCTGCGCCCATCTGCCAGGCCCGGCGAATCACCGCGCCGATGCGCCGGTCGCCACGTCCCAGGGCCGCCTCGAGCAGCGAGCTGCTCGGATCGTGCCACGACATCGTCAGACCCTTGCCGTGCATCGCCTTGCGTAGAGCGACGACCTTGGCGTCTATCTCAGCGGTCGAGTCCTGGCCGTCCCACTGGAACGGCGTCATCGCCTTGGGCACGAATGTGGAGACGTTCGCCTTGACCTGCGCCCGGCCGCCGTGGCGCCGCTGGCCCATCTGCAGCACGCGACGCGATATGGCCGCAATCGCAAGAACGTCGTCCAGAGTCTCGCCCGGCAGGCCGATCATGAAGTAGAGCTTGACCGCGCTCCACCCTCGATCGAACGCCAGTTGGGCACAGCGGGCGATCTCCTCGTCGCTCACCCCTTTGTTGATCGTGTCGCGAAGGCGCTGACTGCCGGCCTCGGGGGCGAACGTGAAGCCACCTCGGCGTCCATGCGGCGCGATGGCATCGACGAGATCGACCGTGAAGGCATCGACGCGCGTGCTCGGCAGCGACAGGACCGTCTCGGGCCGCCTGGCGTGAAGCGCGATCGCAACCTCGCGAACGTACGAGTAGTCGGCCGTCGACAGGCTCGTCAGGCCGATCTCCTCGTAGCCGGTCGAATCCAGGATTGCCTCCGCAGCCGCTACGGCAACCTCGGGCGATCGCTCCCGCAGCGGCCGCGACTGCAGGCCGGCCTGGCAGAAGCGACAGCCTCGGGTACAGCCGCGCATGACCTCGATCTGGGCCCGATCGAACACGATGCCGACATTGGGCACGAGCTGGCGGATGCCATGCACGCGGGTCTCGAAATCGGCCGCGATACGCCCGGTGATTGCGGCCGGCGCAGCCTCCACGAGTCGGTCGAGGGCGTCGAAGCGGCCGTCGGCCCGGTACCGAGGCCGGTAGAACGAGGGCACGTATACGCCGGGTATCTGGGCCAGGGCGCGCAGAGCCGCGGTCCGGTCCACGCCACGGCGCCACTCCCCACTCAGGGNNCCGGCGATTCCAGCCGAGTGACTCGAGGACATCGCTGATCTCGAGAACGACATCCTCCCCCTCGCCCAGGACGACGGCGTCGAGGAACTCAGCGACCGGCTCCGGGTTCAGAACGATCGAGCCTCCGGCGATGACCAGGGGGTCGGTATCCGACCGCTCGGCCGTGGTCAGGCCCACTCCGCCGAGGTCGAGCATCTCGAGCACGTTCGTGAAGACGAGCTCGTAGCCCAGGCTCAGTCCGACGACATCGAAGTCGCGCAATGGCCGCCTCGTCTCGATGCTCCAAAGCGGGAGGTGAGCCCGGCGCAGTTCAGCCTGGAGGTCGACGTCGGCGGCGAAGCATCTTTCCGCGAGGCGGTCGGGTCGATCGTTGAGGACTTCGTAGAGGATCCGCAGCCCGAGGTTGCTCATCCCGATCTCGTACAGATCGGGATAGACGAAGCACCATTTGAGCGCGGTCGCCGCCCAGTCCTTCTGAACGGAGTTCCATTCGCCCCCGGCGTACCGGCCGGGCTTGCGGACGCGGCCCAGTATCCGCTCGACAGTGGACCCGGACAGCGGCTCGGGTGAGTAGAACGGCGTTCCGGCGCTCGGCGCCAGGGTGGACGCCCGGGCTGGGTCCGGCGCCGAGGACGACTGGGGTAGGTGGAGCGGCCCGCCCGGCGCCGTTGGGGGGAGGGGCTGACTCCGATCTCGTGTCGTCATCGTTCGGTGGCTCGCTGCACGTTGGACTCCTGGCCTGGCCTGCGGCCGGGCGTATCAGATCAAAGTGCCGCGACTGCCGCGAACCGCTTCGGCTACCACTCGGGTCTCTCGCGACGCAGGTTCGTACTCTGAATAAAGCCGAGACCCGCGGCCAGACTGACCATCGAGGCTCCACCGTAGGTGATGAACGGCAGCGGGATGCCCGTCACGGGGACGAGCCCCATGACCATGCCCACGTTCACGAATACCTGGAAGAAGATCATGGTCGCCATTCCACAGCCGATGAACGTGGCGAACGGGTCGTTCGAGCGCCACGAGCAGGCAAGCAATCTCCACAGTAGCAGCGCGAACAGGATCAGCACCACCATGCCACCAATGAATCCGAGCTCCTCGGCCAGCACGCCCCACACGAAGTCGGTTGTCCCAACGGGTAGATCGACATTCCCGTTGGTCAGGCCTTTGCCGCAACAGCCACCGGCATTTACGGCCGTCTCGGCCTGGTGGATCTGGTAACCGGCATGCTGAGGGTCGGCGCCGGGATTGAGTAGGGTGAGAAGTCGGGCCTGCTGGTAGTCGGCCATGTGCGACCACACGAACGGGATCGCCGCCACGACGGCCGCGGCCAGGGTGCCAAGCCAGAACAAGCTCGCTCCGGACATGAATAGCAAGCCTGTGATCGTGGCCACCAGCACGAGCGACGTGCCCAGATCGGGTTGCAGCATGACCAGGATCCAGGGCGGGACCAGGATGACAAGGGCGCCGATGATCGTCCACGGCGACTTGATGGTCGATTGATGGTCGGCCAGGTAGGCGGCGAAGACCACGACCATGATGATCTTGGCCAGCTCGCTGAACTGGAACTGGAAGCCACCAACCTGAATCCAGCGGGCCGCGGAGCCCGCCTCACCGGTCCCGCCACCGAAGCGAAGAGTGAGGATGAGGAGGCCGATGTTGATGATGTACAACGGCCAGGCCAACGAGCGCAGCCACTTGTAGTCGAAGACGGTGGTCAGGCCGAGGACCACCACCGCAATGACGGCCCACATGATGCTGCGGACAAAGGGCGAGGCGAGAGTGAGTGGCACGTGGCTCGAGCCCACGCTGTTGCTGTAGGCCATGGCCAGGCCAAACAGTGTCAGCAGGATCGCGTACGTGGTGAGCTGGAAGTCGTAGTTGCGCCAGGCCAGCCAGCCAGCCTTGGGCGCCCAGCCCCTGAGTCGTAGTGTTTCGCCGCGCAGGATACTCATGGGTCAGTCGCCGGTCAGTCCCGAGCCGTGTTCTGTCCGTAGAAGTTGGTCGTCCTCGCGACCCACGGCGGAATGTAGCCGTCGGTGCGTACGCTGAACGGGTCGCCCTTCAACTTGTAGTGCTTCATCAGGTAGAGCTTGACCACCTCCGTGGCCACGTTGGCGTAGGTGTCCGCGCCGTAGATGAAGGCCAGGACTGCGAGTTGGGAGTCCGGCTTCGTGAAGTCGTCCACGTATGGGTTGGCGGGGACGTAGCCGACGAACCACTCGTGATACGGCAGGTTGCCGTTCTTGTCGGGGAGGTTGAACTCGGCGGTTCCGGTCTTGCCGGCGACCTTGATCGGCAGGTCCACAAGGTTGCCCGTGTGCCTAGACGTGACGACATCGCGGGTGGCTATGCGCATCGTCGTGAGGACGTCCGGCGAGATGGGCTTGCCATCCTGGGACTTCAGGCGATTCTCGGCGACCGGCTGTATGGTCGTGACGTCGCCGGTGGCTCCGTTCTTGATGGAACTGACGACCTGCGGCTGCCATACGGTCCCGCCGTTGGCGAGGGCGCAGTAGGCGTCGAGGAGCTGGAGCGGCGTGGACGCGTCGTAACCCTGCCCAATCCCTGCCTGCGCGATCTCGCCCAGATACATGGGGTACTTGTAGTTGGCCTGTTTCCAGTCGTTCGTGGGAACGATCCCTGTCGCTGTCTCGGGCAGGTCTATTCCGGTGGGTTTGCCAAACCCGTATTGATCCGCCCAGTACGTCAGCTTGTCGATACCGACCAGGAGAGCCAGCTGGTAGAAGAACGTATCGCTCGAGTAGGCGACGCCCTGGTAGATATTCAGCGGTCCCCAGCCCTGGTCGTTCCACTCCTTGTATGGCCGGTCGCCGATTACGACGAACGGCCCCGACAGGAGCGTGCTGGAAGTGTCGATTGACGGGGTCAGGCTGCCCACGGTGCCGCCGACCGGCGGGGCAGTGAGCGGCGGCCCGGACGCGAGCCCAGCGGTACCGGTGACGAGCTTGTAGGTCGATCCCGGCGCGTACTGGCCGCCGATTGCCTTGTTGAGGAGCGGCTGGTCCGGGTCGGAGAGCAGCTTCTGGAACGCTGTGTCGCTTATGCCGTCCGAGAAGACCTGGTCGTCGTAGCTGGGCAGGCTAACCATCGCCAGGATCTTCCCGTTCTGGGGGTTCTCGACGATGATCACGCCCTTCGTGACCTTGGAGGCGTCGAGACCCCAGGCAAGCGCGTCCCTGGCGTACTGCTGCTCCTGAATGTCGATGTTCAGCGTCAGCGAGTCACCGGGAACCGGGTCGCCCGTGGTGTTGACCAGCCCTGGGATGGGTTTGCCCGCTGAATCGAGCACAACCTTCTGCGTGCCATAGGTACCCCGCAGCACTTGTTCGTACTGATTCTCGAGCCCGGCCTGGCCGACGATGTCGGCATTCGAGTAGCCCAGTGCCTGCCAGTTCTTGTATTGAGATGCGGTGATCTGGCCCTCATATCCGATGATGTCGGAGAAGAGGGTCGGCTGCAGGTACTGGCGCCTTGACGACACCACGACCTCTACCCCGGGCAGGGCGTCGGAGTTCTCTTCTATGAACCTGGCGATCTGCGCCGAGATGCCATCGGCGATCTTGACCGGCACGTACAACGACCCGGTGGTGCTGTCTATCTTGGTCTCGATATAGATGGGATCAAGGTTCAGGACCGCCCCGAGTCGATAGGCGACGGTCGTCTCCTGATCAAGTGGCAGGTCGCTCGGCGTCACCGTCACCGAGTAGTCCACCACGTTGGTGGCCAGCGGTTTCCCGGTCGCGTCAAAAATGAGGCCCCTCGTGGACGCAACGGACTGGGCGGCCGTCTGCTGGGTGTCGGCACCTGCCTGATAGGCGGCCTGAGCCTGGACTATCTGGAGGTAAGCCATCCGCGTGGACAGGGCCGTGATGCCGACGGCAACGACCAGAACGAATGCTCCAAAGCGATAGACGTTCTTCGGCTCGCTGCGATAGCCGTCAAGCGGGGCGCTCATTGGTTTACCTCCACCAGATCACGCGCTCTCGTTGCTCCCCTCTCCTCTTGATTCCGATCACGAGCGGGGCCACGATGGCTGCGAGGATCGCGTTCAGCAAGGCCGCCGCGAGAAGACCAGTTGGATGAAGTGGCGGGGCTACGGGCTGCAAGAGCCCAGTAGTCACGTCGGAGATCACCAGAAAGACGGGGGTCAGCACGAGCACGGCAATTACGCACCCGAAATACCGAGATCGCGAGAGAAGCGGCTCGGCCAGGGTGGCCATGGCGACCGCGCTCAAGAGCTCAAAGACACTCGACCCGAGCGGTCGCATAGCGAGCAGGTCCAGCGACAAGCCACCTACGAAAGCCCAGGTCATGCCTTCTTCGAAGCCGTACACGAGCGTCACGGCGACGGCGAACACGAGCGACACCTGAAGCTGAGCGTCGGCGAACTGGTATCGCGACGCGATCGTTAGTTCCAAGAGCGCCGCGATGCCGGCGCCGACCGCAGCGAATGCGGGACCCATTGCGGCCAGCCCTCAATTAGCGGGGTTGGAGTGGCACTCCGGTAGCAGGAGTGCGACCGACTAGCGGCATCGACTGGCCGAGTATAGGGCCGAGGGCAAATCGGAGCCAACACTGGACGGTCCGGAAGCGGCGCCGCGCCTCTGGCTCCAGCAGTGGCCGAACCGTGAGGCAGCGTCGATCTGGGGCGCGGCGAGCTCGGAGTCGCGGTCTGGAACCTGAGAGACGTTGGGCAGGGCCTGCCATCCGCGCTGCAAGTGCGCAGGCCAGGCCGACGTCGAGTTCGCCCCAGTTGCCGGGCCCTTATCTCCGGCGTAGGAGCGGTGCACAGCGTGGTGCGCGGTGCCGGAACGCACCACGGCTGGACTCGCGGCGCAGGTGAACCGCTGGAACAGCCTCTTCGGACACTATCCCGAGACACCGGACCGCAGCTGGGCGACGCCCCGCTCACTGGGCCTCTCAGGTACCCCGTTCGGGGCTGTTCCACGTGAAACAACCTCCCTGAGAAGGGTAGGACGAATGTCGGGCCGAGCGCGGTGGTCGCTTCGCCATGCATGGAAACGTTGGGCAACGTGACCCGGGCGCTCTGAGGGACCGCGCCACGCCACGCCACCGCCAATCCAGGGAGCTCCCGCGATCCTTAGGCCGCCGATTCCCGCCGGTGCCTGTTGTCGAACCAGGACTTTCGTCTGTTGCTCCGCGGCACAAGTCGAATACGGCGAAGTCGCGCTCCCAGACCAGATCGCGCGGGCCGATCGCGTTCCAACTTGGGATTGGTGAGCGCCGCGTAAGCCACAGCCAAGGATCGTCCTGTAGGGTCGCATGCGAGCGTGGCCTGTGGTATCGGCCTGAGCCAAACGCATCCCTCGTTCTTCGCGCGAGCGGCTCCTCGAACCCGGAGGACTGCCCTGAATGGTAGAATTCTGAACGTGCCGATGACCGAAATGGGGACCTGAGTGGGCCAGATCATCGCCTGCGCCAACCAGAAGGGTGGCGTCGGCAAGACCACAACTGTTGTGAATCTCTCGACGTATCTGGCCCTCGCCGGCGACGCCGTTCTCGTCATCGACCTCGATCCTCAGGGCAATACCACGAGCGGCTTCGGTCTGGATCGCGACGAGATCCGGCACTCCATCTATGAAGCCATCATCGAAGACAGGCGGGTCTCCGATCTGATCGTGACAACCGCCATTCCCGGCCTGTCGATGGTTCCATCGTCGATCTCGCTGGCGGGCGCTGAGGTCGAGCTGGCACCGCTCCCCCAACGTGAACGTCGTCTGGCGCGAATCCTCTCCGATCTGGTGGATTCGTACGACTACATCATCCTCGACTGCCCGCCCTCGCTGGGCTTGCTGACCGTCAATGCGCTCACCGCCGCCGACGCGGTCGTAATCCCTATTCAATGCGAGTACTACGCCCTGGAAGGTCTTTCTCAGCTCATCGCCACGATCAACCTGGTTCGGAACCACCTCAACCCAGATCTGGCGATCAAGGGCGTCGTTCTGACCATGTACGACCCGCGGACCAACCTGTCGGCCGAGGTGGATGCAGAAGTCAGGAAGCATTTGGGCCCAGCCGTGTTCGACACAGTTATTCCGCGTAGCGTTCGACTATCTGAAGCGCCCAGCTACGGTCTGCCGATTGCTCTCTACCGACCCGACTCCAAGGGCGCGGAGGCATATTCGGCGCTTGCCGCTGAGCTCCGCGAGCGCGATGGCAAGCCCGAGCCGGTGGCCCGCTCGGCCTCGAGTGAAGGCGACGCAGAGGTCGAAGACAACCCCAAGGCCGCCGACCGGAGCTCTCGTTGACGCCGCCGCCAGTCGAGCGGCACACGGGCCTGGGACGTGGACTTGGGGCGCTGATTCCGCAAACCAGTTCCTCCGGAGGGGCGCCGGTCGAGATTCCGATCTCGCGGATCCGCGGCAACCCATATCAACCTCGCCAGCGGATCGAGCAGCAGGCTCTTCAGTCGCTCGCCGCCAGCATCGCCATGCATGGCGTCCTTCAGCCCGTGCTTGTCACGGAGGTCCTTGACGGCTACCAGCTCGTGGCCGGCGAGCGCCGCGTTCGCGCCGCACAGATGGCGGGCCTGGACCATGTCCCGGCCGTCGTTCGCCAGATGGCACAGCGGGACCAGCTGGCCGTCGCGATCGTCGAGAATGTTCAGCGGGCCGACCTGAACGCAATGGAAGAGGCCCACGCCTATCGGCAGCTGGCCGACGAGTTTGGACTGACCCAGGACGAGATCAGCGCCCGCGTGGGTCGCGCCCGGTCGACTGTGGCAAACACACTCCGCCTTCTGGACCTCGAGCCATCCGTTCAGCAGGCGCTCAGCGAGGGCCACATCACGGAAGGCCATGCCCGAGCTCTGGCGGGAGCATCGCCCACGGGGCAACGTCAGCTGGTGGAATCGGTCATGGTTCGCGACCTGTCGGTTCGGCAGACCGAAGAACTGGTCCGCCGGCTGCGGGAGCGACCGGCGACGCCCAGCAACACAAAGACCGATCCCGACTCGGATATGGATCGCATCGAGGAGGACCTCCGTCGCGCACTGGGCACGAAGGTTCTGCTTGCCCGCTCACGGAAGGGCGGAAGGATAGTTATCGAGTACTACAGCGATGAGGATCTGTCGCGCCTCTTCGACCGCCTGACCGGAGGAGTCTCTTGACCCAGGAAACCCCGCGCGCAGCGAACGGATCGTCGAACGGATCGACGAACGGATCGACGACCGGCACCAGTCAGCCGGCAGCGTCGCGGCGTTCGCGCAAGTCCGCCTCGAGCGACTACAACGCCGATAGCATCCAGGTTCTCGAAGGGCTCGACCCGGTCCGCCGACGCCCCGGCATGTTCATCGGCTCGACCGACGTGCGAGGCCTCCACCACCTGGTCTGGGAGGTGGTCGACAACTCGATCGACGAAGCGATGGCCGGCCACGCCACCCACGTCGAGGTCCGGATGCTGGAAGACGGCGCCGTGTGCGTGACAGACGATGGCCGAGGCGTTCCCGTCGGTCGGCATCCCAGCGGCAAGGACGCGCTGGAGATCGTCCACACGGTTCTCCACGCCGGCTCCAAGTTCGGTGGTGGCGGCTACAAGGTTTCGGGCGGTCTCCATGGCGTAGGTGTCAGCGTGGTGAACGCGCTGTCCGAATGGCTCCGCGTCGAATCCTCCAGAGACGGATCCGTCTGGGCCCAGGAGTACTCACGCGGCGTTCCCACAACGCCCGTCCGCAAGGTCGGCCCCCAGGGCGACCGCCGCGGCACGACCACGACATTCAAGGCCGACCCGGAAGTCTTCGAGACCGTCGAGTTTTCCTTCGACACGATCGCCCAACGGCTTCGAGAGTCCGCCTACCTAAACAAGGGTCTCTGGATCCGATTGCTCGATGACCGGGCCGATCGAGAACGTTCGTTCTATTTCGAGGGCGGGCTCGTTTCCTTCGTCCGCCACCTCAACAAGAACAAGGAGACCCTCCACAGCCGGCCGATCTACGTCGACAAGCGCGAAGGATCGACCTCGATCGAGGTCGCGCTCCAGTACAACGACTCCTACGCGGAGAACATCTTCAGCTTCGCCAACAACATCAACACGGTCGACGGCGGCAGCCACATGACCGGCTTCCGCGCTGCTCTGACGCGTTCGCTCAACGACTACGCCCGCCGAGCCAGCATCCTCAAGGATGCCGATGCCAATCTGTCCGGCGAAGACGTCCGTGAAGGCCTCACCGCAGTCATCAGCGTCAAGCTGGTCGAGCCACAGTTCGAGGGCCAGACCAAGGCCAAGCTCGGCAACGCCGAGATCAAGGGTCAAGTCGAGGCCGCGGTCGCCGAGGGCATCGGCCAGTACCTCGACGAGAATCCGACCGACGGCCGGCGCATGATCGAGAAGTCGCTCACCGCCGCTCGCGCCCGCGAAGCCGCTCGCAAGGCCCGCGACCTTGTCATTCGCAAGGGTGCCCTCGAGGGCATGTCGCTGCCCGGCAAGCTGGCCGACTGCCAGGAGCGAGACCCCGCCAAGAGCGAGCTGTACATCGTCGAGGGCGACTCGGCAGGTGGCTCGGCCAAACAGGGCCGCGACCGCCGCTTCCAGGCCATCCTGCCGCTCCGCGGCAAGCTGCTCAATGTCGAGAAGGCGCGCCTGGACAAGATCGTCTCGAGCGAGAACATCCGGCCCCTCGTCATCGCCCTGGGCGCCGGCATCGGCGACTCGCTCGACCTGGCCAAGCTACGCTACCACCGCATCATCATCATGACCGACGCCGATGTCGACGGAGCCCACATCCGAACCCTGCTCCTGACGTTCTTCTTCCGCCACATGCCTCAGGTGATGGAGAACGGCTACCTCTTCATCGCCCAGCCCCCGCTCTTCCGGGTCAGCACCGGCAAGGTGACCCACTACGCCGCGTCAGAAGCCGAGCGCGATGCCATCGTCAAGAAGCTCGCCGTCAAGAACGTGACGGTCCAGCGCTTCAAGGGCCTGGGCGAGATGAACGCCGACCAGCTCTGGGACACGACGATGAACCCCGAGACCAGGACTCTCCTGCGGGCCGAGGTGGACGATGCGGCCGAAGCCGATGCGATCTTCACCATGCTGATGGGCGAACGTGTCGAGCCACGCAAGGACTTCATCAAGACCGAGGCCAGGAAGGTCCAGAACCTCGATGTCTGACGCAGCCGCGGCCGCGGCAACACAGCAACCGGCCGCCGTCGACCGCCTCGCCCAGGCAGAGAAGCAGGCGGCCGTAGTCCTCAAGACAGAGCCCCATGCCTGCTTCGGATGCGGAGAGATCAACGAAGCCGGTCTGCACCTCGAGCTTCACCTGGAGCCGGGCTGCTGCTGGACCGAGCTCGTCATTCCGGACCGCTTCCAGGGTTGGGAGGGCGTCGTCCACGGCGGCGTCTTGTCGACCATCCTCGACGAGGTCATGTCCTGGTCGCTGATCGAGCGGGACTCCTGGGGTGTCACGGCTCGCCTGAGCGTGGACTTCAAGCAGCCTGTGTTCGTCGGGCGTCGGGTGCGGGCGGTCGGTCGCGTGGTGGAGGACCGCCGGCGGATAGTCGCAACGGCCGGCTCCATCCTCGACGCCGAGACCGGCACGGAGTTAGTCGCGGCCCAGGGCACGTTCGTGATCGTCAATGCTGCCCGCAAGCGCGAGCTGGAAGCACGCTACGGCGACCTGGCATCCGCTCGTCGGTCGGGGGCCCGGGCCACGGACGGGATCCCGCCGGCGGTTGAGCGGCCATGATTCCCGCCACCGCGGCGAAGCCAGCCGCCAAACCCTCGCCGACAACGGTCGCCGCGAACCTGTTCGTTGCCGCCCACATGGACCGGGCCGCCGCCCTGGGAGACCAGCTGGC
>PLNK01000145.1:66178-66431 GCA_003142755.1 Chloroflexota bacterium | reverse complement strand
GGCAAGATCACGCCCAAGGGTGAGACCGAGCTGACGGCCGAGGAGCGGCTCTTGCGAGCCATCTTCGGCGAGAAGGCTCGCGAAGTGAAGGACTCGAGCCTGCGCCTGCCCCACGGCGAGCGCGGCAAGGTCGTCGACGTCCGCATCTTCAGCCGCGAGGAAGGCGACGAGCTCATGCCGGGCGTCAACCGCCTGGTTCGAGTCTCAGTAGCCCAGAAGCGCAAGGTCAGCGTCGGCGACAAGATGGCCGGCC
>PLNK01000145.1:23254-66167 GCA_003142755.1 Chloroflexota bacterium | reverse complement strand
ATGAACATCGGCCAGATCCTCGAGACGCACCTCGGTTGGGCGCTCCACGAGCGTGGCCTCAAGGCCGCGACGGCCGTCTTCGACGGCGCCACGGAGGAGCAGATCCGCGAGGAACTGCGCCTGTCCGGGCTCCCGGAAGACGGCAAGGTCGAGCTCCGCGACGGACGCTCCGGCGAGGCGTTCGATCGGGACATCACCGTCGGCTACATCTACATGCTCAAGCTCCACCACCTGGTGGAGGACAAGATCCACGCCCGGTCGACCGGACCCTACAGCCTCATCACGCAGCAGCCGTTGGGCGGCAAGGCCCAGTTCGGTGGCCAGCGCTTTGGTGAGATGGAGGTCTGGGCCCTCGAGGCCTACGGCGCCGCGAACATCCTGCAAGAGCTTCTCACCGTCAAGTCCGACGACGTCATGGGTCGCGTCCAAACCTATGAGGCGATCGTCAAGGGCGAGGAGATCCAGGCGCCAGGTGTTCCTGAGTCGTTCAAGGTTCTCATCAAAGAACTCCAGAGCCTCGGGCTCAACGTCGAGATCCTCAACGAGAACGATGAGGAGATCCGCTTCGCCGAAGATTCCGGCACCTACCCGATGCCGGATCTCGGTGGTATCAATCTCGCTGGGTTCGAAGACTGATCCAACTACGCGCATGACGCGGCGTCTGTGCCCGGCCAGCCAGGCGGCGCCGATCCACGGTCCGAACTACGCCACCGAGCCAGGCAGTGGCGTGGAGGAGAGGAATGCTCGAGGTCAACAACTTCAACGCGATCCGGATCTCACTCGCGAGTCCGGAGCAGATCCGCGATTGGTCGTCAGGCGAGGTAACCAAGCCCGAGACGATCAACTATCGAACGCTCAAGCCGGAGAAGGATGGGCTGTTCGACGAGCGCATCTTCGGTCCTACCAAGGACTGGGAGTGCTACTGCGGCAAGTACAAGCGGATCCGCTATAAGGGCATCATCTGCGACAAGTGTGGCGTGGAGGTCACTCGCTCCAAGGTCCGCCGCGAGCGCATGGGCCATATCCAGCTGGCCAGCCCCGTTAGCCACATCTGGTATTTCAAGGGGACGCCGTCGCGCCTTGGCATCCTGCTCGACATCAGCCCCCGCAACCTCGAGCGCATCCTTTACTTCGCCCTCTACATCGTCACCCACGTCGACGAGGATGCGCGGAAGCGCGCCCTGGCGGCGCTCGAGGACGAGGCCGAGGGTAGGGGAGGCAAGGGCGGCCGAGCTCTCGGAGACCTGGAGGACGAGCTCAAGAGCCGCTTCCACCGCCAGAAGGACGAACTGACCGCGACCCTCGCCACTACCAAGAGCGAGCTCGAGCTGCAGCGCACGGCCCGCACCGAAGAGATCGTCGAAGCCGCGCAGCAGGTCGAGAAGCTCCTGAGCGCTCTCGGCAAGGAACCCGCCACCGAGGCGATCGCCTATCCCATCACGGGCGAGGTTGTCGTCGCGGCCGGCGCCACTGCCGGCAAGGAAGCCACTGCCGCTCTCCGCAAGATCGCGGCTGCCGAGACCGAGCGGGTCACCGCCGAGATCCAGCAGCGCGAGGCCGACGAGGAGCGCAGCGTCGCTCAGAAGATCGGCGACCTCGAACTCGCCAACGACGCCGAGCTCGAGTCCGAGCGCGAGCGTCTGCGCCGCGACGCCGAAGGAGCCAAGGACGACATCCGCAAGCAGCGCGATGAGATCGAGTCGATCAAGTCGCTCATGACCCTCTCGGAGAACGACTTCCGCTACCTGGACGAGCGCTACGGCTCGGGCAGCCGCGGCGGCCGCATCTTCCACGCCGCGATGGGCGCCGAGGCGGTCCGCGACATCATCGGCCGGATGGATCTCGAGGAGCTCGCTCGCTCGCTCCACGTCGAGGTTCGGACGACTTCGGGCCAGCGCCGCAAGAAGGCCATCAAGCGCCTGCGCCTGATCGAGGCCTTCCGCCGCTCGGGCACGCGGCCCGAGTGGATGATCCTGTCCGTCATTCCGGTGATTCCGCCGGACCTGCGGCCGATGGTTCAGCTCGACGGCGGGCGCTTCGCCACCTCGGACCTGAACGATCTATATCGCCGCGTGATCAACCGCAACAACCGCCTCAAGAGGTTGCTCGAGCTGGGCGCCCCGGAGATCATCATTCGCAACGAGAAGCGAATGCTCCAGGAAGCCTGCGACGCGCTGATCGACAATGGTCGGCGTGGACGGGCAATTGCCGGCACCGGCAACCACCGCCTCAAGAGCCTCTCAGACATGCTCAAGGGCAAGCAGGGNNAGAACCTGCTCGGCAAGCGCGTGGACTACTCCGGCCGCTCGGTCATCGTCGTGGGCCCGGAGCTCAAGCTCCACCAGTGCGGCCTGCCCAAGAAGATGGCGCTCGAGCTGTTCAAGCCGTTCGTCATGCGCCTGCTCGTCGAGAAGGGCTTCGCCCACAACATCAAGAGCGCCAAGCGCATCGTCGAGCGGGTCCGGCCTGAGGTCTGGGACGTTCTCGAGGAAGTCATCAAGGACCACCCGGTCCTGCTGAACCGCGCCCCAACGCTGCACCGCCTGGGCATCCAGGCGTTTATGCCGGTCCTCGTCGAGGGCTCGGCCATCCAGATCCACCCGCTGGTCTGCACCGCCTTCAACGCAGACTTCGACGGCGACCAGATGGCCGTCCACGTCCCGCTCTCCACTGCTGCGCAGGAAGAGGCGCGGACGATGATGCTGTCCACCGCCAACCTGCTCTCGCCGGCGGACGGCAGCCCGGTCGTTGCCCCTACCCAGGACATGGTCCTAGGCTGCTTCTACCTGACGATGGAGAAGCCGCTGGTTGCGGGCAAGAAGATGCGCCTGTTCTCCAGCGAGCAAGAGGCCATCCTGACCTACCAGATGCGTGAAGTCACCCTTCACGAGCCGGTCATCGCCATGGTCAAGGCCTGGGACGAGGCGGCCGGAGCGGCCATCGACACCCGGGTTCAGACGACCGTCGGCCGCATCATCTTCAACCAGATCGTGCCCGATCGGCTCCGCTTCAAGAACGTGAACATGAAGCGGACCGAGCTGCGCAAGATCGTCGACGAGTGCTACCGGATCCTCGGTCCCGAGGAGACGGCCGTCGTCGTCGACGGGATCAAGGCCGTCGGCTTCGAATACGCGACTCGCGGTGGCATGACGATCGCCGTCGGCGACATCGTCATCCCGCCCGACAAGAGCCGTCGCCTCAAGGAGGCCGACGTTTCGGTCGACCAGATCGACCGCCAGTTCCAGCGCGGTCTGATCACCGACGACGAGCGCTACGAGCAGGTCGTCGACGTCTGGCAGAAGACCACCAACGATCTGTCCAGCTCGATGATGGACGGCCTCGATCCGTTCGGTTCGGTCCGCATGATGGCCGACTCGGGCGCCCGAGGCAACAAGGGCCAGATCAGCCAGCTCGGCGGTATGCGAGGCCTCATGGCCGACCCGTCGGGCCGCATCATCGACGTGCCGGTGCGGAGTAACTTCCGCGAAGGCATGACGGTCCTCGAGTACTTCATCTCCACCCACGGCGCCCGCAAGGGCCTCGCCGACACCGCCCTCCGCACCGCCGACTCGGGTTATCTGACCCGCCGTCTGGTGGACGTGGCCCAGGACGTCATCACTCGGGAAGAGGACTGCGGTACCCAGGAAGGTTCCTGGATCACCCGCTCCGAGTCGGCCGAGATCGCCAGCAACGAAAAGGGCGCCTACCAGAAGCGAATGGTCGGTCGCCTCTCCGCCGCCGATCTGTTCAATCCCACCACTGGTGAGCAGGTCGCCGAACGCAACCAGGAGATCAGCGAGGCAATCGCCTTAGCGATCGACGAGTCCGGGATCGATGAGGTCCTGGTCCGCTCGCCGCTCTCGTGCGAGGCGCGCCACGGCGTCTGCCGGCTCTGCTACGGTCGAAACCTGGCCACCGGTCACCTGGTGGGCATCGGCGAGGCCGTCGGCATCATCGCCGCTCAGTCGATCGGCGAGCCTGGCACGCAGCTGACCATGCGAACGTTCCACACCGGCGGCGTCGCCGGGTTGGACATCACCGCCGGTCTGCCGCGAGTCGAGGAGCTGTTCGAAGGCCGCATCCCCAAGGGCAAGGCCGAGATCAGCCACATCGACGGCATCGTGGAGATCGTCCGCAGCGACACCGGCACGCGCGTCAAGGTGACGAGCCGCGAGCAGTACGACACCCACATCGCCCTCGGCGCCGGCATCGAGCTGCTTGCAGCGGCCGGCGACATGGTCGAAGCCGGTCAGGTCATCGCCCGGGCAGAAGGTGGCGACAAGGCCAACGACGTTACCGCCCCGGCCAAGGGCTTCCTCGTCCATGAGGGCGACGACATCGTCGTCCGCTCCGAGGACACGGTCGAGCGCGAGTACGCCATTCCGCACAACGCCAAGCTCATGGTCGAGAACGGCTCCGATATCCGCGCCGGCGATGCCATCACGGACGGGCCGATCAACCCGCAGGAGTACCTCGAGACCCGGGGCAAGGACAGCGTCCAGCGCTACCTGGTCAAGGAAGTCCAGAAGGTCTACCGCAGCCAGGGCGTTACGATCAACGACAAGCACATCGAGATCATCGTCCGCCAGATGCTCCGCAAGGTTCGCATCGATCAGCCGGGCGACACGGATCTCCTGCCGACCGAGCTGATCGATCGCCTCGACTTCGAGGAGGTCAACAACCGGGTCCTGGCCGAGGGCGGCGAGCCCGCCACGGCTCAGACGGTGTTGCTCGGCGTGACCAAGGCCTCGCTCAACACGTCGTCGTTCCTCGCGGCGGCCTCCTTCCAGGAAACGACTCGGGTGCTCACCGAAGCCGCCATCAACGGCTCCAAGGACCATCTGATCGGTCTCAAGGAGAACGTCATCATCGGCAAGCTCATCCCGGCTGGGACGGGTGCGCCGGCCAACATCGCCGCCGCTCGCGAGCGAGCGCGCCGGGCTGCCGAGGAGGCGCTCGCCGGCGAGTCGCTCGAGCGACTCCGCGGTCCCGAGTACGAGTACAACCCGTTCCTCGAGGAGGCCGGTGGGCTTCCGTCCGAGGAGACGGCCGATCTGGCCTCGCTCCTGTCCGCCAGCGTTGGCGGCGGCGAGCCTCGCGAGGACGAAACAGACTTCGTCAACCCCTTCCTGGCCGCCATCAGCGGCGAGGGCAAGGGCGAAGGCGAGGAGTCCGAGCTGCCGGGCATCGAGGAACTCCTCGGCGAGATCGGCAAGGACGACAAGTAGCCACTCGTCGGGCCGCCCGGAGCGAGCGGCTGCTACCGAACCCAACGAATCGCCACCGGCCCCGGTCGGTGGCGATTCCGTTCCCGGCTCAGCTTCCGGTGGCGCCGCGCCGCGCCGCGGCTCCACACAGACGTTTGACGCAGGAGCGGGCCCGCTGATAAACTCCGCCTTCGTGGCTTCGACGGAAGCCGCGATTGGCATGTGCCAGTCGCGGAGATGGAAGAGCCACCCGGACGGCGGAAACCGATCGCGACCACCGGCAACCGCCGGTTCGTGAACGGCCCGCCAAGTCATCGAAGCGATCCGCGCCAGACAGATCGCCTCCAAGTAGCGACAGGGTCCGCGCGCCGTGCCGTGCACGTCGAGGGCGGCCCATCGGACGCCGGAGGCCACCATAAGGGCGCAGGTTCCCGTCGATCGGACTCGAGCCGGGGCCCAACCCGGCCGGGAAGCCGCGCCGACGTCGGGTCGCGAACTTAATCAACCAAAGCGGTAGCAGAAAGCGAAAGGAGCAGCGTCTCCGTGCCGACAATCAGCCAGCTCGTGCGGCATGGCCGCCAGCCNNAAGATCTCGAAGATCAAGGCGCCGGCTATGCGCAAGAACTGGAACAGCCTTCGCCAGCGCCAGGTGGCCATTCCCGGTGCACCCCAGAAGCGCGGCGTCTGCCTGCAGGTGCGCACGATGACGCCGAAGAAGCCGAACTCGGCCCTTCGCAAGATCGCCCGCGTCCGCCTCACCAACCAGATGGAAGTCACGGCCTACATCCCCGGGATCGGCCATAACCTCCAGGAGCACTCCGTGGTCCTCGTCCGCGGTGGTCGCGTGAAGGACCTGCCGTCGGTCAAGTACCACATCATCCGGGGCACGCTCGACGCCGCCGGTGTCAAGGACCGCAAGCAGGGTCGCTCCAAGTACGGCGCGAAGGCCGCCCAGCAGAAGGGCAAGAAGTAGCATGCCGCGTCGACACACCATTGCCCGCAAGACCAAGTACCAGGGCGCACCGTCCACCCGTCTCGGCAGCCGCTTCGCGACCAAGCTGATGACCGACGGCAAGCGCCATCTCTCGGAGCGCATCCTGCGAGAAGCCCTGGCCCGTGCCGAGGCCCAGGCTCGCCGGCCCGGCATCGAGGTCCTCGAGTCGGCCATGCGCAACGCGACCCCAATCATCGAGGTCAAGCCGCGCCGCGTCGGTGGCGCCACTTACCAGGTCCCGGTCGAGATCCGGGGCGACCGCCGCATGTCGCTAGGCGTCCGCTGGCTTGTCCAGGCGGCACGCAAGCGCAACGGCAAGAGCATGTCGGAGAAGCTTGCCGCCGAGCTCGTCGATGCCATGAATGGCCTCGGCGCCGCCGTCAAGCGTCGAGAGGACACCCACAAGATGGCTGACGCCAACAAGGCCTTCAGCCACTTCAAGTGGTAAGCCTCCGCTAAGGGAGTACGAGAACTCGTGGCACGTCTAGTTCCGCTCGCTAAGACGCGGAACATCGGAATCATNNTCGGTGAGGTCCATGAGGGCGCGGCCACCATGGACTGGATGCCCCAGGAGCAGGAGCGCGGCATCACGATTACTGCCGCGGCTACTACCTGTACCTGGGGCGATCATCGAATCAACATCATCGATACGCCCGGGCACGTGGACTTTACTGTCGAGGTCGAGCGCAGCCTGCGCGTCCTCGACGGCGCGGTCGTTGTCTTCGACGGCGTGGCCGGTGTAGAGCCACAATCCGAGACGGTCTGGCGCCAGGCCGACCGCTACCGCGTGCCGCGCATCTGCTTCATCAACAAGCTCGACCGCACCGGCGCCGACTTCTGGCGCTGCGTCGACATGATCCGCGAGCGCCTCGGCGCGCGCCCGGTAGTGATCCAGCTCCCGATAGGGAACGAGGAGAAGTTCCGCGGCATCGTGGATCTCATCTCCATGAAGGCGATCATCTACAAGGTCGAGGACCTGGGCGCGGAGGAGGAGATCATCGCGATCCCCGCCGAGCTGCTCGAAGAGGCCAAGGCGCTGCGCGAGAAGATGGTCGAGGCCGTCGCCGAGATGGACGACGAGTTGACTCACAAGTACCTCGAAGGCCACGACCTCAGCCCCGCCGACATCAAGCGCGGCCTCCGGCTCGGGACCCTCGAATACCGCATCGTGCCCGTGCTTGCGGGCTCCGCCCTCAAGAACAAGGGCGTCCAGCCGATGCTCGACGCGGTCGTGGACTACCTGCCCTCGCCGCTGGATGTGCCGCCCGTCATCGGCGAGCAGCCGGTGACACATGCCGAAGTGGTCCGTACCGCTAACGACGACGAGCCGTTCGCCGCCCTTGCCTTCAAGATCGCGGCCGACCCGTACGTCGGCAAGCTGGCCTACTTCCGTGTCTACTCGGGTCAGCTCAGGGCCGGCTCGTATGTCTTCAATGCCACCAAGGGCAAGAAGGAACGGATCGGCCGCATCCTCCAGATGCACGCCAACCATCGCGAAGAGATCGACATCGTGTACGCGGGCGACATCGCCGCGGCCGTGGGCCTCAAGGAGACCTACACCGGCGACACCCTGAGCGATCCCGATCACCCGATCGTCCTCGAGAATATCGTCTTCCCGGAGCCGGTGATCGAAGTCGCGATCGAGCCCAAGACCAAGGCCGACCAGGACAAGCTGGCTCTGGCGCTGCAGCGACTCGCCGAGGAAGACCCAACCTTCCGGGTCCACACGGACGAGGAGAGTGGCCAGACCCGGATCGCCGGCATGGGCGAACTCCACCTGGACGTGCTCGTCGACCGCATGGTCCGCGAGTTCAAGGTGGCGGCCAACGTCGGCCGACCTCGCGTCTCCTATCGCGAGACGATCCGCCGCACGGCGGAAGCCAACTATCGACACGTGAAGCAGACCGGCGGCAAGGGCCAGTACGGCCACGTCGTCATCAAGGTCGAGCCCAACGAGCAGGGCAAGGGCTATGAGTTCGTCGACAAGATCGTCGGCGGCATCATCCCGCGCGAATACATCAGGCCCATCGACATGGGTATCCGCGAGGCCCTAGAGACCGGTCCGTATGCCGGCTACCGGATGGTGGACGTGAAGGTGACGCTCTTCGACGGGTCGTTCCACGAGGTCGACTCGAGCGAGATGGCGTTCCGTATCGCCGCCTCGATGGCCCTCAAGGAAGCGGTCCAAAAGGCATCGCCGGTGATCCTCGAGCCGCTGATGCAGGTCGAGGTCACCATGCCCGAGCAGTTCCTCGGTGACGTCATCGGCGACATCAACGCTCGCCGCGGTCACATCGAGGCGATGGAGTCGCGCGCTTCCACGCAGGTGGTCCGGGCGCGGGTCCCCCTGGCCGAGATGTTCGGCTATGCAACTGACCTGCGGTCGATGACCCAGGGTCGCGCCAGTTACTCGATGGAGTTGTCGCACTACGCCGAGGTCCCCGCCAATCTGGCGACGGAGCTCGTTCAAAAGTCCCGAGTCTGATCAGTCCAACCCAGCCCGCAGTAGGAGCGAGGGAGTAGCCGCGATGGCGAAGAAGAAGTTCGAGCGGACTAAGCCGCACGTCAACATCGGCACGATCGGCCACATCGACCACGGCAAGACGACGCTCACCGCGGCGATCACCAAGTACCTCGCCCTAAAGGGTGGGGCGGAGTTCCGCGCCTTCGACTCGATCGACAACGCTCCCGAAGAGCGAGAGCGCGGCATCACCATCGCGATCGCCCACGTNNTACATCAAGAACATGATCACCGGAGCCGCCCAGATGGACGGCGCCATCCTCGTCGTGGCTGCCACCGACGGCCCCATGCCCCAGACCCGCGAGCACATCCTGCTCGCCCGTCAGGTCGAAGTCCCCTACATGGTGGTCTTCCTCAACAAGTGCGACGCCGTCGACGATCCCGAGCTGCTCGACCTCGTCGAGCTCGAGGTCCGCGAGCTTCTCACCAAGAACCACTTCCCGGGCGACGACATCCCGATCGTCCGCGGCTCCGCTCTCAAGGCCCTCGAGGCCACCGGCAAGGTCGACGACCCGGCGTATGCCTGCATCCAGGAGCTCCTCGATGCGGTCGACTCCTACATCCCGACTCCGGAGCGCCCGATCGACAAGCCCTTCCTGATGCCGGTCGAGGACGTCTTCGGCATCAAGGGCCGTGGCACCGTCGCCACCGGTCGCATCGAGCGCGGCATCGTGAAGGTCGGCGATGAGGTCGAGATCGTCGGTATCCGCCCGACCCGCAAGGTCGTCGTCACCGGCGTCGAGATGTTCAAGAAGCTGCTCGATCAGGGCCAGGCCGGCGACAACGTCGGTTGCCTGCTGCGTGGCATCGAGCGCGATGACATCGAGCGCGGCCAGGTCCTCGCCAAGGCGGGCTCCGTCAAGCCGCACACCAAGTTCATCGCCCGTGTCTATGTCCTCTCACGCGAGGAAGGCGGTCGCCATACCCCGTTCTACAACGGCTATCGGCCCCAGTTCTACATGCGCACGACGGATGTCACAGGCGCCATCGGACTACCCGAGGGTGCCGAGATGATCATGCCCGGCGACAACGTCGACATGAGCGTCGAGCTCATCACCCCGATCGCTCTGGAAGTTGGACAGCGCTTCGCCATCCGCGAGGGTGGACGCACTGTCGGCGCCGGGGCCGTCACCACAATCACCGAGTAGGCAGACATGGCAAGGCAGCGGATCCGAATCCGCCTCAAGGCATACGACCACCGACTGCTCGATCAGTCGGCGGCGCAGATCGTGGAGACGGCCCAGCGGACCGGCGCGGACGTCGTCGGTCCCGTTCCGCTGCCGACGCGCATCGAGAAGTTCACCGTCCTGCGCTCACCGTTTATCGACAAGGACAGCCGGGAGCAGTTCGAGATCCGTACACACAAGCGGCTCGTCGACATCCTGGAGCCTTCATCGAAGACCGTGGACGCCCTGATGCGACTCTCGCTCGCCGCGGGCGTCGACATCGAAATCAAGATGTGACCCGATGTCGATAGGACTCATCGGCCGCAAGGTCGGTATGACGCAGATCTTTCAGGCTGATGGAACGATGATCCCCGTGAGCGTCGTCGCCGTCGAGCCGAATACGGTGACCCGTCTTCGAACGCCCGAGCGCGACGGCTACACGGCTGTTCAGCTCGGCATCGAGGAGTCGGGCAAGCTCACCAAGCCCGAAATCGGACAGCTCAAGAACCTGCCGAAACTCGCGGTCATCCGTGAGTTCCGCCTCGACGACAAGGGCGACGCCGACGTGGCCTACACGGTGGGCCAGAAGCTCGACGTGACCCTGTTCGCCGCCGGCGACATCATCGATGTCGTGGGCACGAGCAAAGGCAAGGGCTTCTCAGGGCACATCAAGCGCCATCACTTCAAGCGCGGGCCAAAGACCCACGGCTCCGACCATCACCGCGCCCCCGGTTCGATCGGTCCTGGCACCACGCCGGGCCGCGTCTACAAGGGCATGCGCATGGCCGGCCACATGGGTGACGCCCGGGCCACCGTCAAGAAGCTGCGAGTCGTCCGCGCGGACGCCGAGCGCAACCTGTTGCTCGTCAAGGGCTCCGTCCCCGGCTCCCTCAACGGGCTGATCCTCGTGAAGAAGGCCTAGCGATGCCCAAGACGACCCTCTACTCGAGGACGGGCGAGGAGATCGGCGAAGTCGAGCTCGCAGAAGAGCTCTTCGCGGCCCCGATCAACACGGCCGTGCTCCACCAGGTAGTGACCGCCCAGCTGGCCGGCCGCCACCTCGGTACCCACGACACCAAGCGCCGCGGCGAGGTCTCCGGCGGCGGCAAGAAGCCGTATCGCCAGAAGGGCACCGGCCGCGCCCGCCAGGGCTCGATCCGGTCGCCCCAGTTCGAGGGCGGCGGCGTGGTCTTCGGACCGCACCCGCGCTCGTACGCCCAGCGACTGCCGCGGCAGATGAAGCGCCTCGCCCTGTGCGGCGCGCTGACGGCCAAGCTCGACGACGGCGCGATCCGCGTGGTCGACGGGTTCGGGCTCACCGAGCCGAAGACGCGCGACATCATCGGCATCCTCGATGCCCTCGGTCGGTCTGAAGGCCGGGTCCTGATCGTGGCTCCGGGCACGGACGAGACGCTCATCCTCTCGGCCCGGAACATCCCCGGCGTCGAGGTCATTCGAGCCGACTCGCTCAACGTCGTGGCCCTGCTCAACGCGGACACAGTCGTCATCGAGCAGCCGGCCCTGAGCAAGATGGAAGAGGTGTACGCGTGAGCCTCTCAGCCCACGAGATCATCCTCCGCCCCGTCATCAGCGAGAAGTCGATGGACGAGTCGCAGCGCGGCAAGTACACGTTTGCCGTTGCCAACGACGCCAGCAAGATCCAGATCGAAGCCGCCGTCGAAGAGATCTTCAAGGTCAAGGTCGAAGCGGTGAACGTTCTGACGACCAAGTCAAAGGAGAAGCGCGGCGGGACGCGTCGAAGCCGCATCGCCGGCCGGACGACACCCTGGCGCAAGGCAATCGTGACTCTGGCCCCTGGCCAGAAGATCGAGTTCTTCGAGGCAGTCTGATATGCCGCTGCGTAGCTACAAACCGACCTCGGCTGGCATGCGGGGCATGACCCGGTCCACGTTCGAGGAAGTCACCACCAAGGAACCCTACAAGCCGCTTCTGGAGGCGCAGAAGCGTGGCTCCGGCCGCAACAACCAGGGCCGGATCTCCGTTCGCCATCGCGGCGGGGGCGAGAAGCAGCACTATCGCATCATCGACTTCAAGCGCGACAAGTTCGACGTGCCGGCGAAGCTGGCCACGATCGAGTACGACCCCAACCGGTCGGCCCGCATCGGCCTGCTTCACTACAAGGACGGCGAGAAGCGCTACATGCTTCTGCCCCACGGCCTCAAGGTCGGAGACGTCATCGTCGCCGGCGTCGAGGTCGAGGCCCGCGTCGGCAACGCCCTGCCGCTGGCCAACATCCCGCTCGGCACCACGATCCACAACATCGAACTCGTCCCGGGCAAGGGTGGCCAGATCGTCCGGTCAGCCGGCGTGTCGGCCCAGCTCCTCGCCAAAGAGGGCGACTACGCCGCCGTTCGACTTCCATCGGGCGAGGTCCGTCGGATCCCGCTTCGGTGCATGGCGACGATCGGCCAGGTCTCCAATCTCGAGCATGAGAACCAGAGCCTGGGCAAGGCGGGGCGCGCCCGACATATGGGTCAGCGGCCCGAGGTTCGTGGCGTCGTCATGAACCCGAGAGACCATCCGCACGGCGGTGGCGAAGGCAAGTCGCCCACCGGTATGCCGCCCAAGACGCCGTGGGGCAAGCCCGCCATGGGCTACCGCACCCGCCTTGGCAAGAAGTCGTCGAGCAGATTGATCATCCGCTCGCGACACGGCAAGCAGTAAGGCAGAGGAGAGAGGCATGTCGCGTTCGGTCAAGAAGGGACCGTTCGTCGAGTCGCGGCTCCTCGGCCGCGTCCAGACGATGAACAAGCGCAACGAGAAGAAGGTCGTCAAGACCTGGTCTCGGGCGTCGGTCATATTCCCGGATTTCATCGGGCACACGGTTGCCGTCTACAACGGTAAGAAGCACATCCCGGTCTACGTGACCGAGAACATGGTCGGCCACCGCCTCGGCGAGTTTTCCCCGACCCGCACCTTCCGCGGGCATGGAAAGCACACCGAGCGCTCGTCCGCACTCAAGTAGGAGCCAAGGACGTGCGCGTTTCAGCAACAGCCAAGTATCTAATGGGGTCTTCGCGGAAGGCCCGACTGGTCACGAATGCCATCAAGGGCAGGCGGGTCGAAGAGGCCTCGGCGTTGCTGCGGTTCATGCCGCAGGCGGCTGCCCGTGACGTCGCTCGCGTTCTCAAGAGCGCGACGGCGAACGCTGAGAACAACCACAACCTGTCCGCCGAGGATCTGGTCGTGGTCGATGCCCAGGCCAACATGGGCCCGGGTGTCCACAAGCGCTGGCAGCCGCGGGCTCAGGGTCGGGCCTTCCCGATCCACAAGCCCATGACCCATATCACCATCGTCGTCGAAGACCAGGAGGCCTAGATGGGACACAAGGTTCACCCGTACGGCTTCCGGCTGGGTGTCTCGCGCACCTGGACGGCGAAGTGGTACGCCGACAAGGACTACACGGACCTTCTGAAAGAAGACATCTCGATCCGCCAGCTCGTGATCAAGCGGCTGGTCAGCGCGAGCGTCAGTGGTGTCGAGATCGAGCGTGGCATCAACCACGTCACGGTCACGATCCACACGGCTAAGCCGGGCATCGTGATCGGCAAGGGCGGCGCCAACGTCGAACTGCTACGTCAGCAGGTCGGCGCCCTGACCAAGCGCAAGGTCAAGCTCGAGGTCAAGGAGATCCGCCAGCCGGAGCTCGATGCCGCCCTGGTCGCAGCCAACATCAGCCAGCAGCTGGCTCGGCGCATTGCCTTCAAGAAGGCGATGAAGCAGTCGATCCAGCGGACCATGAAGGCTGGGGCAAAGGGCGTGAAGATCGCCGTTGCGGGTCGCCTCGGCGGCTCCGAGATGGCCCGTCGCGAGTGGGACAAGGAAGGCCGAATCCCGCTTGGCACGCTTCGCGCCGATATCAGCTACGCCCAGGTCCATGCCCTGACGACTTACGGTCGAATCGGCGTGAAGGTCTGGATCTACCGGGGCGAGATCGCGGCCGAGAAGCCTCGCCGCGAGCCGGTCGCCGCGCCTGTCGTCGTCGGGCAGGGGGTGTAGCGATGTTGATGCCCCGAAAGGTCAAGCACCGCAAGGTCCAGCGAGGCCGGATGTCCGGCATCGCCAAGGGCGGCACGACAGTGGCATTCGGCGAATTTGCCCTTGCCACGACCGAGCCGGCCTGGATCACCAGCCGCCAGATCGAGGCAGCTCGACGCGCCATGACCCGCTCGGTCAAGCGCGGCGGCAAGATCTGGATCCGCATCTTCCCGGACAAGCCCGCGACCAAGAAGCCTGCTGAAACCCGAATGGGTTCCGGCAAGGGCGCCCCGGACCACTGGGTGGCCGTGGTCAAGCCCGGTCGAATCTTGTTCGAGATGGCCGGCGTCGACCAGGTCGAGGCTGTCGAGGCCATGCGCCTGGCCAGCCACAAGCTCCCGGTGGCCACCAGAGTCATCGTCAAGGAAGGCCTGGCAGATGGACATCGATAAGGTTCGAGCCCTGTCTGACGGGGAGCTCGACGAGCAGCTGCGAGAGGCTAAGCAGGATCTCTGGCAGGCCCGTTTCCAGCTCAATACTCGACAGCTCAAGGACTACAGCTCAATCCCTCAAACCCGACGAACAATCGCGCGGATCCTCACCGTGCAGCGAGAGCGCCGCGACGAGCGCTCCCAGACGGCGGCTCAGCCCGCCGGCGCGGTTGGGGAGATCACGCGATGACAGGAGCAGCAGTGCAGGGAAAGCGGAAGACAAAGGTCGGCCGCGTCGTCAGCGACAAGATGGACAAGACGATTGTCGTGTCTGTCGAGCGCATGACGCGGCATCCGCTGTACAAGCGGGTCATCCGCTTGACCAGCAAGTTCAAGGCTCACGACGAGGAGAACGAGGCTCGCGTCGGCGACACCGTCCTGATCGAGGAGTCGCGACCGCTCTCGGCCACCAAGAGATGGCGGCTGGTCAGCATCGTGTCCCGTGCCGGTGAGGCCTCGATGACCGGCCCGGTCGTCGAGGAAGAAGAGACGGACGAGGCCATCCATAGCGCAGCCCACCCGGGCAAGGCGCATGCGGAGCATGCGGCGCATGCGGAGCATGCGGAGCNNGCGGAGCCTGCGTCTGACGCGGAGCCCGCTCAATGATCCAGCAATACACCCGACTTCGGGTTGCCGACAACACCGGCGCTCGAACGATCCAGTGCATCCGGGTCATGGGCCGCTCGCAGAAGACTGTCGCCGGCGTCGGTGATGTGATCATCGCCAGCGTCAAGCAGGCTATCCCCAACGCCCCCGTCAAGAAGGGCGACGTCGTTCGGGCGGTGATCGTTCGCACGGCCAAGGAATACGGCCGGCCGGACGGCAGCTACATCCGCTTCGACGAGAACGCGGCGGTCCTCATCAACAACCAGGGCAACCCACGGGGCACGCGAATCTTCGGCCCCGTTGCCCGCGAGCTGCGGGATCGCAACTACATGAAAATCGTCTCGCTCGCGCCGGAGGTGCTCTGATGGCGCAGAACAAGGTTCCGGAGATCCGAACCGGTGACACCGTCGTCGTGCTTCACGGCAAGGACGCCGGCAAGCGCGGCAAGATCGAGCGCGTCCTTCGCAATCCAAACGGAGAGGCGAAGGGCGGGTTCTGGCGGGGCGCCTCCAGCCGGCCTCTGTCTGTCGTGATCTCTGGCGTGAACATCGCCAAGCGGCACACCAAGCCGCGACAGAAGATGCAGAACGACCGCGCACCGCAGATGCAGCAGGGCGGAATTGTCGAAAAGCCGATGCCGCTCGACGTCAGCAACGTGATGATCGTCTGCCCGCGGTGTGACCGCGTCACCCGAGTCAAGCATGAGCGCCTTGGCAGTGGCCAGAGCGTTCGAGTGTGCGGCCATTGCCGCGAGCAACTGGAGGCAGGGGCATGAGCGGCAGCCTCCGGCAGCGCTACCACGATGAAGCCGTTCCGGCACTGCAGAAGCAATTCGGCTACGGCAATCCGATGGAAGTTCCGAAGGTCTCCAAGATCGTCGTCAACATCGGCCTCGGAGAGGCGCTCACCAATCCGAAGGCCGTCGACGCCGCAGTTGGCGACCTCGCCGCGATCACCGGCCAGCACCCGGTGACTACCAAGGCGAAGCGGTCGATCGCGCAGTTCCGACTGCGCACCGGCAACACCATCGGGGCCCGCGTCACCCTCCGCGGCGATCGCATGTGGGACTTCCTCGAGCGGCTCACGCGGCTCGCGCTACCCCGCATCCGCGACTTCCACGGCGTGCCGGCGAAGTCGTTCGACGGACGCGGCAACTACTCACTGGGGCTTCGGGAGCAACTCGCGTTCCCGGAGATCGACTACGACAAGGTGGACCGTCTCCGCGGGCTGGAGATCAGCATCGTGACGACGGCGAAGACCGACGAGGAATCGAAGCGTTTGCTCGAACTCCTCGGCATGCCCTTCGCCGGCTAGGCGGGGAGGAGAAGCCATGGCTAAGAAATCGATGATCGCCAAGGCGAAGCGGCCGGCGCGGCATAAGGTTCAGGCCTACCACCGCTGCTTCGTCTGCGGCCGCCCACGCGGGTTCATGCGGCGCTTTGGCTTGTGCCGCATTTGCTTCCGCGAGCGGGCGCTGCTTGGCGAGCTGCCCGGCGTCACAAAGTCGAGCTGGTAGGTAACCGATGAACGTCTCCGATCCGATTGCGGACATGCTGACTCGCATCCGCAACGCTTCGCGGGCGCGGCACGCGGACGTTGTCGTCCCGGCCTCGCGGACCAAGCGTGAGATCGCTCGAATCCTTTTGGAGGAGGGCTTCATTGCGGAAGTCAACGAGGAGCACGAGGGCGCACGTCAGGTGCTGCGCGTCACGCTGAAATACGTCGATGGCAAGGCCCCGGTTGTCTCGGGGCTGAAGCGCATCAGCAAGCCAGGTTTGCGGGTCTATGCCCGCAAGACCGAGATCCCCAGGGTGCTCGGGGGACTCGGCCTCGTAATTGTTAGCACCAGCCAGGGAATCATGACCGGCGCTCAGGCCCACAAGGCCCAGCTCGGTGGTGAAGTCCTGGCCTACGTCTGGTAGGCCGGCGATGTCGCGAATTGGTCGTCTGCCGATCCAGGTTCCGCCGAGCGTCGACGTGTCGATCGTCGGTCGGAACATCAGCGTCAAGGGCCCCAAGGGCTCGCTTGCCCGAGCGCTTCATCCGGACATGACCGTTGCCATGGAGGGTTCGACCCTCACCGTGACGCGGCCTACCGAAGCCAAACACCACAAGCAGCTGCACGGCCTGACCCGAACGCTCGTCGCCAACATGGTGATCGGCGTAACGGACGGCTACCGAAAGCAGCTGGAGATCACCGGCGTCGGCTACCGCGCGACGAAGGTCGGCGACAAGCTGCAGCTGAACCTCGGCTACAGCCACCCGATCGAGATCGTGCCGCCGGACGGCATCGCCTTCGAGATCGAGACGCCCGTCAAGCTGGCGGTCGTCGGAATCGACAAGGAGCTGGTCGGGCAGGTCGCCGCCCAGATCCGAGCCACGCGCAAGCCGGAGCCCTACAAGGGCAAGGGCGTGCACTACCTCGGCGAGCAGATCCGTCGCAAGGCCGGCAAGGCCGGCAAGATCGGCGGTAAGAAGTGAGCCACTCCGTGACGAAGCGTCAACGGCTTTCGCCGCTAACGTGCCAATTGCTTCCGCAAGTGCCGGAGGGAGTTCGATGACGCAGGTAACCCGCGGGGCCGCGCGCCAGAAGCGGCACGAGCGGATCCGGCTTCGCCTCTCGGGCTCGCCCGAGCGCCCCCGCTTGGCCGTTTTCCGCAGCCTCAACCATATCTACGCCCAGGTGATCGACGACGCGTCCGGCAAGACTCTGGCTTCCGCCTCCAGCCTCGAAAAGGAGCTGCGAGCGGCCGGCCAGAAGAAAACCGACGAGGCGAAGACTGTCGGTCGCCTGATCGCCGAACGCGCCAAGAGCGCGGGGGTCGAGCAGGTTGTATTCGACCGGGCCGGGTTCCGGTATCACGGACGGATCAAGTCGCTGGCGGCTGCCGCCCGCGAAGCCGGCCTCGAGTTCTGACGCGAAGGAGCTGATCACTTGGCCAGGATTGATCCGAACAAGCTGACGCTCGAAGAGCGCGTCGTCCAAATCAACCGTGTCGCGAAGGTCGTCAAGGGCGGCCGTCGCTTCAGCTTCAGCGCCATCGTCGTCGTCGGCGATGGGAACGGTCACGTTGGTGTCGGCCTCGGCAAGGCCGGCGAAGTGCCCGAGTCCATCCGCAAGGGCGTCGAGGACGCAAAGAAGAACATCATCCGCATCCCCATGGTCGGAACGACCATCCCGCACGAGGTCCGCATGGACTTCGGGGCGTCGCGAGTCATGCTGAAGCCGGCCTCTCAAGGTACCGGTGTCATCGCCGGTGGCGCAGTGCGCGCCGTCGTCGAAGCCGCTGGCATACGCGACATCCTGGCCAAGGTCTTCGGCTCGACCAACCCCGTCAACGTCACCCGGGCCACGATGGAGGCCCTCAAGAGCCTGCGCTCGGCCGAGGAGATCAGCGCCATGCGCGGCGTCCGCGTCCGTTCGTTCGTCCCCGGTCAGCCCGCCCCCGTGGAGGTTGGCAATGGCCGGTAAGCTTCGCGTAACCCAAACCAGGAGCACGATCAGCCACATCGCCCGCAATCGCGGCACGATCAGGGCGCTCGGGCTGGACCGCATCGGCGACACCGTCGTGGTGCCCGACAACGACGCCACGCGAGGGATGGTCCGTCAGGTCCGCTTCCTCGTGTCCGTCGAAGAGCTTCCCGAGGAGAAGCTATGAAGTTGCACGACCTTCGCCCCGCTGAAGGCAGTCACAAGGCGCGAACCCGCGTCGGTCGTGGCATCGCCGCCGGCAAAGGCAAGACGGCCGGACGCGGCACTAAGGGCCAGAAGGCTCGAACCGGCGGCTCGATCCAGCCGTGGTTCGAGGGTGGACAGACCCCGATCCATGTCCGCCTGCCGAAGCTCCGTGGCTTCAAGAACAGGTTTCGCATCGAGTACGAGGTCGTGAACGTCGGCCGCATCTCAGCCCTGGCCGAGACCGGCATCCTCGACGCGCCCGAGACCGACACCACGGCGAAGGCCGCGAAGTCGGCCAAACCGGCCCCGGTCGCGATCACGCCTGATATCCTCGCCGCGCTCGGGCTCGTTCGAACGCTCGACAAGCCGCTCAAGGTTCTGGGTCACGGCGACGTGACGAGGCCGCTCTTTATTGTTGCCGATGCGTTCAGCAAGAGCGCCACGGCCAAGATCGAGGCAGCTGGCGGCACTGCGCAGGTACTCGAATTCCCGACGGCCGGAGACGACCTGATCGAAATCGAAGAAGTGGCCGCCCCGGCCGCTCCCGCGACCCCCAAGAAGGCCCCGAAGGCCGAACCAACTGCGGAGACCCTCCCCCCGACGAGCTCGGCTGACGAAGCCGGCTCTGAAGCATAAGAAGGGCGCCTGAGCCATGCTCGAGTCGATGCTGAACGCGTTCCGCGCGCCGGACATCCGTCGGCGGCTGCTGTTCGTCCTGCTGATCCTCGTGATCTACCGTGCCCTCTCGCACGTGCTGATTCCGGGAATCAATCCGGCCATCCTGTCGGAAAAGTCGGCAGGGGACAACGGCTTCTTCGGCCTTCTGACACTCTTCTCGGGCGGCGACATCCGGCGGATGTCGATCGTTGGACTCGGGCTGAACCCGTACATCAACGCCACGATCATCATGCAGATCCTGCAGACGACCATCCCGTCGCTGCAGGCTCTGAGCCGAGAGGGTGAGTACGGCCGCAACAAGATCACCAGCTACTCCCGCTGGCTGTCGGTCCCGCTCGCCGCGCTTCAGTCGTACGGCATCCTCAGCTACGTGCAGGCCACGGACGCGAGTCAGGGATTGACGGCCTACACCACGCCGTTCAGCTTCGAGAAATACGAGAGCCTGTCGATGATCCTGGCGCTCACCGTTGGCTCGATCCTTCTGATGTGGCTGGGCGAGCTGATCACCGAAAAGGGCATCGGCAACGGCATCAGCTTCATCATCTTCGCCGGCATCGTGTCGCGAGTCCCACCGGCCGTCGTCCAGTTCCTCACCAGCCCGGACTGGCTTGAGCTGTTCGCCTTTGGCATCGTCGGTCTGCTGATCATCTTCTCGATCATCTTCGTCCAGGAGGGCCAGCGCCGGATCCCGATCCAATACGCGAACCGGGTTCGCGGGCACCGGATCTACCAGGGCGGCTCGACCTTCCTGCCGCTGCGGGTCAACATGGCCGGCGTTATCCCGATCATCTTCGCAATCAGCATCCTGCTCTTCCCGGCTCAGATCGCCTCGTACTTCACCACGTCCAACGTGGGCTGGGTACGCGACTTCTCCACCGGCGTCGTCTCCTGGCTCAGTCCCACCGGGGTGCTGTATCTGAGCCTGTACTTCCTGCTGACCTTCGGCTTCGCCTTCTTCTACACATTCATCGTCTTCAAACCGGACGAGACCGCGAACAACTTGCGTAAGTCGGGCGGCTTCATCCCGGGCATCAGACCGGGTGCGCCAACGGAGGAGTACCTGCGACGAGTGGCCTTCAGGATCACGGTTGCCGGCGCGCTCTTCGTGGCCTCGATCGCCGTTCTGCCGATGCTCATCGCCGCGCTGCCCATGTTCAAGAACCTGTCCAGTGCGGGCGTCGGNNCAATTGATGATGCGCAGCTACGAGGGCTTCATCAAGTGACGGAGTCCATCGGCCGCCCGTCCATCGGACGCGTCATCGTGCTGCTCGGTGCCCCAGGCGCCGGCAAGGGCACGCAGGCCCAGATCCTGTCCGAGCGGCTGGGCTTGGCCCATGTCGCCACGGGCGATCTGTTCCGGGCCGCCGTCCGCGACGAGACTCCACTTGGCCTCACCGCCAAGGGCTACATGGACCGCGGCGAGCTGGTGCCCGACGCGGTGACGATCGAGATGCTTCTCGAGCGCCTGGCCAAGCCAGACGCATCAGCCGGCATCCTGCTCGATGGCTTTCCGCGCAACACCGCCCAGGCGGAGGTCCTCGACAAGGCCCTCGTCGACAAGGGCGGCCGCGTGGACGTGGCGCCGTACATCGAGGTTCCTGAAGCCGATCTCGTGGCCCGCCTCGGCGGCCGCTGGATCTGCCGCGCCGCGGGCCACCCCTACCACGAACAGTCCAAGCCGCCGCTCACGCCCGGCATCTGCGACGTGGACGGGTCCGAGTTGTACCAGCGAACCGACGATCAGCCCGCCACTGTCCAGGCGCGGCTGCGTCAGCAACTCGGAGCCCTGGATACCGTCGTCGACTACTACCGAGGCCACGGCGTCCTGCAGGCCGTCGACGGTCGCCGCGCAATCGAGCTGGTCACCGCGGACCTGCTCGCCGTTGTCGCTCCGGCGACGGGCAGCAGGGGCTGAGGGCCGCACGGTGATGGTTCCCCTCAGGACACGTCAGGAGATCGACCTTATGCGCCGCGCCGGGCGCGTGGTCGCCGACGTGCTGGCCCTGATGGAGGAGGAGCTGAAGCCTGGCATAACCACGGCCCAGCTCGACACCATCGCCGAAGACTACATTCGAAAGGCCGGCGCCCGACCTTCCTTCAAGGGCTACAGGGGTTTCCCGGCGAGCATCTGCGTCTCGATCGACGACGAGGTTGTTCACGGGATCCCCGGCAGCCGCGTCATCGAGGAAGGCCAAGTAGTCTCGGTCGATGCCGGTGCAATCTGGCAGGGCTACCACGGCGACGCCGCTCGAACCTTCTATGTCGGCACGCCGCCGGCAGATGTGGCTCGCCTCATCGACACCACGCGCCTGGCTCTCATGGCCGGCATTGCCGCCGCAGTCCCAGGCTCACACGTCGAGGACGTCTCCGGCGCGGTGGAAGACGTGGCAGTCGAAGGTCGATGCGACATCGTTCGGCCCTTCGTTGGGCACGGCATCGGAACCAAGATGCACGAGGATCTGCAGGTCCCCAACTACCGGACTGGGCGCCCCGGCGCGGAGCTCGGGGCTGGGGTCTGCATCGCCATCGAGCCGATGCTCGCCCTCGGCAGCGCAGACGTGGAGACGCTCTCCGACGGCTGGACTGTCGTGACGACGGACCATTCGGTGGCCGCTCACTTCGAGCACACGATCGCGGTGACGGAGAATGGACCCGTCATACTCACCAAGGCATGAAGGACGTGGACGCAGCCGTGGCCCATCTCCGGGCGAACAGGTCCGCGCATCACGTTGATGCTGAGTCTGGCAGGTTGCCGGGCTCGGGGTTCTTTGGTAACCTATTCGTTCGTGTGTCGGCCGTCACGGCCGGCATTCGTGCGAGAAAGGGACGACACACAGGACGTGGCTAAGAAGGATGCGATTGAGGTCGAAGGAACGGTGTTGGAGCCATTGCCCAACACCATGTTCGCTGTCGAGCTCGAGAACGGCCACCGCGTCCTGGCGCACATCTCAGGCAAGCTGCGAATGAACTTCATCCGCATCCTGCCTGGCGACCGGGTCCGAGTGGAGCTTTCGCCTTACGACCTCACCCGAGGCCGAATTACGTATCGACTCAAGTAGTGCCGACGAAGAGCACCGAGACATCGAGGATCCCTTGAAAGTCAGAGCTTCCGTAAAGGCCCGCTGTGACAACTGCAAAGTAATCCGCCGGCACGGGACCGTGATGGTCATCTGCGCCAATCCCAAGCACAAGCAGCGGCAGGGGTAGGGCATGGCACGTATCGCAGGCATCGACATCCCGCGCGAGAAGCGGGTCGAGATCAGCCTTACCTACATCTATGGCATTGGTCTTCCGACCAGCCAGAAGATCCTCGTTCAGGCGAATGTCAATCCGGACACTCGTGTCCGCGATCTGACCGAGGAACAAGTCAACCGGCTGCGTGAGATCATCGACCGACGTCTCAAGGTCGAAGGTGACCTCCGCCGCGAGGTTGCCATGAACATCAAGCGGCTTATCGAAATCGGCTCCTATCGGGGCACGCGCCATCGGCGCAATCTCCCCGCTCGGGGCCAGCGAACCAAGACCAATGCACGGCAGCGCCGCGGACCGAAGAAGACGGTCGGCGTCCGGCGCAAGGCGACGAAGTAAAGAGGAGCCGGACGCAGGAATGGCCGAACGGAAGCGGGCTACTAAGCAGCGCCGCCGGGAGCGGAAGAACGTGCCTCAGGGGCACGCTCATATCCAGGCGAGCTTCAACAATACGATCATCACGATCACCGACCCTAACGGCAACGTGATCAGCTGGGGCTCGGCCGGCGTTGCCGGCTTCAAGGGCTCCCGCAAGAGCACGCCGTACGCCGCGGCCCTGTCGGCCGATCAGGCCGCCAAGAAGGCCATGGAGCACGGCATGCGCCAGGTCGAGGTCTATGTCAAGGGACCCGGTGCCGGCCGCGAGCAGGCTATTAGATCGCTCCAGGCCGCGGGTCTCGAGGTGAGCGCTATCACCGACGTGACCCCCGTCCCCCACAACGGTTGCCGCCCGCCCAAGCGGCGCCGCGTCTAAGGAGGACGACTGATGGCCCGCTACACCGACCCAGTTTGCCGGCTCTGCCGCCGGGAGGGCGCCAAGCTCTTCCTTAAGGGCACTCGCTGCTATTCCAAGAAGTGCGCCTTCGAGCGCCGACAGGCGCCCCCTGGACAGCACGGCATTCGCCGCCGCAAGGTGGGTGACTACGGACTGCAGCTTCGTGAGAAGCAGAAGATCCGCCGCACCTACAGCGTCATGGAGCGCCAGTTCCAGGGCTACTTCGAAAACGCTAGCTCCACCCCTGGTGTTACTGGCGAGAACCTCCTGCGCCTGCTGGAGCTCCGCTTCGACAACGTCGTGTACCGCATGGGATTTGCGGTTTCGCGAGCTGAGGCCCGCCAGATGGTTGGGCACGCTCACTTTGCCGTCAACGGTCGCGTCTCGAGCATCCCATCGATGCAGCTGAGGCCGGGCGACAAGGTCGAAGTCCGCGAAACACATCGAACCCGTGAGCCCTTCAAAGAGGCCGTCGAGGTCATCAAGTCGCGCCAGATCCCCGAATGGCTGAGCGTGGACGGAGCGAAGCTCGCCGGTTCCGTCCTTACCGCCCCGCGCCGCGACCAGATGCCGCTCGACCTCAATGAGCAGCTCGTGGTCGAGTACTACTCGAGGTAACGCCCCCCGATGATCGAACTCGAGAGCCCGCAGATCGCGCCGGTCGAAGAGCTGGGTTCGTACGCTAAGTACGAGGCCAGCCCGCTGCCGGCGGGCTACGGCGTCACTCTGGGTAACGCCCTGCGACGGGTTCTGCTGTCCTCTCTTGAGGGCGCGGCCGTGACGGCGATCCAGATCCGTGACGTCTATCATGAATTCACGAGCATCCCCGGCGTGAAAGAGGACGTCACGCAAATCGTGCTCAACATCAAGAAGCTCCGCCTCAAGAGCTTCGCCACGCATCCAGTCCAGCTCAAGCTCATCAAGAGCGGTGCTGGCATGGTCACCGCGGCCGACATCCAGGAATCGGCCGACGTCGAGGTCGTGAACCCCGACCTGGTGATCATGACCCTGGACTCGGACGATGTGACGATCGAGATGGACCTGACGGTCGAGAAGGGCGTCGGCTACTTCGCTGCCGAGCGCTCCGAGTCGAACCCGATCGGCGTCATCCCTGTCGATGCAATCTTCACGCCGGTGCGCAAGGTCAACTACTCGATCGAGAACACTCGCGTCGGGCAGATGACCAACTATGACAAGCTGACGATCGAACTCGAGACAGACGGCACGATCTCGCCCGAAGAGGCACTCGGTCGGGCCGCGGACATCCTCGTCCGCCAGTTCTCGCTCTTCGCCAACATTGGGCTCGTCGCCGCCGGCACAGATCGCGTGGCAACGAACGTCCCGCAGCTCCCTCCGAACATGCTCGACATGCCGATCGAAGAGCTGGACCTGCCTATGCGGGCCTATAACTCGCTGAAGCGCAACAACATCGTCAAGGTCGGGCAGCTGTTGCAGCTGTCTGATGACGATCTGCTGCGGATGCGCAACTTCGGCAAGAAGTCACTCGACGAGATGAAAGAGCGACTCCGCATGCGCGGTTTCATCCTTCCCGACAGCGAGGACTCGGCGCTCGGCGACGACCTCGAGGATGTCGAAGAGGACGAGCAGTTCGACGATCTGCCCCCTGAGGAGGCCTGAGCAATGGCCCATCGAATAGACGGCCGCAAGCTGAGCCGCAAGCAGGGTCCACGGATCGCCCTGTACAAGAATCTGACGGTCTCGGTCCTTCGCTACGAGAGAATCCAGACCACCGAGGCCAAGGCCAAGGAGATCCGCGGTCGAGTCGAGCGGATGATCACGCTGGCCAAGCGCGGCGATCTGGCCGCGCGTCGAGCGGTGATCGCCCAGTTCCCGAACGAGCCACTCGTCGTCACGAAGCTCTTCGATGAGATCGCTCCCAAGTACGCCGATCGGACCTCCGGGTTCACCCGGATCGTCCACCTCGGCCAGCGCTACGGCGACGCAGCTCACATCGTTCAGATCGAATTGGTCTGACGAGACGAAAGAAGGCGAGCTGACCGAGACGGCAAAAGAGAAGGCCGACCTGGGAGGTTCGACAGACGTTCGAAAGAACGTCCCCGTGCGGTACAGGGCACGGGTTGAATACGACGGCACGGACTTCTCCGGGTTTCAGGTGCAACCTGGAGCACGGACGGTCCAGGGAGAATTCGAAGCTGCGCTGGCGAAGATCTCAGGCGGAAGCCAGATCCGAGTCGTAGCGGCGGGTCGAACCGACGCAGGTGTCCATGCAATCGGGCAGGTGATCGCATTCACCGACCCGAGGGGCAGGCCCGCGAAGGAACTGGCCAGGGCGCTCGACGCTCTGCTGCCGGTGGACGTGGCAATCCGAGAGGTGCGGCGCGTCCCGGCCGGGTTCCACCCACGCTACGCGGCGCGATATCGGGAGTATCGCTACACCGTATGGAACGGGCCGCGAAGCCCGCTCCGCGAGCGTTTTGCGCTCGGGGTGCGGGACCCACTGGATACTGCCGCGATGGAGCGGGCCGGGTCGGTCCTGGTGGGCCGCCACGACTTCAGCGCCTTCGGGGTAGCGCACCGGCAGCCGGTGCGGACCGTTCACTCGGTCCGAGTCCGGAGGGCAGGATCGCTCGTGACGATCGACGTCGCGGCCGATGCCTTCCTGCGCCAGATGGTGCGAAGGGTCGTAGCCGCCCTCCTCGAGGTCGGACACGGCAGGACGAATGAAGAGGCAGTTGCCGAGGCGCTAGCGTCCCGGCGACCGGCGTTCAACGGGGCCACGGCCCCCGCGAAAGGGCTTTGCTTGAGGCGAGTCGCTCTGGGCCCCATGAGGGGCAGGGCAGCGCTGGTAACACGATCGCAAGAGCGAACGGAGAACGATGACCGCCAAGACTTATACGGTCCGTGAGAGCGAGATCGAGCGACGCTGGTACGTCGTGGACGCGACGGACGAGACGCTCGGCCGCCTTGCGACGCGAATCGCTCGAGTGCTCGAAGGCAAGAACAAGCCGGCGTACAGCCCGACTCTTGACTGCGGCGACCATGTTGTCGTCGTGAACGCGGGCAAGATCCACGTCACGTCCGACAAGAAAGAGACCAAGCTTTACATGCGCCACAGCGGCTACCCGCATGGCCTCAAGGCTGAGAGCCTGGGCCACCTGCTGGAGCGCCGTCCTGAAGAAGTGATCCGCCGTGCGGTCAAGGGGATGCTTCCCCACAATCGGCTCGGAGCCCAGCAAATCACCAAGCTCAAGGTTTATGCCAGCGCGGAGCACCCGCACCAGGCCCAGCGGCCCGAGCCGCTCGCCTGACGAGGAGCGTGATGACCACCCCTGCCTTCTACTACGGGACCGGTCGCCGCAAGACTGCGGTGGCTCGTGTCAGACTCGTCCCCGGGTCGGGTGAGATCGTCGTCAACGATCGAAGCCTGGACGCCCACTTCGGCAATGCCATCGACGAGGCAGACGTCCGCCTGCCGTTCCGAGTCACCGGCACCGAAGGCGCGTACAACGCGCAGATCAAGGTCGAGGGCGGCGGAGTGACCGGCCAGGCCGGCGCCATTCGCCACGGCCTGGCTCGCGCGCTGCTGCAGATCGATCCGGAGGCCAACCGCCTTCCGCTCCGCCAAGCTGGACTCCTGACACGAGACCCGCGAATGAAGGAACGCAAGAAGTACGGTCTCAAGCGAGCACGCAAGGCGCCGCAGTACACGAAGCGCTGACGCAGTCGCTCTAGAGCGCTTTTGCGCGCTAGGCACCTCGCGGGCTGCTCCTGCCGTCGTTGGCCGATGCGCTCCTCGCTCACGGACCCGCCAGCCCTGGCTGGCGCGCGCTCACACGGAGGCCGTGTCCCAGAAATCGGTCAGGAGCTGGTTCGCTTCATCCGTGTCCTGCGGCCGATGGCCTGCGCCAGCGAGCGTGGCAAGGCGCGCGCCGTGGGCGGCGAACACCTGGGCTACTTCATCGTAGAGAGACGACCATCCGCCGGTTACCACGAGCGTTGGTGGCAATGACAGTTCGGCCCAGTTGAGGGGCGCGTGCCAGGGCGCAGCCTGCAGCCGCAGTCGCATGGCGCGGAGCCGGCTCTCCTTGGTGGCCCGCTCGCCCGACGCAGGCGCGCCCAGAGCGGTCAGGAACGCCGCCTCGAACTCGGGGTCGGTCAGCTCCGCCGCATTTTCGAGAGCCGGCGACAGCGCAGCCACGTGCGCCTCAACCGTCGGTCCGCCGCGCGCCAGCGACATGCAAGCCGGCTCCAGCAGGACCAGTGAAGCCACCGCCTCTGGCCGCTCCTGGACCGCCATGATCGCCGCGATCGCCCCGTAGGAATGGGCGACGACATGCCCGCCGTCGCCCAGCGCGGCCAGCACCCGAGCGGCGTCGCCGTTGAAATCGGTCGGGCATGGGTTCTCTCGCGGGCCGAAGCCGACGCGTTCGATGAACCGCAATCGGAACTCGGAGCCGAGGTGGCGCTGCATCGGCCAGGCTTGCTCGCCTGCTCGCCCGGCACCGTGAACGAACACCACAGTACGCGTCGAACGGTGCCGCTAGAGGGGGGAGTGGAATCTTGGTTGACGATCCATGGCGTCAACTGTGGGCAAAGCGATCGTCCAATGCAAGCAGCAGGCTGGCGTCGCGCAGGCGCCACCCCGAAGTACCCCATGGACGGTGTCGGCGTCGCCTAGACTTTGCGCATTCGAGCCACGATCGCCGGGCGGCATCACCCCCGGCGACCACGTTTTGGGAGTAGGAAATGGAGCAGGTACTCGCTTCGGTCGGAGTTGGCACACTCCAGACACGCGACCTCCTCAGCTCAGCCGACCTGACGCGCGACGAGTACGAGATCGTGTTGGCCCGGGCCGTCGATCTCAAGCGTGAGTTCCGCGCAGACCGCCGGCACGTCGCACGCCCGCTGGCCGGCCGGACCGTGGCTCTCATCCTGGAAAAGCAGAGCCTCCGGACCCGGGTCACCTTCGAGGCGGGTCTGGATCAGCTCGGTGGACACGCGCTGTACCTGGGGGAGGGGATCGGCTTCGGCGTTCGGGAGAGCGTCGCGGACATCGCTCGCAACCTGGAACGGTGGCTCGACGGCATCGTGATCCGGACATTCGGCCACTCGGTGGTCAGCGAGCTCGCGGCCGAGGCGAGCATCCCCGTGTTCAACGCGCTGACCGACGACGAGCATCCGTTCCAGGCTCTCGCCGATCTCCTCACTCTGCGCGAGCACTTCGGCCGGCTCGACGGTCTTGTCATGACGTTCGTGGGCGACGGCAACAACGTCTATCACTCGCTCGCGCTGGCCGGCGCTACGATGGGCATGGAGATCCGGCTCGCCCACCCCGAGGGCTACGGTCCCAACCCCTCCATCGTGGCCCTTGCCGAGAGCATCGCCCTGGCCAATGGCGGGAAGATCGTCGTCGCCCAGGATCCTTCGCGGCTCGTCCCCGGGTCCGATGCCCTCTATGCGGACGTCTGGGTATCGATGGGCCAGGAAGATCAATCCCACGCTCGTCTGGCAGCCTTCGCCGGCTACTGCGTCGATACTCAGCTACTCGAATTGGCAGGCGCCGGGACTGTGGCGATGCACTGCCTGCCTGCCCATCGAGGCCAGGAGATCACGGCTGAGGTCCTCGACGGTCCCAGGAGCCTGGCCTTCGAGCAGGCCGAGAATCGACTTCATGTCCAGAAGGCATTCCTGGTCGAGTCTCTGGGTCGATAGTCAGAAGGTCGACGCCGGTCGGCCGCCGTCCAGGGAGGCTGCCGGCGAGTTGAAGCGGTGCAGGCGCGGGTATTGGCGCCCGCCGGGCCGTTGCGAGGCGTCGAATTGGACATCTGGCGTAGGACGAAGCGTCAAGTTCTGTCGACGCACGTACCCGCGACGATTGACCGGACGGAAGTCATCATGCACATATGACTGACGATCTCTACGAGCGGTACAAGGAAGCACTGCGAGTCGGCCACGTTGCCGTTCTCCGCGGCTCGCTCGAGGACGCCGTCGACGCCTACCACAACGCCGCCTCGATCGCCCCTTCGCGCGCTCTGCCGCACACCAGCCTGGGGGGCGTGCTGCTGCGGCTGGGCCACCTCGAGGAAGCGCTGGTGGAGTACGCGGCCGCCGTCGCGAGGGCGCCTCATGACGAGGGTGCGCTGCTGGGGCAAGCCGAGGCGTTGACCATTGCCGGCCAGCGCTTCGATGCGGCGCAGGCTCTCGATCACGTCTCGGAGATCCAGGAGGCGGCCGGAAGGCTGCCCGAGGCGTCGGACACGCTCCGACGGGCCCTGGAGCTCGAAGACACCACCGAACGAAGCCGCCGCCAGCGTGGACTGCTGCGCGAGATTCGGCTGTCCGCTGGCGATCAAGCAGCCGAACAGCTGCTGGCCCGCGCCCTCAGGCTCCGCGACGAGCCAACGGCGGGCCCGGTCTCGGCGCCCAGGCCGTACCTGGCGACCAGCCGTGTGCCCTTCAGCGCGGTGGCGTCGACATCGGACCATCGACATGACTCGTACGTTCAGCCCGAGTCCGGGTCCGAGCTCGAGCTCGAGCCAGAAGCGGACGCGGAAGCCGGGCGCGACGAGTCGCCGGCGGATTTCGCTGCGGGCGAGTCCCTTGCCCCGCCCGTCGACGTCGAGAAGGCTCCCGCGAGGTACTACGTCGAGGGGTTTGGGATGGTCGAGCCCCGTCCTCCCCTTACCGTCGAGGCCGCCCCACCCGTATCCGACCCGCTGCGAGGTGTCGAATTCCTCAGGCGAGTGAGAGCCGCGGCGGAAGTCGCGGCGTCTGCCCAACCCGAGGCGGCCGTGTCCGCCTCAGCGGCGTCTACGGCATCGGCACCTACTGAATCGGACGAGGCCACGCCGCCCTCCGTGCCAACACTGGAAGTTGAGTCGCGTGAGCCTTCGGGGCCGCTCGCCCCGGTCGCTATCGCAGCGGAGGCATCCGCGGCCTCGGCCGCCTCAGCCGCGGTGTCACTCGAGCAGGTTGTCGAAGCCGTCGGGGTCATGGAAGGCGCATTCGACACAGCCACGCCTCCGGATCCCGTGGGTGAGAGTCAGCACCAGCCTACCGGCGACGAGTTGCTGGTCGCGGCCGAAGCGGCGGACGCTGCCGGCGACCACACCGCGCTGCGGTCGTTGCTGCTCTGGACCGCTCGGGCCTACGCCCGCGAGGGCAGGTTCGAGGCCGGGCTGGACGCGACCCATCGACTCCTGCAGCGAACACCTGGCGACGTCGACGCCCACCTGATGCTGGTCGAGCTGTACGTGGCGCGCGACTGGAACGGTCTGGCGGCCGAGAAGCTCGCCCTGCTAGGTCGGCTGGCCGAACTGAACAACGACGAGGAGACCCATCGGCGTCTCTGCGCGGTGGCCAGCCGGGCCTTCCCGAACGACGAACGGCTGGGGGCGCTCTGCGCCTAGCGGGGTTGGGGGCGATCACCCGTTACCGGACTCCTGCCGCCGATCCAGACCGATTTCTGGCCCATCGAGCCGGCCCGCGACGGCGTCTCGCCACGTCCGGCATGCTCGCACGACCTGACGCGAGCGCTCAGCGGTATACACTTGGGCTGCGATGCCACTGATTCAGTCGGCGCTCGACCAGGTCAGCCCGAACGTAGTGGCCGATATCGCGATCACGGCTCTACTGATCTACTGGCTCTTCAGCTTGATCAGAGGGACGCGCGCGGTTCGGCTGGTCGTCGGCGTATGCCTGCTGCTCCTCGTCTACGGCGCCGCCGTGACACTCGACCTCCGGCTTCTGACGCTGATTCTTCAGACGAGCGCATATGTCGGACTCTTCGCACTGGTGGTGGTCTTCCAGCCCGAGCTGCGCCGGGCGCTCGATCGAATCGGCCGGCTCGGCTCACTTGGCTGGTTGATCTCGCCGGCAGAGCAGTCGATGGCAGTTCACGTTGCCACCGAGGTTGCCAGCGCGGCGGAACGGCTGTCCCGCGAGGGCCACGGTGCGCTCATCGTGATGGAGCGCGAGACCGGCCTCCAGGAGATCGCCGAGAGCGGAGTGATGCTCCACGCCGACATTTCGGCCGACCTGCTGGTAACGCTCTTCTCACCGAAGACGCCCCTCCATGACGGTGCCGTTGTGATCCGCGCCGACAAGATCCTGGCCGCCGGGGCGCTGCTGCCCTCGGCCGAGACAACGATTCCGCTGGAGAGATTCGGGACGCGGCACAAGGCGGCCCTGGGCATGACGGAGCAGACCGATGCGGTTGTCGTGGTCGTCTCCGAAGAGAGCGGCCAGATCAGCCTGGTGGAACGGGCACGCATCGTCCGCAACCTCGACGAGCCCAGGCTCGCTCGGGACATCGCCCACCTGCTGCATCCGCAGGCCCCGGGCGGGGTCTTGCGGCAGGAGCGAACGCCTCCGCGCCGGGTCGGGCCGACCGTCCGCCAGCTGGCTCGGAGGGCCCGTTTCGGCGGGCTCAACCGGCCCAACGGCAGGTTTGGGCGAGGCTCCGACCGACCGCGGCCGGCCCCCACGGACGATGACATCGAGGGGCAGGAGAAGGCGTCGTGAGGGTCTTGCGCTTCTTCTTTCGCAACTGGCTCCTCAAGATCGGAGCCGTCGTGCTGGCGGTTCTTCTTTACGGGGCGATGGTGTTCCTGCAGTCCAGCCAGCAGTGGCCTGGAACGATCGCCATCGAGATCAGGAACCAGCCGACCACTGCGTATCTGATCGAACCGAACCCGATGGATGAAGTCAGCAAGATCAAGTACATCGCCCCGCCCGATGTGCAGGTCTCGCAGTCCAGCTTCCACGCGGCGATCGACCTGACCACTGCCAAGGTCAGCGACAGCGAGTCGTCCTCGGTCCAGGTCACTCTGCAGGCCGACGTGGGCATCCAGATCATCGACTACCAGCCCAAGCAGATCAGTGTGCGGCTCGATCCGATCGTTCAGCGGAAGGTAGACGTCGTCGTGAGCAAGGGAACGATACCGGCCGGGGTTTCACCTGGACCGACGACCCTGAGCGCGACCACGGCCGAGGTTTCCGGGCCGGCCGCATACGTGAGCAAGGTGCTCTATGCCGAGGCCCTGATACGAATCGACGCCTCCGGCCTGGACGTGAACCAGGACGTCGATCTAGTTGCCCGCGACTCCTCCAACGCCGTCGTCAAGAACGTTGCGTTCAATCCCCGAACCGTGAACGTGCAGATGCAGGTCGGCAGCCTGACCCGGACCGAACCCGTGCCCGTCAACCCGATCATCACGGGCACGCAAGCGGCCGGCTACTACGTCACCTCGATCGACGTGACCCCGCCGATCGTGTCGGTACGTGGTCAGGCCGACGCTCTCGCCAAGCTGAACGGCAAGGCCAACACGAGGGCAATATCCATCGCCGGCGCCACCGGTGACGTCTCGGCCAACGTCAACCTGGACCTTCCTTCAGGCGTGACGTCCAACGTGACCACCCAGATCTCGGTCGTGATCCACCTCTCGTCGCCGGCCTCGACTCGAAGCGTGAGTGTGGGCGTGACACCGCTCGGTGCGCGTTCCGATCGCACCTACAGCCTGTCGGCTCCGTCGATCATCGTGACGCTTGGCGGAGCTACAGCGGCGCTCAACGCCTTCGATACGTCGACGCTCGTCGGGACCGTGTCGGTCGCCGATCTCGATGTGGGCACGTATACCCTCTCGGTCTCGGTTTCTGTGCCGCCCGGCATTACGGTCCAGGCCAGGAGCCCAGCCCAGATAACCGTGACGGTGGCCAATCCGTCACCGTCGCCAGCGCCAGTCTCAGCCTCCCCGACCCCGTAGGAGACTCTCTTTGCCCCGACTCTTCGGCACGGACGGTATCCGTGGCATGGCCAACGTCGACCTCAAGCCCACGCTCGCCTATGCCCTCGGCAGGGCCACGGCCCATCGGCTCGCCGGACCCGGCCGGCCAATCGTAGTCGGCCAGGACACCCGTCGCTCAGGCGACATGTTCGCGGCTGCCATCGTGGCCGGCGCTACCAGCATGGGTGTGGACGTCCATCTGGTTGGCGTCGTGCCAACGCCCGCCCTGTCGTACATAACCGGCGCCGGCAACTTCGCGGCGGGGATCATGGTCTCAGCCTCCCACAACCCGGCCCGCGACAACGGTCTCAAGGTCCTCGACGAACACGGCCTCAAGCTCGACGAGGATGTCGAGGACGAGCTCGAGCAGCTCATCTGGACTTCCGACGAGTTGCCCGGTGCCGCGGCCGACGCGCTCGGTCTGGCAGTCCAGGACCACGGGCTCTTCGAGTTGTATGTCAAGCACAGGTTGGAGCTGGCGGCGGCCACGCCCACGCGACTGCACCTCGTGATCGACTGCGCCAACGGGTCCGGTGGCGGCGCGGCAGCCAGGATCCTGGAGGCGACTGGGGCGCGCGTCGAGGTGCTGTTCAACGACCCGGACGGGACCAACATCAACGCCGATTGCGGCGCGACGGCTCCCGGAGCGCTGGCGAGGGAGGTCGTCGCTCGCGGCGCGGATGTCGGGTTTGCGCTCGACGGCGACGCCGATCGCCTGATCGCGGTCGATGCCTCCGGCTGTGTGGTCGACGGCGACGCCGTGCTGGGCGTTCTGGCGCTCGATCGACTGGCTCGGAACCGCCTCCCGAACGGCGCCCTCGTCGTGTCGATCCTGTCGAACGGCGGGCTCCAGAAGGTCGTCGAGGCCGCTGGTGGGCAGATCATCCAGACGCCCGTCGGCGACAAGTACATCTTCGAAGGGATGCTCGTCAACGGGGCCGGGCTGGGCGGCGAGAAGAGCGGCCACGTGATCATCCTCGAACATACGAGCAGCGGCGACGGCATCGTTACCGCCCTGGAGATCCTGGGCGTCATGACCCGTTCCGGTCGCAGCCTGGCCGACCTGGCCGCGCAGGTGCCGATGCTGCCTCAGCAGCAGCGCGCGATCCCGGCCCGGCACAAGGACCAGTGGGAAGGCGACCCGGTCATCCGCAAGGCGATCGCGAGAGCAGAATCTCGCCTCGGCGCGGCCGGTCGTGTCCTGGTCCGACCATCCGGCACGGAGCCCGCGATTCGGGTCATGGTGGAGGGACCCGACAGCGACCTCGTGGTGGAACTAGCCGACGAATTGGCTGCTCTGGCGGGAGAGCGGCTAAACTAGCCACCTCCGGCGGGGGCCGTGCTCGAGACCGGGAGCGTCATTGCATGTGTGGAATCGTTGGATACACCGGGCCTCGACAAGCTGGGCCGGTCCTTCTCGACGGATTGCGCCGTCTCGAGTACCGCGGCTACGACTCGGCCGGCATCGCCCTCGTAACTGAGAACGGCGATCTATTCGTCGAGAAGCGGGCCGGCAAAGTGGCGGTCCTCACCGAAGCCCTCGGCGGCCAGCCACCCAGCGCGGGCGTTGGTCTGGGCCACACTCGTTGGGCCACGCACGGTCGGCCGAGCGACCTCAACGCTCATCCGCACAGCGACTGCACCGGCCGAATCACCGTCGTCCACAACGGCATCGTCGAGAACTTCCGCGAGCTGCGCGACGAGCTCGTCGTTCGTGGCCACACCCTTGTCTCCGAGACGGACACCGAAGTGGTGGCGCATCTGGTCGAGGATGCGTACAAGGGCGACCTCGCCGACGCGGTCCGGGTCGCCCTGGGCCGGCTCGAGGGCGCGTACGCCCTGGTCGTGATGAGTCGCGATGAGCCCGAACGGCTCGTCGGCGCTCGGCTCAATGCCCCGCTGATCGTCGGTGTCGGCGATGGCGAGAGCTTCCTCGCATCCGATGCCGCGGCGATCGTGGCCTATACCAAGCGGGTGATCTTCCTGGCCGACGGCGATGTCGCGGACGTGACGCCCGGCAGCGTGACGATCACCGACCGGTCGGGCAAGGTCGTCGACCGCGCGGTCGACATCATCCCCTGGTCTGCGGAGGCTGCCGAGAAGGGCGGCTACGCCCACTTCATGCTCAAGGAGATCCACGAGCAGCCGGCCGCACTGACGGCGTCGATGACCGGTCGGCTCAGAGGCGAATCCATCTACCTCGAAGAGCTCGACCCCATCCGCGAGCGCCTGGCCGGGATCGATCGCGTCGAGCTGATCGCCTGCGGCACCGCCTACTACGCCTCGCTCGTAGGTGCGGCCCTGTTCCAGGAGTGGCTCGGCGTCCCCGCCAGATCCACCGTCGCGTCCGAGTTCAGATACAGCCCGCCGCCCATCGACGCTCGGACCCTGGTCGTGGCCGTGACCCAGTCCGGCGAGACGGCCGACACGATCGCTGCGGCTCGACTGGCCGGCGATCGCGGCGCAGTGGTCGTGGCCGTGACCAACACGGTTGGCTCGGCCATAACGCGCGAGGCGCACGCCTCGGTCTTCCTCCAGGCCGGACCCGAGGTCGCGGTCGCGGCCACGAAGACGTTCGTGACCCAGGTGGCCACGGTGATCATGCTTGCAGCGGACGTGGCCGAGCGACGAGGCTGCCTGCCGGCTGAGAAGGCAGCGGAGCTCGTGGCGGCTCTGCGCCGACTACCAGACCAGGCCGCGCGAGCGATCGAGCTGGCGGCGGTCACCGAACAGATTGCCGAGCGCTACGCCGAGGCCGCAGGTTACATGTACATCGGTCGATCGTTCGGCTACCCGGCGGCTCTCGAGGGCGCGCTCAAGATCAAGGAGATCAGCTATCTCCACGCCGAGGGCTACGCTGCCGGCGAGCTCAAGCACGGCCCGATATCGCTCCTCGATGCCGAGGTACCGCTGGTTGCCGTGGCGACGCGTTCGGCGGTCTACGACAAGCTGATCAACAACCTCATGGAGGGCCGGGCCCGCGACGCCAGAGTCCTGGCGGTCGCTACCGAGGGCGACTCCCAGATCGAGAAGCTCGTCACCGACGTGTGCTGGGTGCCGGATACGCTCGAGCCGCTTAGCACGATCCTGGCGGTCATCCCGCTCCAGCTCTTCGCCTATTACGTGGCGGTCAGGCGCGGTCGTGATGTGGATCAGCCACGCAATCTGGCCAAGTCGGTGACGGTGGAGTAGGTGGCCAGCCTGGAGGCCGCGGTTCCTGCGCCGCCACCCGAGACCAGCGAGCTTGGGATCGACATCATCCGCGTCTCGCGGATCAGGGATTCGTTGGCCCGCTTCGGCGATCGCTTCACGCAGCGTGTCCTGACTCCCAACGAGATCAAGTACGTTCGCGGCCGGGCCGAGACCATGGCCGGACGATGGGCCGCCAAGGAGGCGGTGTCCAAGGTGCTGGGTCTGGGTGTTCGCGGGATTGGCTGGCGCGACATCGAGGTCGAACGCCTGCCGACCGGCCAGCCGGCCGTGAAGTTGCACGGTCGGGCAGCACGGCGTGCCGAGCAGCTCGGCATGGGCCGGATCGCCGTCTCGATCAGTCACGAGTCCGACTACGCCGTGGCGATCGCCTATGGCGTGAGAACGGCCGGCGGCCGCTTCCTCTATCCGCCCGACATCGAGGAACGATTGAGTGAGCGCGAGGCTTCGCTGATGCGGCGTTTCGAGCGGTTGCGTGCGCTCGCCGGCGAGGTTTCCGCGACCGAAGCGAAGCTTGCGGCCAGCGCGGCCACGCCGGCCACGCCGGCCGATCGTCACGCCGGCGGACAGGATGTCGAGGAGCGAACCGATGCCTAGCCGAGTCGTTCATGAGCCGATCCTGCTCGATGACGCGGCGGCCGCCGCGCTTCTGCCGCCGCGCCCGGCCCGCGGCCACAAAGGTACGTTCGGCAAGTTGCTGGTCATAGCCGGTTCGGTCGACTATGCCGGCGCCGCGCTGCTGGTCTGCACCGCGGCCGGTCGGGCCGGGGCGGGCCTGGTGACACTGGCCACGCCCGAGTCGCTTCAGCCCCTCTTCGCGGCGAAGGTAGTCGAGGCCACGACACTGTCGCTGCCCGAGGACGACGTGGAGGAAGTGGATCCGGAGGAGGCCCTGGGCCGCATCCTCGATCACGATCACGATGCGCTGGTGGTTGGCCCCGGGCTCAGGCCGAGCCTGTCGATGACCGAGCTGATCCGCGGGTTGCTGGCCCCCGACGAGAACGGCGAGCCAGTGCCCGCGGTGTTGGACGCGGAGGCGCTGCGGTCGCTGGCCACTGTCGACGGCTGGGCCTCGGAGGTCGCGGCTCGCTGCGTCCTGACGCCCCACGTGGGCGAGTTCCTGCGGTTGCGCGCGGCGGACGGCGTTGACCCTCAGGAGCAGGGCGACCTCGTCTTCGACGACGCTCGCCGTCTGGCTGCGGCCCGCGACGCGGCTCGCGAGTGGGGCCAGGTCGTGGTCCTGAAGGGCGCGCGAACTGTCATCGCCGCTCCGGACGGGCGCGCCGCCGTGTCACCGTTCGAGAACCCCGCACTGGCGAGCGCCGGTACCGGCGACGTCCTGGCGGGCACGATCGGAGCGCTGCTGGCCCAGGGCCTCGGCACCTTCGAGGCCGGGCAGCTTGGCGTCTATCTGCATGCCATGGCCGGGGAAGCGGTCAGGGTCCGGTTGGGCGATGCCGGCCTCCTCGCGTCCGACCTGACGGCCGAGTTGCCGCTGGCCCGCAAGAAGCTGGCTGCTCTACCAGGCGCGGGTTCCGGTTTGCCCTCGTCGGCCGGTGTCGCCGCGGCCCGCAATCGGGGTGAGGAGTGACGACGACCACCAACGTGAACGCCGGCCGGGCTCCGGCGACGCGTCATCCTCTTGTCGAGATCGAGCCGGGCGGAGTCCTGCCGCCGCTGCCAAAGGCGGCCTGGCTGGAGATCGACCTCGACGCACTGGTATCGAACATCCGGCTGCTGCAGGGGCTGCTGCCACCCGGGGCGAGGGTGGAGCCCGTGATCAAGGCCGATGCCTACGGTCATGGCGCCGTTGCCGTCGCGCGAGCGCTCGTGGCCGAGGGCATCAGGGGCTTCGGCGTGGCCACGTTCGACGAGGCGCTGGAGCTGCGCCAGGCCGGCATCGAAGTCCCGGTCGTGATCCTCTTCCCGATACCGGCCGAGCTTGCGCCCGACGCGCTGCGCCACTGCCTGTCGATCACGCTCGGGGACCAGCTGCTTCTCGGGCGAACCCTCGAGACGCTGGTAGCCGCGCCGGACATCGGTCGGGGCGCCCGACTCGACATCCACCTGGAGGTGGAGACGGGCCTCGGTCGAGGCGGCGTCTTGCCCGACGAGGTGGCCCAGGCCGCAGCCGCGATCGCCGCCAACCCGCGCGCTCGGCTGGTCGGTCTGTGGTCGCATCTCCAGGCGCCCGACGATGCCAACCTGACCTCGAGTCAGGACTCGCGGTTCGCGCTGGCGTCCGAGCTGGCGGAGATTGCCGGCGTCAGCCTGCCGGCGCGCCATCTTTCGGCCAGTGGCGGTCTGCTCGCGGCCACCGCCGGAACGTATGACGTGGTGCGGATCGGTATCGCCGGGTATGGCCTCGTTCCGGACGGTCTGACCGTGGCCGGGCGGAGCCGGCTCGCCGCCACGGGCCTGCGGCCGGTCATGTCGCTGCGAGCGCGCCCCGTCCGGGTCGCCTGGCTGGAGGCGGGCACGGGCGTCAGTTACGGACCGACATTCACTACGAGCCGGCGGAGCCGCATCGCCACGCTGCCCCTGGGGTACGCGGACGGTTACCCGCGCAGTCTCTCGAACAAGGCTCAGGTCCTGGTCCGCGGGACGCGGGCTCCGCAGGTGGGAACGGTCGCAATGGACGCCATCATGGTCGACGTGACCGATGTCCCCGGCCCCGAGGTGACCATCGATGACGACTTCACGCTCATCGGGGAGCAAGGCGAGGGGCGAATATCCGCCCTGGACGTGGCGCAGTGGGGCAACACGATTTCGTATGAGGTCGTAGCCGCAATGTCTGGGAGGCTACCCCGGGTGTACTATGCCGGAGCCGAGGCGATCGGGATGCGCGCAGTTGCGTGCGACGCGAGTCGGGGTCTGGGGAGGGCCGTCGACCGATCGACCGAGACATCCGAGGAAGAACCTGGCCCGCTCAGCTGCGGATGACGGGTTCATCGGCGACGATACAGGAGAACTTTCTGACTTGATCCAGATGCAGGGCCGCTCGGAAGAGCAACGCGACGACCTCGTGGAGCAGGCTGCTCGTGAGATCCAGTTGCGCGGCTTGACCATACCCGCCGTTCTGTTTCTGCAGGCGAGCCGCCCCTACCGCCCCCTCGGGAGCAGCGCGATGGTCTTCTTCGACCCCACGCTGCGTCGTGTCTTCGGCGGGGAACTGCCGGTCGCGACCGAGATCCTGGCCGACGACCTCGGGATCGAGCAGCTCATCGAACGACTGCAGGATCCGGACGAGGAAGTCTCCTGGGACGCGTGAGGGCGGACAGCGAGGATCGAGCCGGGTAGCATAGCCGGGTGACCAGCCAGCCTCGAGCGTTCTTTGCCGTTGACCTGGGCTCGGCTACCAGTTCGGCAGCCGTCCTGGGGCACGTTGGCGGCCGGTGGCGGCTCATCGCGCACACCGCCGCGCCGGCTTCCGTCGATCTCGACTCGATGCTGATCGGGCTGCTGACGCAGATCGGGCGAACCGACGCCGAGATGTTCGAGCAGCTTTGTGCGGGCGATGCCCCGGACATCCCAACCCTCGTTGCGACGTGGCCCCGGGTCGTGGCCAGAAGCACGCCCCAGCGCCGCATCGCAGTACTCGCGGGCTCGCGTCGGCAGCGGCGTCGACTCGAGTCGGCAGCACTCCGAGCCGGATGGCTCGTGGTCGGCGGCAGTGCCGATGACGACGACCCGGTTGCCCTCAGCCGGCTGGTGCTGTCCATCGAGACGAGCGCAGTGCTGCTCGGAGCCGACCACTCACCGGCGGGCGACGAGAAGCGCCATCTGCCGGATCTGGCGGCGCTGGTAGCCGCCGCCGCTCAATCCCGCCCGGAGCTGACGGTGGTGCTGGCGGGCGGGGCCGCAGCCTACGAGTCTGCCTTCGCCGCGCTGGCCGATGCCCGATCTCGCCGCCAGCCGATGGCATCCAGCGCAGGCGAGTCCGGAGCGGCCTACGAGTCCGAGTCGGTGGCCGCGGAGTCGTTCGAGAAGGCTCAGTCCAAGAAGGAGTGGCTGCCGTCCGAGGGCGAGAACGGGACCGACACGGCTCCCGGCGACGCGGAGCCGAACGAAGAGACGGCTGCGCAGCCGCATAATGCCCGCGGGCCGGCCGCCGACCTGTTGAGTGCCGAGCAGTCGCCGGATAAGCAGCCCGATGGCGAGGATGCCTGGGACGAGGTGCTCGTCAGCGTCGAACCGGGCGCGGCGGAGCAGGCCGGTTCCACTGCAGACGAGGCGGCCACTGCAGACCAGGCGGCCACTGCAGACGAGGCGGCCGCTGTCGGCCCCGGCGACGCCGCCACGGCGACGGTCAAGGCGGCGGCTCCGCTCCCATTCGTGGCTGCCGAAACGGTCGCGGCCATACCGCATGTCCTCCTGGCGCCCGACGCTGAGGCCGGTCAGCCCTCCGGCGCCTCGCTGCAGCAGGTGCTCGAAGGGTTGCGCGCCTCCCCGAACGACAGCCGGCTCGGTGTCGCCCGCTCGATCGCCTCGCTCGCGTATGTTCTGGACAGGTCCATCGAGACCATCGAGATCGGACTGCAGGGCGGTCTCTGGTCCCGCTCCGAACCATTCGGTCAGGGGCACTTCACCGTCGTCACTTCGCACGCCTGCCTCGCGGACGCCTCGTTCGCGCCGGCCAACCCATCCGAAGAGGTCATCGACAGCGTGATGGCCTGGTCGACGGCGGTTCTGGATCGACACAAGGCCATGGATCGGTTGAACGATCTGCGCCTCACTCCGTGGGGCGAGGCCGATGGCGATGGCGCCGTCTTCCGCATCACAGCCGCCAAGGCGGCGTTTGCGCGCCTCATCGCAGCCGAACCGGAGATGGCCGCAAACCCCATGCCGGAGCTCCTGATAGCGGCCGGCGGAGTGTTCGCGACATCGCCGCCGTCTGTCGTGGCCCTGGCCATGGCCGACCTGGTTCGCCGGCATGGCGTGTGCCACCTCGCCGCCGACGAGGCCCGCCTCCTGGGTCCGCTGGGCGTGATCGAGGACGAGTCGGAGCGGCGCCGGTTGATGGCCAACCTGGCCGACGACATCCTCATGCCGCTGGGCAGCCTCATCCTCCCCGCCGGCGTGCGTCAAGGTCGCAGCGCCGGTCATCTGCGGCTCAAGGGCGCCGCGTCCGTCCAGGAGATCGAGCTTCATCCGGGCGTGGTTCAGGTGGTCGACCTGCCGCCCGGTCGGGCCGCCAGGGCCGACATCGAGTTCCGCGATGCCGTTCGACTCGGCAACCGGGCCCGGCACTTCTCAGTCGATGTCGGCGGGGGACTGGGCGGCCTGCTGATCGACCTGCGCGACATCCCGATGCGCATCTCCGACCGGCCGGAATCGCGGCGGCAAGCGCTCGATGCCTGGCAGCGCGGCATGTGGCCGGAGGTCGACGAATGAGCGCGGCCAAGCCGCCCGTCGGGCCAGTTATTCCGCCGGACCTCGCCCGCGTGGCCGCCCGCCGTGTCCTCGTGTTCTCGCCGACGATTCGCTTCCAGCTCAGACCGGGCGACCGGGCGCTGGTCGAACCGGGCGACTCCGTGGTGCCGGGCATGCCGATCGCGGAGCGAACACAGGATGCGGAATTCATCGACGTAGGCGAGCTGGCCGCGCCGAACGGCATACCGCCCAGGACGGCCAGGGGACCGCGGCCGGCCGAGGCCGACTCGCACGAGCCGCTATGGAAGGAAGACCGGCTCGATCCCGCAGTCGCGGCGGCTCAGGCTCGTCCGCCGATGGCCGTCAGAGCCGCGCCCGGATCGGCCCCGATCCGCCAGGACCGCCGTCGCCCGCCCGTTCCGGGGAAGTGGTGGGTGGGTGGCCATGAGCGCCGTGGCAAGTCGTCCAAGGGCAAGCCCGCCGTCCGAGTCGGCGGGACCCTCTTGTTCGAGAGCCACGGCCGCTGGCGTGCCGCCGCCGGCGAGCGACACCAGATCGTGGAGTCGCCTGTAGCCGGTGTGGTGCGCGATGCCCGCAACGCAGTCGACGTGACAATCGAAGTGGCGGGCGCCGCCATGCCGGGGGCCATCGCCGCCGGCGAGTCGTCGCGCGGCTACCTCGACGTTCCTCGTCTGACCGATGGCGAGTTGTGGGCCAGCGCCCTCGACGTTGGCCGCTCAGGCGCCGTGGTCGTGGCCGGCAGTCGCATCTCGGCCCAGGCCATCAGTCGGGCTCGCGCCATGTCCATCCGGGGCCTCATCGCGGGCTCGGTCGGCGAGGGCGAGCTGCGTGACCTGGTGGCATCCGAGTTGCGGCAGAAGGCGAGCCTGGCGCCGTCGGTGCCGTTCGGGCTCCTCGCCCTGGACGGTCACGGGCGCCGGCCTATCGCCACGCCGATCCTGGCCCTGCTCGCGGCCATGTCGGGGCGCGAAGTCGCGATAGTGACCGACCCGCCGCTGTTGGTCTTCGACGTGGCCGAAGTGCCGCTGCCCGAGCTGCCGCCCGACTGGATCCGTGTCCGCAGCGGCGTCCATGCCGGCCGCGAAGGCCGCTGGCTGGAGTCCGCCGGGTTCTATCGGTTCCGCGGCGGCATCCACCTCGACGCCGCCGCGGTCCGCTTCTTCGACGAGACCGACAC
>PLNK01000145.1:0-23226 GCA_003142755.1 Chloroflexota bacterium | reverse complement strand
GCTCGACTCGAGCATCGGGCGAGGGCGCCGAGTCGCGGCGCCGCAGGTTCTTGCGGGCTTCTGCTCGTGGTTGCCGGTTCTTGCGGGTTCTTGCGTCGGTTTCGGAACAATGGAGATTGCCGGGCCGCTCCGTGCCATCCAGTGAACGATCGGGCGTGTCGCACTCTCTGCCAACTCCCACGCCAGGCAAGTTGGTCCAGATAGGTGCTAACCGACGGCGTGCGGCGGCTCGCCCGGNNCTGCCGCTCGGCTCGCCCGGTGCCCCAGACCGCGCTTCGGAGCGGCGGGTCGGCCGTTTCGGGTAACCTCGCGGGGTGATTGCAGGGCAGAGCCTCGAACGGATCGTCGTCACGCGTGACCCGGCGGGTACGCGCGCCCTGGCGGGGGCGCTGGCGGCTGTGGCGCGGGCGGGTGACCTGATCAGCCTGGTCGGCGATCTGGGGGCGGGCAAGACGCAGTTCGCGAAGGGTTTTGGGGCCGGGCTCGGGATCACGGACACGATCGTCTCGCCGAGCTTCGTGCTCATGGCCGAGTATCGGGGCCGGCTGCCGCTCTTCCACGTGGATCTGTATCGGTTGGCCGACGCCGCCGAGGCTCTAGCGGGCGGCCTGATCGATGACCGGCAGGCCGAAGGCGTCACTATCGTCGAGTGGGCCGAGCGGCTCGCGGACGCGATGCCGGCCGAGCGGCTCGACGTCCTGATCGACGGCGCCGGCGACGATCCGCGGCGGATCACGATCAGGCCGGGCCACTCCGCCTACGCTCGGTACCTGGAGGCGGTGCCGGCCACGGTCGAGACCGCGGACGAGGCCGGAACGGCGGCCGCCACGACCCCGGAGCCGGAACGATGACGGGCGGCCGCGTCCTCGCGATCGACACCTCGGGCACGAGCGCGCTCGTGGCTCTGGGCGATGCCGACGGGACGCTGCTGACGGAGCGGCGCTGGCCGGCGGGCTACCGCCACGGCGAGGAGCTGCTGACCCACGTCGATGAGATGCTAACGGCCAGCGGAACCGCCCTGGCGGATCTCGGCGGGATCGTGGTCGGAACCGGACCGGGCGCCTTCACGGGGCTGCGAGTCGGTCTCGCGACGGCGAAGGCACTGGCTCGCGGGCTGAACATCCCCATCGCCGGCGTGCCGTCGTCGGAGGCGCTGCTCCGGGCGGCAAGCCTGGCTGGCGCGTTCGAGGTGACGCGGGCGGTCCTGCTGCTGCCGGCCGGCCCTTCCGACAGAGTCGTCGTCGCCGCAGGCCAGGTTCCTGCGGGCGAGGCTCCTGCGGGCGAGGCTCGCCTGCTCCGGGGCGGCGAGGAGCCCGAGATCGAAGCCGGCGCGGTCCTCGTGGCCGTCGACCTGCCCGACCGCGCCCCCGCGGCGGCGTTGGCCCTCGGCGCGCAGGCGGAGTCCGGGCTGTCGGCGGCGCTCGTCCGTCTCGGCGTGGAGAAGCTGGCCGCAGGCGGCGATGACGTGGCTCGCCTCGTGCCCGAATACGTGTCGCTGCCCCGCGGCGTGCCCGTGCTCAAGGGGGAGGTTCGATGGTCGCGCGACCACCGGTGAGGGTCGTCGTCGACCTCATGACGGTCGACGATCTGCCCGCCGTCCACGTCATCGAGCACGAGAGCTTCAGCACGCCCTGGCCTTCGCACGCCTACCGGCAGGAACTCGAGAACAACCGGCTGGCCCACTACATCGTGGCCCGCTGGGGCGACGAGGTGGTCGGCTTCGCCGGGATATGGCTGCTCGTGGATGAAGCCCATGTCACCACTTTCGCCACGCGTCGCGCCTGGCGGCGGCAGGGGATAGGGGAGCGACTGCTGCTGGCGCTGCTGGACCTGGCGATCGCGCGCGGCGCAAACGAAGCCACGCTTGAGGTCAGGCCGTCGAACGGGCCGGCCCGCCGCCTGTACGAGAAGTACGGCTTCAAGGTCGTCGGCACTCGGCTGCGCTACTACAGCGACAACAACGAGGATGCTCTGATCATGACGACCGACTCGCTCGACGGGCGGCCGATGAAGGCGCGAATCGCCGAGCTCCGGGCGGCGGTGGCGGCCCGGCCGGACATCGAGCTCGGGCCCGACGGCCAGCCGATCGCCCGATCTCGTGCGGGCCAGGGATCGCCCGCCGCGGATACGGCCGACTCGGACGCCGCGGCCGACTCGGATGCGCCTGCCGAACCCGAGCCCCGCGAGCCGCGGATCATTCGGCCGAGCAGGTTCGCGCGGAGGGGACCGTGACCACGGGCAGCCTGATCCTGGCCGTCGAGTCCAGCTGCGACGAGACCGGCATCGCCATCGTCGAAGACGGCTGCCGTATCCACGCCAACGTCGTGGCCAGCCAGGTGGCGATGCACGCGGCGTCGGGCGGGATCGTGCCCGAAGTGGCGGCGCGCGCTCACCTGCGCTGGATCGTGCCGGTGCTCGACGAGGCCTGGGCCGCCGCCGGAGCCGGCTGGGACGACATCACGGCGGTGGCCGTGACCGAGGGCCCCGGGTTGGCCGGCTCGCTCCTGGTCGGCATCAACTTCGCCAAGACCCTGGCCTACGTCCACGGCAAGCCGCTCGTCCCGGTCAACCACCTGGAAGGCCATCTCTATGCGGCCTGGCTGGCCGACGAGAACCGCGATGTGGCGGAGCCGATCTTCCCGCTGGTGGCGCTGATCGTCTCGGGCGGCCACACTTTCCTGGTGGAGATGCGCGACCACCTCCAGTACAGGCTGCTCGGCGAGACAGTTGACGACGCCGCGGGCGAGGCCTTCGACAAAGTCGGTCGGCTGCTGGGCCTGCCGTATCCGGGTGGACCGGAGATCATGAAGGCCGCGGCCGGCGCAACTCGACACGATGTCGTCTTCCCGCGGGCCTGGTTGGGCGACTCGTTCGACTTCAGCTTCAGCGGGCTCAAGACCGCTGCCCGGCGAACCATCGCCACGGAAACCGACGGCGAGGGAACCTCCATCGGCGGTACGGCCCTGCCGGGCGACCGAGTCGCCGAACTGGCTGAAGGGTTCCAGGATTCGGTAGTGGATGTGCTCGTGACCAAGACGCTCCGCGCCGCCCGCCAGATCGGGGCGAAGTCCGTGGTGCTGGGCGGTGGCGTGGCCGCGAACCGCGTCCTGCGCGATCGCCTGGCGGCGGGCGCCGCCACGGCCGGCATTCCGCTAGTGGTGCCGCGGCCGGGGCTCTGCACCGACAACGGGGCCATGATCGGGGCGGCGGGGGCGCGGCGCTGGGAAGCCGGCGCCCGGGCCGGTCTCGACCTGGACGCCAGGCCGTCGCTGCCGCTGGCCCGACGATGAGCGGCGTGGAACCGTCGAGACGCCCGCGGCTCGATCCGCTCGCAGTTCGCCGCCAGCTCCGCGACGAGGGCCTCCGGGCCCGCCACTCGCTGTCACAGAACTTCCTGGCCGATCCCGACGTTCTGCAATCCATCCTGGACCTGGCGGCTCCAGAGCCGGGTCGGCGGATTCTGGAAGTGGGTCCGGGACTGGGCATCCTCACCGGCGGGCTGCTCGACGGTGGCGCACTCGTCACCGCCGTGGAGCTGGATCGCAGGCTCGCGTCCCGACTTGGCCGGACTCAGTCGGAGGCGATCGAACGGGGTGCCCTCAAGCTCGTCGAAGGCGACATCCTCGACCAGCAGATAGCCACGCTGATCGAGTCGCCCTACGAAGTCGTGGCCAACGTGCCGTACCACATCACGAGCCCCATCCTGCACCGCTTCCTGGGCGCCCCGCCCCGGCCGGTGAGGCTGGTGCTGATGGTCCAGCGCGAAGTGGCCGAGCGGGTTGCGGCCGCGCCCGGCGACATGAGCTACCTGTCGGTCTTCGTCCAGTACCACGCCGCCGTCCGCATCGCGTTCGCGGTGCCGCGCGAGGCGTTCGAGCCCGCGCCGGACGTGGAGTCGGCCGTGGTCGAGATCCGGCCGGTCGATCCGCAGGGCGACCACGCGCGCCTATCGCCGTCGGACGAGGACGAGCTCTGGCGGCTCGTGCAGGCGGGTTTCCGCGAGCGACGCAAGAAGCTCCACAACGTGATCTCGCGCCAGCTGAGCCTGCCCGGCGCGGCCGTCGAGGCGGCCCTCGCCGCGGCCGGCATCGACGGCAACCGCCGGCCCCAGACGCTCTCGGTGGATGAGTGGATGGCGTTGCGAGTCGCCCTGACGCCACTCCCCAACAAGGGCGGGCGATGACGGCCGATGCGGCTTCGGGCGCACGCGTCCACGTGGTCCGCTTCGCGCCCGCCAAGCTGAACCTGACGCTGGCGGTGGTCGGTCGACGCGAAGATGGCTACCACGCCCTGCACTCGGTCATGGTCCCGCTGGCTCTCGGGGACGCGTTGACGGTGTCCGAGACCCCGTCCGGAGCCACGCGCGACTCGCTCCGGGTCACCGGGCTGGGTCTGTCTCCGTCGCCGGATAACCTCGTCCTGCGGGCGATTGCCGCCACTCGGGCCGCCGTCGCGGCGACGAGCCGGGACTCGACCGCTGGGCCCCACCCACTGCCGCCGCCAGGGCCGCCATTGCCTCCGCTCGCCGCACGCCTGGCCAAGCGAGTGCCCGTCGCCGCGGGGCTCGGCGGAGGCAGCAGCGACGCGGCCGCGGCCATCGACGCTGCCCTGGCCGCGTGGTCCGCCACTCTCGATCCGGAGGCGACCGCGGCCCTGGCCGCCTCGCTCGGCTCCGACGTGCCGTTCTTCCTTGCCCGAGGCGCCGCCCTGGTCACCGGTCGCGGCGAGTTCGTCGAGCCGCTGCCGGACATCGGGGCCGAGCCCCCGGCTGTGCTGCTGGTCACGCCTCAGCTGGCGCTTGCCACGCCCGGTGTCTTCAAGGCGTACGCGGGCGGGGAGCGCCAGCCCGACGCGACGCGCGCCACGAAGGTCTCGGAGCGCCTGGCCGCTGAGATGCGAGCCGGCCTGACGGGGGTCTCGCTGCTGGCCCAGGCCGCCGATCTGGCGTCTGGCAATGACCTGATGCAAGCGGCCATGTCGATCGCGCCGGGATTGAAGGGTTTCGTCACGGCCCTGGAGGCGCTGGTCGGACGACCTGTATGCCAGTCGGGCTCGGGGCCGGCCTTGTGGGCGCTCTATCCGACCCTGGCAGAGGCCCGCAAGGCCGTGCGGCTCGTGCGTCTGGCGGCGGCAGATGGCACGCTGCCCGTCATCGGAGCGGGCGAGCCATTCATCGTCGCCACTACGATTGCGGGCCGGCAGTCGCCGCCTACCGTTCAGCCGGTTCACGACGCAGCCGGTACCATCCGGCCGCGCACAGTCCACAATGGATCGGCTGGCCGTCCCTTCAGCGGCGAGCCGCCGGCCGAGCTGGACAATTCGAAGGGAGGAGACCACTAGATGAGTCGCAAGGAGATCGCGACGCCGACCGCGCCGGCGGCGATCGGTCCATACAGCCAGGCGATCGAGATCGATGGCTTCGTCTTCTGCTCCGGCCAGCTCGGGCTCGATCCGGTCACGGGCGAGCTGCTCGAGGGCGTCGAGGAGCAGGCCGAACAAGCCCTCACAAACCTCGAGGCCGTTCTCGGGGCCGCGGGTCTGACGATGGCGGACGTGGTCAAGACCAACATCTTCCTGGTCGACCTGGCCCACTTCGCGCAGGTGAACGCGATCTACAGCCGGCACGTGGTCGAGCCGGCGCCCGCCCGAAGCACGGTCCAGGTCGCCGCGCTGCCAAAGAGTGCCCTGCTGGAGATCGAGGCAATCGCAAGGCGGTCCAGCTAGTGGCTACGCCGGTGGGTCGCATACAGGCGCGCAGACCGGCCGTTCCGTGCTACCGTCCGATGCGATGAGCCAGACCTCCGAAGGCGTTCTCCCGGTAGTCCTTGCCGCCGGCCTCGGGACTCGCATGAAGTCACGCCAGCCGAAGGTTCTGCACGAGCTGTGCGGGCGCCCGATGCTGGCCTTCGTCCTCGCCGCTGCCCGCGAAGTCAGCGGTCGACGTCCCCTGGTCGTCTACTCGCCGCCGACGGCCGTCCTCAAGGACGTTTTCGCGGATGAAGCCGACTTCGCCCTCCAGCCGACGCCGCTTGGCACGGCCGATGCCGTCAAGGCGGCCATGGCGGTCGCCCCCGAGAGCGCCGACGAGATCCTGGTTCTGTCGGGCGACGTGCCGCTCGTCCAGGCGGATCTGCTGGCCGAGCTGGTCGACATGCGCCGGGCCCGCAATGCGGCCGTGGCGCTGATCGCGGTTCGCTCCTCGGAGCCAGAGGGGCTGGGTCGGGTGGTTCGCAGTGACGACGGCGGCCAGGTGCTGCGTATCGTCGAGGAGAAGGACGCTACTCCCGACGAGCTGGAGATCGAGGAGATCAACGCCGGGGTGTACGTGTTCGACGGGGCCTGGCTGCGCCGCCGTATCGGCGACGTGAAAGCGTCTCCCGTTTCGGGCGAGTTCTATCTGCCCGAGCTCGTGACCCTGGCCCGCGAGGATCGCCGGCCGGTGGTCTCGCTCGAGGTCGAGGATGACGGCACGCTGGCCGGCATCAACGACCGATCGCAGCTTGCTCGTGCTGAACTAGAGCTGCGGATGATCATCAACGAGCGCCACATGCTCGCCGGGGTGACGATGGTCGACCCCTTCCGAACCTATGTGGATGTGACTGTCGAGCTGGCCTCCGACGTCGTCCTCGAACCGGGCGTCGTTCTGCGTGGCAGCACCAGCATCGGCCAGGGGACGCGGATCGGCGCGGGCAGCCAGATCATCGATACCGTGATCGGCCGCGACTGCTTCATCTGGGCCAGCATGCTCGAGTCTTCCGAGGTCGAGGACGAGGTCCAGATCGGGCCGTTCTCGCACCTTCGTCCGAAGTCGTCGATCGGGCGCAAGGCCAAGCTCGGCAACTTCGCCGAGGTCAAGGCCAGTCGCCTCGAGCCCGGTGTTCAGCAGCACCACTTCAGCTACATCGGCGACGCCGACGTGGGCGAGCGCACCAATGTTGGCGCGGGCACGATCACCTGCAACTACGACGGCGTCAAGAAGCACCACACGAAGATCGGCAAGGGCGTGTTCCTCGGCTCCGACACCATGCTCGTCGCTCCGGTGGAACTGGGCGACGGAGCCCGTACCGGCGCCGGGTCGGTGGTCACGAAGGACGTGCCGGCGGGAATGCTCGCCTTGGGCGTGCCTGCCCGGCTGCGCAAGCCTCGCGCGCAGGCGGAAACCACTGCTGCGGCCGTCCCCGAGCCGGCGGCTGACGCGGATACGGGGAGTCCGGCCGTCGAGGAGACCGCCGAGCGAAGCCACCGATGAGTGACGTCGTCCTGCAGCTGCTGGTCGTCCTCGTCCTCGTCTCGATCGAGGCGGTATTCGTCGCGGCCGAGATCGCCCTGGTGACTCTACGACACAGTCGAATCGACCAGCTCATCGAGGAAGGTCATCGCAACGCCCGCCGGGTGAAGCGACTGGTCGAGGACCCGGGCCGGTTCCTGGCCGTGGCCCAGATCGGAGTCACGTTCGTCGGCTTCCTGGCCTCCGCATACGCGGCCGTGAACCTGGCCGAGCGTCTGGCTGGGGTGATCGCCCACCTCGGCGTCGATTTCCTCACGACCTACTCAGCCGGCCTCGCCGTCCTGATCGTCACCATGCTGCTGGCGGCCTTCACCATCGTCTTCGGGGAACTGGTTCCAAAGACCCTCGCCCTGGCCTACCCGGACCGCGTGGCCTTGACGCTCGCCGGACCACTGGATCTCATGGGCCACGTTTTCGGTCCGCTGGTGAATCTGCTGACCTGGCTGACGCGCAAGATCGCCGGAGGATTCGGAGCCGGCGTGGCTCGCCAGGCCCAGATCAACACCGAGGAGTTGAAGCTCATCGTCGAGCGGGGAGGGGAGACGGGCGTCCTCGAGGCCGAAGAGGAGCAGATGATCAGCGCCGTCATCGAGCTGGGCGGGCGACGCATCCACGAGGTCATGGTTCCACGGACGGACATGACGGCCCTGCCCGTCACCGCCACGATGGACGAGGTCATCGACACCTTCATCAAGGAAGGCCACAGCCGCATCCCGGTGTACAAGAAGACGATCGACGAGGTCGTCGGCGTCATCTATGCGAAGGACCTGTTGCCTTTCCTCAAGGGCGGGCAGAAGCCGGAGCTACGCAAGCTGCTGCGGACGCCATTCTTCGCGCCGGAGTCGATGACGATCGACGACCTGCTCCACAAGCTCCAGGGCCGCCGAGTCCACCTGGCCATCGTCCTCGATGAATACGGTGGCACAGCCGGCATGGTCACGATCGAGGATCTGCTCGAGGAGATCGTGGGCGACATCCAGGACGAGTACGACGTCGAGGAGCCGCTCATCGTGCGGCTCTCCGAGGACGAAGCGCGGATCGACGGCCGGGCCTCGGTCGACGATCTGGCCGAGTTGTTCGATCTGGAGCTCGGCGGGCTCGAGGATGCCGATGAGTACGACACAGTGGGCGGGCTGATCTACCACCGCATCGGCGGCGTGCCCCGGCCGGGTGACAGGGTCGACATTTCGGAGCACGGCCTCACGCTCACCGTCGAGGTCACCGACGGGCATCGCGTTGGCAAGGTCCTCGCGGTCCGACACCGAAGTGGCGACCCTGAAGGCGCCGAGAGCGCAACCGGCGGCGAGTCGGCAAAGGGCGCGGCCCGGTAGTTTCGCGAAGGAGGACGGGTTGCGCTGGCTGAGCCGCCATCAGACTGGGGTTCTACTGGCGGCTCTGGTACTGGTCACCTGGGGCGCATTGTTCGTGGTCTACGACTACCGCAGCCCGGTCAGCCAGTTCCTGCGTGGCATCGGCACAGTCCAGGTCGACGGCTGGAGCGCCTACGACCTGGACACGCTGTGCATTCGCCTCGAGCCGGCCTACGTGGTGCCCACCTCTACCGCTGAGGGAGCCATCGATGTTGCCCACAAGGCTCTCGCCGGCGGCTACGTTCGCCAGGTCACGCTGGTTTCCGTACTGGATTCGTGCCACGCCGCAAAGGCGCGACTGGCCTGGGTAGTGTCGATGACCTGGTCCTCAGCCGATGCCTCAGCGCCGCCCGGCAGCGTGCCGTTGAAGCGGGCCATCGTCCTCGTCGACGCAGTCACGGGCCAGCTCATCGAGAGCCACGCCTACTAGGCTGCCCTCAGGCCTTGATGGCACCCATGATGATGGCCCGGAGCGACTGGAGAGCCTGCGCGTCGACGACCCCGGCGGCCTCCAATTCGGCCAGTGCCTGGTCTCGGTATGCGCGGGCCTGGTCGCGGGTGTAGTCGCGGCCGCCCAGCTTCTCGATCAGCGTCACGGCCTCAGCGACCTGGTCCTCGTCCGGCTTGTCGATCCGCCAGACTGCCTCCAGGCCGCCCCGTTCGGTGGGGCCGGCGTGCTCGAAGGCATAGATCACCGGCAGTGTCATCTTGTGCCGGGCCACGTCGGTCGGCTCCTTGCCGGTCAGCGCCTCTTCCCCCCAGATGCCCAGCAGGTCATCGTTCAGCTGGAAGGCGACGCCGAGTGCCCAGCCGAAGGCCCGGTAGCGCGATATGACGTTCTCGTCGTCGGTCGCGAGGACCGCGCCGGCCTCGACCGAGGCGGCTATCAGGGCCGCAGTCTTGCGACCGATCATGTCGAAGTACAACTCCACCGACATCGGCTCGGAGCGCTCGCTGGCCCAGATGTCGATGTACTGACCTTCGCACAGGGCCAGGCAGGTGTCGTCGTGGAGGCGCATCATCCGCAGGACCTTGGCGTCGGAGAAACCCAGATCGGTCAGCCGATGCAGGGCCTTGCGGCTCAGGGCGAACAGCATGTCCCCGGCGTTGATCGCCTGCGGAATGCCCTGTACGGCCCAAAGAGTGGGGCGGTGTCGCCGCTCCGTATCGCCGTCCTCGATGTCGTCGTGGACCAGGCTGAAGTTGTGGCCGAGCTCCACGGCCGCGGCGCCCGGCAGAGCAGCCCGGTAGTCGCCGGCGATCGAGGCGTATGAGAGCAGCCCGAGCAACGGCCGGAGCCGCTTGCCTGACGAGCCGCTGCCGTCCAGGCCAAGGTGGTAGCGGCACATGGCGTAGAGCCCCGCGGTCGGCACGTCTCGATCGGAGACGAGCCTGAGGATCTCCTGCTCGGTGCTGGCAGTCAGTTCGGGTAGGGTGACGGACGTCTTCACGCGCGAAATGATAGCAACCTGCTCTGGGAAGGCCGATCGGCGAGCGTCTGGTCGCACCAGCTCCATCAGACAGGGGCGATGAAAGCCGAGCCGGGGAAGTCTGGCTCCGCGTCGTGCGGTCCGGGCGGGCCGTCGTCGCGCATCTTGGCCGAGGCCTCGTCTATCGCTATGTCGGTCAGACGCATCCGCTTGAGGTCCTCGTCGGTCGCGGGCTCATAGTCGGTGGTGACGGCTCGGCCGGGAAAGTAGCGGGCGGTCATCGCATCGAGGATGCGGCGTTTCTCGGCGATGTCGTCGATCTCGCGCCCGGTGCCGTAGGCGACGACGCTGCGGTAGTTGGCCGTGTGTCCGGAGGCGCTCTTCGAGGCGACGAGATCCACGAGTTTGGATACGGCCACGGCCACCGAGCGCCCGTCGCGCAGCAGCCCCAGCGTGGCGTTGCCGGGCGAGCCGTGGATGTAGATGTGGCCGGCCTCGTAGTGATACAGGAACGGGATGACGCGCGGCTCGCCGTCGTCGACGCAGGCGACGTGCGCGATCTGCCCGGCCATGAGGAATTCCTCGACGCGCTCGGGAACGGCCCGATCGGCGTGGCGGCGGATCCGCGTCCGGTCGGTGTGGGGGCCCGGTACGTCCGGCGCGGCTGGTGGGGTGGCGGTGGGGTCGGTCCTCTCGTCCATGGCGCGAGCATACCGGAGCCGCGGGTTCTGGGCGTGCTAGCGTGGGCGCATGCCGATTCCACGCTTGTACGTGACCGACGCCATCGTCCTGTCCCGTTTCGACTACGGCGAGGCGGACCGGATCATGACGCTCTTCACGCCGGCCCACGGCAAGTTCAAGGCGATCGCGAAGGGTGTGCGGCGGCCGACGAGTCGACTGGGCGGCGCGCTCGAACCCCTGGCCGAGCTGAAAGTGGCGCTGGCCCGCGGCCGGACCTTCGATGTCGTGACGCAGGTCGAGGTCACACACGCCTGGCTGCGCCTGCGCGACAGCCTCGAATCTGCGGCCACAGCCTGGTATCTGGCCGAGCTGGCGGATCGCTCCATCGAGGAACGCCACGAGACCGAGGGGTTGTACGCGCTGCTGCGCCGGGCCTACGAGCTGCTCGACGCGGGCATGGACTCGGGCCGCGTCGCGCGCTGGTACGAGATGAACCTGGCCGACGAGCTGGGCGTTCGACCGGAGGTGGACCGCTGCGTCGAGTGCGACCGCATGCTGGAGGCCGATGAGCAGTTCCGCTGGGTGCCGCCGCTGGGCGGCGTGCTGTGTTCGCGCTGCCCGGGTCCGCCGGTGGAAAGGGCGGGCATCACCGTGGACGCGGTCAAGCTGCTCAAGGCGTACCAGAGGATGGACGTCGAGGCGCTGGCCGGGCTCCGGCTCCCGCCCGCCGTCGAGCGTGAGGTCGAGGAGGCGATGCGGGCCTTCCTGCGCGTTTCGCTGGAACGCGACGCTCGCTCGCTGGAGTTCCTCGACGAAGTCCGACGCCGCTGACGCGCTTCGCTCGCGGCCAGGCTAGGCCGGGACGAAGGTCGAAACGAGGTCGCGGAAGAGCGTCAGATCGTCGGCTTCCGTACCGGGATTGGACCACAACTCGACCCGGTAGCGGCCGCCGGCCGTAACGAGTACGCCCACGATGCCGTGGCGCAGATGTCCGAATGTCGACCTCCCGTTCGCGGTCAGCACGCGGGCCGGCAGGCCGGCAATGGTGGTCGGGTGGCTGCTCTCGACCGTGTAGCCGTTGTCCTCGAGACCCTGCCAGACTTCGCCGGTAATCTGGTTAAGGGTCGACTCGGTCGGGACGGCTCGCCACGTGACCGAGATGTTCGAGTCATCCGAGCCACGGAAGGTGGCCCAACCGGACGGCGAGGACTCCGAAACGACCCAATCGGCGGGGTACCCGATCGTGAACTTGTAGTCGGTCGAGGTGTACGCGGCCCACGACGCCTGGGAGGCGAGGGCGGCGGCGATGTCGGCGGCCGGCGGCGCGGGGCTCGGGAGCTGGGCGGATGGACTCGCCGAGTCGAGCGGACTTGTCGCCGCAGTCGGCGACGGGCTGGCGCTGACGAGGATACTGGCGGCCGTCCAAGCGGAGGCGCTCGGGCCGGCCAGGGTCCCGATGGCTACGGTAGCCGCACGACTTGCCGTTGCCGTTGCCGCCCTGCCCGAGGCGAGGGCAGGCGCCCTGGCATCGCCGTAGTCTCTGGCGGACCACCCGCCGACGATCGCCGTCACTGCAACGAGGGCGGCGCTGAGGGTCCACCACGGACGCATCTGCCTTGCCCAAGCCACGATCCTGACAGGCGTCTGCCGCCTCATCGACTTCTCCACGACATCGCTGGGCGCCAGACGCACCCCGAGCAAGTGTAAGCAACCGCCAAGACTCCGTCCGCCGACACCGCCGGTCCACCGAAGGGCTTGGCCGACTGCGCGCCCGGCATGCGAGAATTGCGGTCCGCTCCCGAGCGTTCGTTCGAAGCCCCGTTCCGAGGAGACCTGAGTGACCGCCAACCCGACACCCCCGGCCGACGACCCGGGGCCGTCAGTAGCCAACCTCGAAACGATCGTCTCGCTGTCCAAGCGGCGCGGCTTCATATTCCCGAGCTCGGAGATCTACGGCGGCATCAACGCCGTGTGGGACTATGGGCAGCTCGGCGTGGAGCTCAAGAACAACGTCAAGCGGGCCTGGTGGCGGGCCATGGTCCAGGAGCGCACGGACATCGTGGGGCTGGACGCCAGCATCATCATGGCGCCCCAGGTCTGGGTCACTTCCGGCCACGTCGCCAACTTCACAGACCCTCTCGTCGAGTGCCAGACCTGCCGCCGCCGCTACCGGCTCGATGAGCTGCCCGGCGCGGAGAACCTGACCAACACCGAGCTGATGGACCCCGAAGTGGTGGAACGCCTGGGCCTCAAGTGCCCGGCCGATGGCGGCCCGCTCAGCGCCCCGCGTCGCTTCAATCTGATGTTCAAGACCTACATGGGTCCGGTCGAGGAAGAGGCCGCGCAGGTCTACCTCCGCCCGGAAACAGCGCAAGGGATTTACGTCAACTTCCGCAATGTTCGCGAAACCTCGCGCAAGAAGTTGCCGTTCGGCATCGCCCAGATCGGCAAGGCCTTCCGCAACGAGATCAGCCCCGGCAACTTCGTCTTCCGAATGCGCGAGTTCGAGCAGATGGAGATGCAGTACTTCGTCAAGCCGGAGACGGCGATGGCAACGTTCGAGGAGTGGATGCCGCGCCGAATGGCCTGGTACGTGCGCTACGGCGTCAACCCGGCGCGCCTGCGCTTCCGCGAGCATCGCCCCGACGAGCTCGCCCACTACGCCAAGAAGGCCGTCGATGTCGAGTACCGCTTCCCGTTCGGNNCGCGAGGAAGAGGTCCGCGGCGAGAAGCGCGTGGTCCTGGGCTTCAACCCGGAGCTGGCGCCGTACAAGGTGGCGGTCCTGCCGCTGCTCAAGAAGCGCGACGAGATCGTGGAGAAGTGCCACGCCCTGCGCGACGACCTGGCGAAGGACATCATGGCCGTCTACGACGACACGGCCGCGATCGGCAAGCTCTACCGGCGCCAGGACGAGATCGGCACGCCGTGGTGCGTCACGATCGACGTCGACTCGCTCGAGGACGGCCAGGCCACGGTCCGCGACCGCGACTCGATGGAGCAGATCCGGGTCGACCTCTCGCAGGTCAAGCCGCTGATCCTCGAACGGTTGGCCAAGGCGCGGGGTTAGCGGGCAGCGGGGGACGCGGTGAGGCGGTGATGAACGGCGCATGACGATCCATCGCCTGGCCGATATTCCGATCCCGATCCGTTTGCCACGCCGCTGGTTCTGGCTGCTCGGGATCGTCTTTGGCGTCTTCTCCGTCGGGGTGATTGCCGGCGCGCCATTCTATTCGTACGTAGACTTCCCGCAGTTCTGGGCCGCAGGCCGGACGGTGGGCACGCCGGATCTGCTCGATCCGGTCAGGCACATGGCCTGGGAGGCCGCGAACGGCATCCGCGGCGATCACTTCCCGTACCCTCCGGGAACGGCCTGGCTCTTCTGGCCCTTCGCCCAGACCTCCATCGCCGCTGGCTTCTGGCTGCATGCCGCGGTCATGACGAGCCTCGTCGGAGTTGCCGGCGTGTTGGGGGCGCGCACCTTCGGGCTGGATCGGCGGGTTGGGTTGATCGCGGCCTTCGCCTGGGCGCCGTGCATGGCCTCTGCAGTGACCGGTCAGAACTCAGTGCTGGGGCTGGTCCTGGCGCTGGTGACGATGGAGGGCCTTCGGAGCGGACGTAAGGACCTCGCCGGACTGGGCGTCGGCCTGCTGCTCTACAAGCCTCAGCTGGCGCTGCCGCTGGTCGGGCTCCTGCTCCTCCGCCGGCAATGGCGCTCGCTGCTCGTCGCGGCTGCGATGGCGCCGGTCTGGTACCTGTTGGCTGTGGCCGCGACTGGCGGCGACTGGCTCTGGCCCGGTGCGCTGGTGAGCAGCCTCAACGGCTACGTGGCTCCTAACACCGCCTGGAACGCGGTTCGGACGCTATCGATGCCCGGGGTGCTGATGGGCTGGGGCGTGCCGGCCCTGCCGGTATGGACCCTGGCCGGGGCGATCGTCATCGCGGCCATCCCGGTGGTGTTGAGGCGGCCGCTCCCCGAGGCCGCCGCGGGCGCCGTCGTGGTGGGCCTGTTGGTCAGTCCGCATGCGCTCAACTACGACGGGGCGCTCGTGTTGCCGTTGATCATGTGGGCTTGCGGCGCGACGGCGGCCGGGATCGCCGAGCCGTGGCGGACGCGCCTTCTGCTCGGCGCTTACCTGATCGCGCCCGAGTACATCTTCTCCGAGTCTGTCGGGCTGAGCAGCCTGGCGCTTGTCGTCGTCGTCGGAGCCTTGATCTGGATTTCCGGCTGGCGGCGAATTGGCGGGCAGTCGTCCGGCGCCGGCGAAGACGCCGGCGAAGACGAATCGACGCGAATCCGAGCAACCGACGCGGCGAGCACCTGAGAACGTCGAAAGAGCGAGTACGGGCTGAAACGGTGAACAAGGAGGCCAGATTGCGGGAAGTCCGCGCAGCGGCGCGCGATTCCGCGTGGTCCGGGCTATCCCGTCGCCTGCGGGCCGAGGCCCCGGGCCTCGTGGCGAAGTACCGGCGCCTGGCGCCGTGGGTCTATGTCGCCGCGGCCGGCGTGCTCTTCGCCATCTTCGCGCCGGATGCCTTGAACGCCGATTCCCGCGCGTACTTCCGGGCCGCCTCCGATCCCTCGACCATGTACTCGCAGCACGCCGTGGACATGCCCGGTTCGTACATGTACGCCCCGGCTTTCGCTCAGCTGCTCGCCCCCCTGGATCGGCTGGGATGGGGCGTGTTCTACGCCGCCTGGTACGTTCTGACGGCAGCGGCGCTGTGGTGGCTTGCTCGCGAGTGGAGTCCGATCGTCCTGTTCGTGCCGGTCGTCTACCTGTGGTCGCCGCCGCCGCTCTACCTGCCGGTTGCCATGGAACTGCGCGTCGGCAACATTCAGTTGTTGCTGAGCGTGGCGTTCGCGCTGTCGTTCCGCTGGCCCGCGCTATGGAGCCTGCCGCTGCTGACCAAGCCCACGCTCGGAGTCGGGCTGATCTGGTATGTGGTGCGGCGAGAATGGCGCAACCTTGCCATCGCTCTAGGAGCCACGGCCGCAATCACGCTCGTGTCCGTCGTGCTGGCGCCGGGGCTCTGGCACGACTGGCTGGCCGTGCTGGCAGACAACGCCAACACGGCTTCTCCGAACGCGTTCGACGCGCCCTTCTGGTTCCTTCCGCTTCTGCCTCGACTCGTGGTCGCTGCCGGGCTCATCGCCTGGGGAGCGCGCTCCAACCGGCGCTGGACGCTCATCGTCGGCACGCTGCTCGCCGTGCCGGTCCTGTGGCGAACCGCCCCGGTCATGTTGCTGGGGTTGCTGGGGTTGCTGCGCGTGGCACCGCCGCAGCGACCGGGTCAGGCGCCGCCAGTTGGCCACGAAGGTACGCATCGATGTTCTGAGCCGCCTTCTTGCCATCGCCCATGGCCAGGATGACCGTGGCCGCGCCGCGGACGATGTCGCCGCCGGCGAAGACGCCATCCATCGAGGTCTGGAGGTTGTCGTCGATCTCGATGTAGCCCCACTTGTTGACGCGCAGGTCCGGCGACGTGGAAGTGAGCAGCGGGTTGGACCGCGTGCCGATTGCCACCACAAGCATGTCGCATTCGAAGACGAACTCGGAGCCGGGGATCTCGACCGGGCGGCGGCGGCCGGAGGCATCGGGCTCGCCGAGCTCCATCCGAACGCACTTCAGGCCGGAAACCCAGCCCTTATCGTCGGACAGGACTTCGGTAGGAGCGGTCAGGAACTCGAAGCGCACGCCCTCCTGCTCGGCGTGGTGAACCTCCTCGATCCGAGCCGGCAGCTCGTTGCGCGAGCGACGGTAGACGCAGACCGATTCGGCCGCGCCGAGCCGTCGGGCGGTTCGGACAGAGTCCATGGCCACGTTGCCGCCACCCACGACGGCGACGCGCTTGCCGTGGAGGATCGGAGTATCGGAATCGGGGCTGTAGGCGCCCATCAGGTTGACGCGGGTCAGATACTCGTTGGCCGAGTAGACGCCCTTGAGGTTCTCTCCTGGCACGTTCATGAACACCGGCAGCCCGGCGCCAACGGCCACGAAGACCGCGTCGAACTTCTCACGCAGCTCCGGCAGGGTGTAGGTCTTGCCGATGATCGAGTTCGGCTCGATGACGACGCCGTCGGCCACGAGGCGGTCGACTTCCTTCTGGACGATGTCCTTCGGCAGGCGGAACTCGGGGATGCCGTAGATCAGGACGCCGCCGGCAGCGTGGAAGGCCTCGAAGATGGTGACCTTGTGGCCGCGCTTGGCCAGGGAGCCCGCGGCCGTGAGCCCGGCCGGTCCGGAACCGACGATGGCGACCGACTTACCCGACGGGGCCGGATTGGCGGCGGCGAACGCGTCGGTGTGGGTGATGGCCCAGTCGGCAACGAAACGTTCGAGGTAGCCGATGGCGACCGGCGTGCCGGTCTTGGCGCGCAGGCAGACCTGCTCGCACTGCGTCTCCTGCGGGCAGACACGGCCCGTGACGCACGGCAGGGCGTTGTCGCCAAGTAGCGAGTCCGCTGCCTCCTTGATGTTGCCTTCGCCCAGGAGGCGGATGAAGTTGGGGATGTTGACCGCGACCGGACAGCCCGCGATGCAATATGGCTTGGGGCACTGCAGGCAGCGGTCGGCCTCGATGATCGCCAGCTGCTCGGTGTACCCGAGGTTCACCTCGGCGAAGTTGCGGGCGCGGGCCATGGCGTCCTGCTCGGGCATCGAGCCCCGCGTGATCTTCATCCGCTCCTTCTTGGGGAGCGGCTCGCGGGCTTCGGCGGCGCGTCCGGCGAGGGTCAGGTCGTCCATCAGTGGGCCTCGGCTGAAGCGGCGGAATGGCTCGTCGTCCAGCGCTCTAGCGCGACCTGTTCGAATTCTCGGTAGGTGTTCAGTCGGTCGGCCAGCTGGCGGAAGTCGACCTGGTGGCCGTCGAACTCGGGGCCGTCGCAGCAGGCGTATTCGGTCTTGCCGGCGATCGAGACACGGCAGCCGCCGCACATGCCCGTGCCATCGATCATGATCGAGTTGAGCGAGACGGTCGTCTTGATGGCGAATGGCCGAGTCAGCTCCGAGCAGGCCCGCATCATCGGTACCGGGCCGACGGCGAAGACCTGGTCGATGCCGCCCGCTTCGCACAGTTCCTTGAGAGCCTCGGTCACAAAGCCGGGGCGGCCGTAGCTGCCGTCGTCGGTGCAGACGACCACGTCACCGCAGGCCCGCAACTCGTCCTCGCAGATGACCCACTCCTTGGATCGCCCGCCGATGACGCTCGTGACCTTGACGCCGCGCCTGGCCAGGGCCTGGGCGATGGGGTAGACGACGGCCGTGCCGACGCCCCCGCCGACGCACACGGCGTGCCCGCTCTCGAGCAGNNGTGCTCTTGCCGATCGCCTGGATCACCAGGGTGATCGTGCCGGCCACCCGATCGACGTCGGCGATCGTCAGGGGAATGCGCTCGGCTCCGGGTCCGCGCCGAACGATGACGAATTGCCCTGGCTGGCGGATCTCGGCGATCCGCGGCGCCACCACGACGAGGCGGGTGACGTTCGGCGACAGCTGCGCCTTGCTGACTATGGGGTGCATCTCACTCCGGTACGGTGGTCTGCAGGAATGTTGTCTAAGTCAGTATGAGTTAACTGAATGGTGCATCGCGCGGTCTCGCGGCCACATGACCAGTGCGCCCGAAGGGTCGGGCCGAAGGTCACCTATGGAAAGGCTACAACGGGTAGGTCCGTCGTGCGCCAGCCACGCGATCGGCAGCTACGGAGTGTCGCTGGGTAGAGGCGTGAACTCTTGCGGGTCGGTCCGCGTTATGAGGTAGCTGCGGTCGGCCAGTATCGGCACGTTGAGGCCGAGATAGGTGTCAAGCAGGTGCGGGAACAGGTTGACGGGGGTCGGGCTGGCGCCGAAGAGCCCCTGGTGGCCGGGGGTGAGCGTGGCGAAGAAGTTGCGGTCCGATTCGGGTGACGGCTGCGTCGAATCTGCTGTCGTGATCAGGCGTGATCCGTGGTCTGACATCAGCACCACGACTGTGGGGCGCCGCGCGGATGACAGAATCTCGTCCACGGTCGGCAATACCTGCCGGTTCACGTACGTGACCTGGCCCGCGTACTCGGCTCGTAGCTCCGGGTTGGTGGGACTGCCGGCGTAGTCGAGGCTGAACTCGTGCTCAAGGTCGAGCGGCAGGGCCTCTCCGTTCGGGCCGTACACCAGCGGCGGGTGCGGAGCCAGGACATGCGAGATGACCAGGCGGGGCTGGTTCGACGGCGTCTCGGCAACCCGGCGCAACTCTTCGAAGTCGCCGTCGATCCGGCTTCGAGCCTGATCGCCGCCCCAGTTGGGAGCAATGCGCTGGATGATGGCACTCAATCCGCTGACAGACAGCATCACCGCTTCGTAAGTGTTGAGCTGCCCTCCGTCCAGGTAGACATCGGCTTCACGGATGGCAAGCTGCTCCCATCCCGAGCCAGTTGCCACGATCTGGTAGCCCTGCCCTCGGAGCAAATCGAAGACCCGGTTCTGGTTGATTGCGTCCAGGTACGCGCCGCTCCATCCGGGATCGCCAGCGTGTGGCCCGGCGATCTGCGGGATGTCATCCAGATAGGCCATGTTGAGCATCGTCGCGAAGGTGAAGGCAGTCCCCGGGTAGTTGGAGTGGCTGTTCGCGGCAACGTCGAAGCCGCGGTTCGTGAGCTCGTCGACAAACGGCCCGTCGTCGACCCCGAAGGATGACTTGAGGGTGTCGGGCCGCGGGTATCCATCGAGGATGATCACGTAGATGTCCGGCTTCGACGGATCCATCTGATCGTTGGAAACGGTCGCCGAGAGCCCGCCGCCCTGGCGCAGCTCGCCGAGGGCTCTCTCGAGCCGGCCATCGAGGCCCGCCTGAACAAACGTGATCACCAGCAGTATCGACATGAAGGTCGACAGGCCACCCGAGATCTTGGCCCAACTGATGCGACGCATGTGGAGCCGATCGACTAGCACGACGATGGCCGTGGCCAGGATGAAGGTGACGAATACGATCGGCGAGGTACCGGACCCGATCAGCAAGTAGATGAGCATCATGGCGATGCCCGCACGGTGCGCGTCTCGCAGCAACACGTACAACAGACTCAGCAGCGCCGTCACCACGCAAAGGGCGATGATCGTTGTCCGGGCCATGGCATAGGGGCTCACGCCCACCTCGAACGCGAACCAGACGATGAGCACGATCGGGAACTCGAGCGGGTACAGGAAGCCGGTCAGCGCCCCGCGATGCCGGTAGGGGGCCAGCGCTGCGGCTCGGACCCTGGCCCCGAGGCGATGTGTACGCACCGGCGCCGCAATTGGCTCTGCTGTGGTCATGCGTCGCGTCTACGCATACGGAAGATGGTTCTCGCAGAGTCGGCGACGGCCGCTTCCTCCAGCAAGTTGAACCGAGCCGCGAACGCCGCCTTGAAGCCCTCGAGCGTGTAGTCGGGGAAGATGTCCCGGCGCGCTTCCAGCAGCGTTTGCGTCTGAGGATCTTCCTTCGGCACGAACTCGATCACCAGGTCCGAGCCGATACCCGCCAGGAACGCGCTCACGCTGGCCAGGGGCACGTTGGCTGCGATCGCGAGGTGATGGATCAACGCCAGAGCCATCACCACCGGCGCGGGTCCCCGTTCGGTGAGTGAGCGCCGCTCGCGGAGCGCCCAGCCGCCGGCCGGGCTGGGATTGCCGATGTCGACGACCAGAGGCTGGACGTCACGGATCTCGCCGGCGCGGACCTTCCGGTACAGCTGCTCGACCGCTCCCGCGTCGGCGTCCAGAGCCACGACACGGTGGCCGCCCGCGACTGCGATAGTCGTGTACGCGCCCGTGTTTGCGCCGATGTCCCATACTCGCGCACCCTGGACTCGGGCCAGCATTTCGCCGACGATCCTGGTCTTCGACTCGGCCGCGGCGGCGCTGTAGCTGGTCAGGGCGGTGTAGGAAGACCAGGCCGTCCCGTCCGGCTCCCAACTCAGTCCTTCCACTGTCCGTCTCAGGCTGTCGAGAAGCGCCATCCTGCCGGTGTCCGAAACGCGCGCGCTGGACGCGCGTGTGGATGGCTCGTGGCCGGGTCGGCGCTGCGCCCGAGCGTGCAGATGTAGATGCGCGCCGAGTCCCGGTCGGAGTCGGGTTCGACCCGGCAGGAGCGCCGCCGCGAGGTCCAGCGGGATGCCGTCCGCAAACTCCCGCTGCAGCCTGCCCAGGCGGACGTCGCGGTAGGCCATTACCGCGAGGGGGGCGAGGAAGTGCTGGCAGAACTGCCTGTAGGCCACCCATGGCACGCCCGGCGCCGACGCCTCGAACGAAAGGCTGTCGATCAGGGTTGGGCGGCCGTCGACGAACTGAATGTTGTAGGCGCTGGCGTCCTTCAGGCTCATTCCCGATCGCAGAGCGCGTTCCTGGATCTCGAGCGTCGTCAGGGCCGCGTCCTTCAGCTGCGAGAAGGACCACTCATACGGGTACGACACGAAGTCCAGCTGGAGTGGTCTGATCACGAGTGCGGCTCGGTCGTCGAGCGGTTCGACGTCATCTACCCGTTCGTGCGGAACCAGCAATCCAGCCCGGGTCAACTCATCGCGAAGGCCGGACGTGCCGAACAAGGCCCACTCCGACTCGAAGGAGCGGTTGATCTGGCGATAGACAACCCCGTCGCGCCGAAAAACCACCCCACTCGGATCGCGAAAGGAGGCCGGATCCTCCACGGGTCTCCTACCTCAGGGCCGGCTTGCCTTCGCCCAGTCCCAGGGGCTGAGTGCGGCGCCGAGGGATGCGATTCACAATGGCCCTCGCCTTGTTGCGCAGGACGAAGGGCAGCGTGAGCGCGGCGGCCAGGGCGGCCTGGATCAGCATGCTGCCGGTGCCCGGGTCGATGTAGCCGGGGGCCACGGACCCGCCACTCTGGACGTGGCCTACGAAGGCGTAGACGGCAGGACCGACTAGCTCTGGCGAAACAGGGATCATGATGAAGCCCCCCGGCGATGACGGTCGCGGTACGTGATTTGACGTACCCGCCGATTGTACTGCGCGCCGATAGGACTTGGGGTGTAAATCGCGCGACACCATCGACCGGTTCGCGGGCGCCAGCCTCTGCGGCGTTCGGGTCGATCTGTTGGAGGTGGCCTTACTCGGCGGCCGGGGCGGGCTCAGGCGCGGGGACGGGCTTGAGCCATTCCTTGCGACCGGGCCGCCGGCCGTCCGCCCCAATCTCGGATCGGGTATGGACGCGACCCGGCCTGGTCGACATGCTCAGGCTCTTCTTGGCGCAGACCTCGACACAAACGCCGCAGGCGATGCAAGTCAGCTGGTCGATGGCCCAGGAGCGGTCCTCACGCGAGACTGTGATCGCCACGGCCGGGCAGCGCCGGGCGCACAGCATGCAGAAGTTGCACGTCTCGAGATCGAACTCGATGGCCCCGCGCGCGCCGCTGAAGGCGGGCCGAACCTCGGTCGGGTAGCGCCGCGTGGCCGGCCGCGAAACGACGTTGCGGAGGGCCCGCGGGACCATCGGGAGGCGGAAGGGGTTTGCCATCTCAGCGCTCCGTGCAGCTGATGCAGGGGTCGATGGTCAGGATGATGTTGGGCACGTCCGCCAGGTCGCAGCCCTTCACGAGCTTGATCATGGCCGGGATGTTGGCGAATGTCGGCGTGCGGGCCCGGAACCGCTCGAGGTTCTTTGTACCGTTGGCCTTGACGTAGTAGAGGACCTCGCCGCGGGGCTGCTCGAGCCTGGTGAAGATCTCGCCCTGTGGGTTGCCGCGGGGCCGGTTCTCGATCGGCAGGCCCTCGCCCTTGGGCATCTTGTCGATCGCCTGGGCGATGATGCCGATCGACTCATCGACCTCGCGCAGGCGCACGAGCACCCGCGCCAGGCAGTCACCCGCGGTCTCGACCACAGGCACGAAATCGATCTGGTCGTACATGAAAGCGCCGCCGAGGCGTGTGTCCGTGGCGATGCCGGAGGCGCGGGCCATCGGCCCGACCGCGTCCACGGCTCGGGCGTCTGCCATGGTCAGCACTCCAACGCCGCCGAGCCTGTGGGCGATGGAGGGGTCCGTCCCGAAGACGCGGGCCGTCTCCTTGAATTCGGCGCCGAGCTCCTGCAACTGGGCCAGGATGGCCGCCAGCTCGGAGTCCGCGATGTCGCGCTTCACGCCGCCGATGCGATTGACCGAGTGGATGATCCGGCCGCCGGTGGTCTTTTCGAAGATGTCGAGGATCTGCTCGCGCATCCGCCAGCAGTGCATGAACAGGTTCTCGAAGCCGAATGCGTCGGCGCCCAGGCCCAGCCACAGCAGGTGGCTCTGGATGCGCGAGATCTCGGCCCAGATAAGGCGCAGCCAGCGGGCTCGCTCGGGTACCTCGACGTTCATGATCGACTCGAGCGAGACGCAGTAGCCCATGCCGTGCATGAAGCTGCAGATGCCGCAGATGCGCTCCACCACGAAGCCCATCTCGGTGTACTCCACCCGCTCGACCATCATCTCCAGGCCGCGGTGGATGTAGC
>PLNK01000041.1 GCA_003142755.1 Chloroflexota bacterium | reverse complement strand
GGCTAATCGAGACCTCGGCGCCGTCACCGAAGACGCTCGTTCCTTCACCGCCGACTGCTGCACGGCTGGGCGTTCCAGAACCGTCCAGGAATCTGCGAGTCGGGGCGCTAGTTGCCGCCGAACCGCCCGTAGTAGTCCTTGAGGGAACCCGGCCCCTCCCAGCCAACGATGATCACGCGGTCGTCGATCGAGGTGATCGTGCATGTCCTCGCGCCGGCGAACTCGAGCGAGCCGGACCTGGGCGGGTCCCAGCTCCTGCCGTCGACGCTACTCCACGCGGTCCAGCTGCTCCCTTTCGTGGTCGGGGCGCTGACGACCAGGATTCGGCCGTTGGCGATTGCCCAGTCGCCATCGGACGTCTGGAGCCCGGACTGTTGCCAGACCACGCCGGTCGCCGACCACCACCAGGTGCTCGACTGAACCGGGACCGCCGGGGTGGGAGTGGGCTTGGCCGTGGGAGTGGCCTTGACGGAGGCCGCGGCCGATGCAGAGGGACGGGCGGAGGACGAAGCCGCCGCCGTCGCCGTGTTGGCCGCGGCAACGAGCGTGTTGCCCTGGCCGAAGAGCGCAGTGACGTTGGGCGGCAGATGCCAGTCGGTGCGCAACGTCCAGGTCCGTCCGTCGGGGGACGTCCAGGCCGTAGTGGCGCCCTGGCGAGTGGGGTCGGTTCCGACCGCCACGTACCCGTAGCGGTACGTGGCGACGCCCAGGGCAAAGCCGTTGCCAACGGCGATCGAACCTGCCTGCCAGGTGTCCCCGTCGGTGGAATAGAGGATCTGCGAGCCTCCCCCGAGGTCTGAGGAGGCAACGAAGCCACCGCTGCCGGCCGCGATCGAGGAGACCTCGGGCGGAGGATCATCGTTGAACTGGACCTGCTGCCACTTGTCGCCCTTGAGGTGCCAGATCATGCCGTTGTTGCCCGAGCTGTTGGTCACGCGGCCGATGGCGATGATCCCGCCCTGGCCGTCCGTAATGGCCTGCAGCACAACGGGCCGTCCGGTCATGACGGCCTGGGTCTGGACTGGGGCCGACACCGAAGCGGCGGCCGTGGCCGCGGGGGCGGAGCCGGATGCCGCGGGGGCGGACCCGGATGCCGCCGGAGCGGAGGCCGTGGCGGCCGGCAGAGGTGTGACCACGGAGGCCGTCAGGTCCTTCGGGCCGGCCTCCTGAGACCACAGGCTGCCGTCGGGCGAGCTGTAGATCTCGGTCCCAGCCGGGCCGGTGGCGAACAAGTAGAAGCGGATTTTCGTGGAAGCGATGGGGCCCATCGTGTAGTCCTTGGTGACGTCCACGATCATCGGCACGTCGCCGGCCTTCACGTTGAGGGCGAAGATAGCGGGCGGGGCCGATTCCGATGCGGGCTGGCGAGACTTGCCGAGCGACAGGTCGCCGGTGACAAGGCTGAGTCCGCCGCTGGCGCCACCGATCATCACCACCGTCTTGCCGATCGAAGCCATGCGAGCGTGGGTCAGCGGCGCCGCTGTGCTCGTGATGGGCAGCCAATCGCGGCCATTCTCCGAGACCCAGACCAACTCGGCGGCGGCGGGCACCGGTGTGCTGCCGGGGAGCGTGGGCCCGGCCGAGGCCGCGGGCGACGTCGTGGCCGGCGGCGGAGCGCCGAAGGCGATGAGACTGCCGCCCATGGCGGCCACGCCGTCAAGGGCGACCGTGGCCAGGTCGGTTGGGGCCGTGGACTTGACCCACGTTGCCCCATCGGTCGAGAACCAGGATGCCGCGAGCGCCGGGGCGTTGTCGCTGAGGTCGATGCCGACAGCCACGATCGTGTCGCCCAGGGCCGCGATGCCGCGCACGTCGAAGCCGGCGAGTGAGGTCGCGGCCTGCTTCCAGTCGCGCCCGGTCGAGGAATACCACACGGCCGAGGTGGTGGTCTTCGCGCCGTTGGAGAGGCCGACGATCACGAAACCGCCGTCCCACGAACCGACGGCACGCGGCGTGAAGGTCGAGCTCGCGGTCACGGCGCCGGGCAGGACCTGGGCGGTCCACGTGCTGCCGTCCGTGGAGAGCCAGGCCACGCCGTTGCCGGCCGCCACGACCGCTCCCGGCCGGGAGGCGACGCCGGCGATCATCTCCTGGCCGCCACCGGAATCGACCTGCATGAGCGTCCAGGCGCGGCCGTCACGCGAGTGCCAGGCCGTGGCGATGACATCGGTCGGGGACGAGCCAAGGTTGTTGCCGATGACTACGAGCCCGCCCTGGCCGTCATCGGAGATGCCCTGGGCCACGAACCGCCGGCCGTCGATGCCGAACGCCCCGGGCGCCGAGAGCTGGGTCCACGTCGTGCCGTCCGTCGAGGACCAGACGGTCGTGGTCGAGACTGCGGCCGCGGCGCCCGCGGAGGACGAAGCGGCGGACGCGGCAGTCGTCGTCGAGATGGTTGTTCCGAGCATGAGCAGCTCGGTGTCGAGGGTCGTGAAGTACGGCCCGAAATCGAGCTTGGCCGCGGGCGCCTTGACGGTCCCGTGCCAGTTGATGCCGTAGATGCTGCCGGTCCCGGTCGGCGCGGCGGGGTGGCTGGGCAGCGTCACGAGCAGGGCCGTGACCACGGCGAATGTTGCGGTCATGCCGGCGAAGCCGACGATGCCTCGCATGGTGGGGCGGACGAGGTGCGGTCGGCCGCGTCGCATGGCGCCCGGGCGCGCGACGCCGCGTCGCGGAGCCGCGGACCCACCCAGCCCGAGCGAGGACGCCAGGTGACCCAGCCCGAGCGAGGCGGCCCAACCCTTGCTCTGCTCCTCGCGGCGCAGCCGGGAGAGCGGGTGGGGGGACTTGAGGCGGATCCGGGGAGCGGCCGGCTCGCCGGATTCATCGAACTCGGTGTCCGTCGACGGCTCGCTGATCGGGTGCGCCCGCCCAACGACCCGCTTGTGGGCGCCGGCCCCTCGCAGGAGTGGAGCGCCGGCCCCGGGCATGTCCGACGTTCGGGCGGGTTTGGTCCGGCGGGCCTGATCGGATCGGGCGACATCGGCCTTGCGGGGCATGACCAGACGCCGCGCCTCCGCGGATTCGTCGAGCGGCTCGGCTTCTACATCGGTCTTGTAGTTGTCGCCGGGCTGGGCCTCGACGTCGCGGTCACTCATCGGCGTGTTGCCAACCTCTATCGGGTGGAGCCAGGCCCGCGCTGCGAGCCTTACTGCGGCGAAGAGTCGAAGTCTGCCACGGTTCGGGCCGAAGCGGCGTGGACTGGGTGCCGAGCGGGTGGGTTAGGTGCGTTCTTGTGCGCTCATCGGCACAGGAGACTGGCTCTTCGAGTCGGCAGCGGCCACAATACCGAACTCAGGAGGATTCGCCCGGGTCAGGGGTTCCGGGTCGAGATGTGCGGTCAGCCAAGCATAGGGAGGAACCGATGAGCGACGAGCACGGCGCCGGCGGGCGCGGCGCGGGCCACTCCGTTCCGACGCGCCTCGAAGAGCCGCGCCAGCTCGAGGAGCTGCGGCAGATGGTCCGCGACGGCACCATCGACACGGTCGTCGTCGCCCTGACCGACATGCAGGGCCGCCTNNGGCACGGACATGGAGATGAACACGCCGGACGGCTTCAAGCTCATGAACTGGGAGACCGGCTACGGCGATTGGGTCGGCCGCGAGGTCTGGGAGACGACGCGGGTCCTGCCGTGGCTCGAGGGGACGGCGATCGTGCTGTGCGACGCGGTCGATGACGAAACGGGCCTGGAGATCCCGATCTCGCCCCGGACGATGCTGAAGCGCCAGGTCGAGCGGGCGGCGAGCCTCGGCTACACGGTCAAGGCGGGCACCGAATTCGAGTTCTACGTGCTCGCCGACACGTTTGAGGACATGTTCGAGAAGGGTTACGAGGACATCGAGCGGGTCGGCTACTACAACGAGGACTACCACCTCCTGCAGGCCACCAAGCTCGAGCCGCTGTACCGCCAGATCCGCAACCAGATGACCGCGGCGCGGATCCCGATCGAGTTCAGCAAGGGCGAGGCGGCCCCGAGCCAGCACGAGGTCAACATCCGCTACGACGAAGTCCTCGAGTCGGCCGACCGAAGCGTGCTCTTCAAGCACGGCGCCAAGGAGATCGCCTGGCTCAACGGCTACGGCCTGACGTTCATGGCCAAGCCCTATGCCGACTGGACGGGCTCGAGCGGGCACCTCCACATCTCGCTGTGGGATCGCGCGGGCGAGAAGCCACTCTTCTTCGAGGATGGCGCCGAGCCTTACGGCATGAGCCAGACGATGCGCTGGTTCCTGGGCGGCATGATGGCGCTGCAGCGCGAGCTGGCCCTCTTCATCGCCCCGAACATCAACTCCTACAAGCGCTACGCAGTGGCTTCGTGGGCTCCGGTGAATGTGGTCTGGGGCCGCGACAACCGCACAACCGGGTTCCGGATCGTCGGCCGCGGCCCGGGGCTTCACATCGAGAACCGCTTCCCGGGCGGCGACATGAACGCCTACCTTGCCTACGCCGCCGAAGTCGGCGCGGGCCTGTACGGCATCGAGCACAAGATCGAGCCGCCGGCCGAGTACAAGGGCAACGGCTACGTCGCCAAGGGCTGCGACAGCATGCCGCGGGCGCTGTACGAAGCCATCGGCGAGCTGGAGAAGAGCAAGGCCGCTGTGGAGATCCTCGGGCAGGACGTCGTGGACCACTACCTGAACGCGGCCCGCGTCGAGCGCGACGCCTACGACGCGGCCGTGCATGCCTGGGACCGCGGGCGTTATCTCGAGAGAGGCTGA
>PLNK01000083.1 GCA_003142755.1 Chloroflexota bacterium | reverse complement strand
CCAGTCGACGTTCGTCAGGCGACGGACATCGCCGGGCTCGAGGTCAACGACCCACAGCTGCGGGTGGCTGTCGTAGACGAAGCCGCGACCGTTATGGAGGAACGAGAGCCGGTCCATGTATCGGTAGTCCGATGTTGGCATTGCGTTGGCTGCCGGCTCGCCGAGGCCTCGTCGCCGACGGTCCTCGTCCCTTGTCGCCCCGGCCGACGGGCTCAGCACCGCGAACCGCTTGCCGTCAGGCGACCACTCGAAGCTTGTTACACCCCGCGGAAGATCCGTGACCCGCCGCGCCTCGCCAGGGTGGTCGAGCGGCAAGACGTAGACCTGGACGACGTTCTCCGGCTTCCCGGCCGCGTCCGGGGTCTCCTCCGCGGGCGCGGGCTCGACGAGTGTTCGCCGGTCCGACAGGAACGCCATCAGCCGGCCGTCCGGCGAGATTCGAGGGGATGAGTCGTGCCACGCGCCGAGCGTCAGCTGGCGGGGCTCCTCGCTTCCGTCGGTCGGCACTCCCCAAATCGAGTCGACGTACCCGTCCCGGCGGGCCTTGGTCGCCTGCAGAGCGAACACCGCGAGCCGGCCATCGGGCGCGAGGCGTACCTGGGAAGGAACGCGCAGGCGGTACAAGTCGTCGGGCGCAAGCGACCGAGGCGCCGTGCGCTCGCCGCTGGAAACACTGGATGCTCGGGCTGACGGCATGGTGCCTCCGGAGTGTCGCTATGACCGGCGCGGGAAAGGCCGCGTCCCCCTCTGCTGCGGTGAGTGTATTTTCCGCAACGGGAGAGCGCTACACGCGGCCGACTGGAACGGCCTCGGCCCTTGACATGTCAATACCCCCCAGGGGTATACAGAAGCGGCGAAAAGTGGTAAGAATCAGCCCAGCGATGGCTTGTCAAGTCTTGACAAGCCCTTATCTATGTTCGGGTGGTCGGCGGCGGGGCCGGAGTTGTCGATCGGCGGTTGTGTGGCAACGGGCGGAAAGTTCGACTGAACGCCGGGGGCGCGCGGATCGTCTGACATGGCAGGAGATGCGATTTGGCGTCAGGGGTAGCCGCAGAAGTCAAGAGCAAGCTGTCGATCGTCGACGTCGTCGGCGAGCAGGTGCAGCTGCGCAAGGCCGGCACGGTCTTGAAGGGGCTCTGCCCGTTCCACGGCGAGAAGACCCCCAGCTTCGTCGTGACCCCGGCGCGCGAGACGTGGCATTGCTTCGGCTGCGGCGAGGGTGGCGACATCTTCAGCTTCGTCATGCGCCGCGAAAGTTTGACTTTCCCGGAGGCGCTCAAGCAGCTGGCGGCGAAGGCCGGCATCGAGATCGACGAGCGAACGAGCCGTGAGGACGCCCACAAGGCTCGACTGCGCGAGGTCCTCGAGCAAGCGATCGCCTTCTATCACGTCGTCCTGACCCAATCGAAGACGGGTGCGCCGGCGCTCGAATACCTGCACGGCCGGGGTTTCACCGACGAGACGATCGAGAAGTTCCAGCTGGGCTGGGCGCCGGGCGGCTGGGACCAGATGATCAAGATGCTCCAGAGCCGCCGCAACGTGAACGTCGCCGAGCTGGCCGAGGTCGGGCTGACGAGCGCGCGACCAGGCAGCCGCGGCGCCTACGACAAGTTCCGCAACCGCGTCATCTTCCCGATCCGCGANNAACTCCCCGGCGACGGCGCTCTTCGACAAGAGCCGCACGCTGTACCTGATCGAGCGGGCTCGGGGCGAGATGCGCAAGGCCGATGAAGCGGTCCTGGTCGAGGGCTACACGGACGCGCTGATGGCCCACCAGGCCGGGTTCGAGAACGTGGTGGCGAGCCTGGGCACTGCCCTGACGCCGTTCCAGGTGGCGGTCATTGCCCGGTACGCCCGCGAGATCGTGCTCGCCTACGACGTCGACCCGGCCGGCCAGCACACCAACTCCATCGGTGGCGCGGAGCTGTTTCGCCTCATCGGCGCGCTCGCGGCCGAGGAGACGGGCGTCGAGATCACGCGCGTCCGAGTGGCCCGGCTGCCCGAGGGCAAGGACCCCGACGAGGTGGTTCGCGAGAACCCCGATCTCTGGCGGGAGGCCATCCGCACCGCGCAGCCGATCATGGAATTCCTCATCGATTACTACGCCACCGCCTTCGACGTGCGGTCCGCGCGCGGCAAGAGCCAGGTCGTGGCCACGCTCATCCCGATGCTGCGCGAAGTCCGTGACCCGGTCGTTCGCGACAGCTACCTCCAGGCGCTGGGCCGGCGGACGGGCGTCGACGAGCGTGTGCTGCTCGAAGCTCTCCACTCGCCAAAGTCGGCCGGGGGATCGACCGGGTCAGGCGGCCGTCAGAACGACGGCGCAGGCTCGTCCGGTCGCTTCACCGCCGACGCCATCATTTCGGCTCCCGACTCGATCGACACGAAGGCCGAGCTGAAGGCGTTGACGCTCGAGGAGGGCCGGCTCCTGCGGCTGCTGCTGATCGTGCCCGAGCAGCAGGAGCGGGTGGCCGAGACTCTGGCGGCACAGAACATCCAGCTGCCCAGCACGCCCGCGCGCGAGCTGCTGGCAGCGATGCTCGCCGATCGGGATCGAGACCGTGAGGCCGGCGGGACCGGCCGCTTCGAGCGAAGCCGCTTCCTCGACGCGCTGGATTCGGAGCTGCACGGCCTGGCAATCGCCCTCTATGCCGAACGCGGTCCCGATCCTAACGAATTGGCCGGCGACCGCGTCCGTATAGGCGTGGACCAGTGCCTGCTCGCCCTCGAGGCGGACAGGCTCGAAGAGGAGATCCGCTTCAACGGCGGCGAGCTCGTGGAGGCGCAGGCCGCCTCGGACTCGGATGCCGTAGCTCGACTGCAGGAAACACAACGCCATCTGTTCGAGGCTCGCCGATCGCTGGACCGACGCCGGCAGGACACGAGCCTCCTAGCTTCCGCCGGAGGACACCGATGACTGATCCCCTTGACAAGCAGCTCGTTGAGGTTGCCCTCTCCGGCGGCGGCCGTCGCAAGGCCGATCTGGAAGAAGCGAAGGCGGCCGGCGTCCGCACCCGGCGCTCCCTCGATGAAGAGTCGCTCGACGACGACGATCTACTCACCGAAGAGGATGAAGCAGCGGCGCCCGAAAGCCTGGACGAAGACGCGACCGATCTCGGGGTCGAGGTCGTAGAAGAAGACACCCTGGCCGAGCCGAAGCTGCCCGGCGATGCCCCGGTCAAGCTCGACGCCGAGGCGCTCGAGGAGCCCACGCCCGAGGAGCTCGAGGCCCTCTCCGCGGACATGATCGGGATCGACGACCCGGTCCGGATGTACCTGAAGGAGATCGGCAAGGTTGCTCTCCTCACGGCCGAGGAAGAGGTCGTGCTGGCCAAGGCCATCGAGCTCGGCGAGCAGATGGTCGACGAGCCGTGGAAGGGCATCATCTCGCTCCATGAGTGGACCCACCACGACACCGAGCGCAAGACCCGAACCATCAAGCCGCAGTACCGGCTGCCGTTCGGGCCTGAGGCGGCCAAGATGGTCGCCGACGCCGTTTCGGCCGAGGACGCGGCCGACCTGCTCGTGCCCACCATCGACTTCCACCTGATCAAGGCCGGCAAGGACGCCACGACCGAGGGCACGAAAGAGCTTCTCAAGGAGGCTCGCCACAACGTCCAGGTCTACAACGAGACCCTTTCGGTCGAGTCGTTCCTCAAGCTGCTCGACTGGGCCTACCTCGCCGTCCACAACGGCGACCTCGACTCGCGCGACAACGTCGGCCTGCGCGCCATCTACGACTGGACGCGCGAGACGGTGGCGTGGCCCGCGCTGAATCGCTGGATCGAAGGCGGCAACGACGCCGAGCTGCTGAAGCGTCTCGGCACCGACCCGGAGGTTCCGGCCAACACCAAGCTCGCGCATCGACGCGGCGAGCTAGTCCGGATCGGGCGCGACGCGCGCGAGCAGCTGACCTCGGCCAACCTGCGGTTGGTCGTGTCGATCGCGAAGAAGTACATCGGGCGCGGCATGTCGTTCCTGGACCTGATCCAGGAAGGCAACATCGGCCTGATTCGTGCGGTCGAGAAGTTCGACTACGAGAAGGGCTACAAGTTCTCCACCTACGCGACGTGGTGGATCCGGCAGGCAATCACGCGAGCGATCGCCGACCAGGCCCGCACGATCCGCATCCCCGTCCATATGGTCGAGACGATCAACCGCCTGATCCGGGTCTCGCGAACCCTGCTGCAGGAGCTGGGCCGCGAGCCGACGGTCGAGGAGATCGCCGAGGCGATGTCCAAAGGCCAGGAGCAGGTGGTCACGCCCGAGAAGGTCCGCGAGATCATCAAGGTGTCGCAAGAGCCCGTGTCCCTCGAGACGCCGATCGGCGAGGAAGAGGATTCGCACCTGGGCGACTTCATCGAGGACCGCGGCGCCCTGGCTCCGGCCGAGGCCGCATCGCATCAGCTGCTCAAGGAGCAGGTCGAAGCGGTGTTGGACTCGCTGACCGGGCGCGAGCGACGCGTCCTGCAGCTCCGCTTTGGGCTGGAGGACGGCCGCGCCCGCACCCTCGAGGAAGTGGGCAAGGAGTTCAACGTTACCCGCGAGCGGATCCGCCAGATCGAGGCGAAGGCCCTGCGCAAGCTGCGCCACCCGTCCCGGTCGCGCAAGCTCAAGGACTATCTGGAATAGGTGAGTGGCGTGGGCCCCGCACCCGCCCCGCGGCGGCCCGCAAGCGGCCTCTCGCGCCCGCCACCGCGGTCCCGCACCCGCCCCCGCCACCGCGGTCCCGCACCCGCCCCCGCCACCGCCCGGTCGAGTGTGCGAGTGGAGGTACATGTCGGACACGGCGGATGTCCGTTGGGCCCGCAGGTGGCTCGGCGCCGTCGAAAGTGTGCGAGTGTCGATGCATTCGCGACCAAACGCCACTTGATCACGTCGATCGTGTGCGTCGGCATGCACACTCATGACGTTGCGGGTCCAGAGCGAGGCAAGTCGGTTCGACATGTATCTCCAAATGAGCATGCCGCCGCTACAGCCGCGGCGATGATCGCCAGATAAGCCATCGCCAAGCGCCGTAGTCGATGATGCCGTCCATGGCAGTACGGGAGAGGCCCGCAGACATGGGCAGCCGGCGGGCTCGAGAGATCCTCATCGAACTCGGCCGCGAGCTGCATCGAGCGCGGACAGATCACGGACTCAGCCAGGCGGCCGTCGCGGCGGCGTGCCGCTCCACGCGAGCGCAAGTAAGCCGCATCGAGCGCGCCGAGTCGCCCCAGGTATCGATCGTCCAGATGACTCGCTTGTTGGCGGTCGTTGGGCTGGAGCTGAGCGCTCGAGCGTATCCCTCGGGCAGGCCGATTCGCGATCGGGCGCACCTGGCGCTGCTGGCGCGGTTCCGCAAGAAGGTGGCCCTGTCCGTCGCCTGGAGGTTCGAGGCGCCAGTCGGTGGCGCCGGAGATCTCCGCGCCTGGGATGCCGTGATGCTTGTCGGGCTCACCGAGGTGGCCGTGGAAACGGAGACGCGGCCGCGGGACGTGCAGGCACTGCTACGCAGGCTGGCTACCAAACGGCGCGATGACCCGGGCATCTCCAGCGTCGTCCTGGTGATGGCCGACACGCGGCACAATCGGTCACTCCTCAAGGAGTTCGGCGAAGTAGTGCGGGCCGAGTTGCCGGTGGCATCGAAGGTGATCATCGAGGCGTTGGCCGCTGGGCGCGAGCCCGGAGGCAGCGGCATCGTGCTGGTGTGATCGCCGTCGGCGGAGCGCGCGGCCGACGCGCGCGTGGGCAGGCGGAGCGCGCGGCCGACGCGCGCGCGACCGGGCCGCGTCCCGGCGAGCGGATGAAGCCACCGGAACGGTACGATTTCCGCGTCGTTGCCGGAGCGGAGGAATCGGAATGAGCGTCGCGGAAGCGGGACCCCTTGTTACGGGCGAGTGGCTCGCCGCTCGACTCGAAGAGCCGGACCTTCATGTCGTCCACGTTTCGCTCGACCGGCAGGCCTACGACGTGGGCCACGTACCGGGGGCCGTCTTCAGCGACCTTCATGTCGACCTGGCCAAGCCGGGGACGCGGCCGCAGACTGGCGCCGCAAGGCGCCAGTACATCGTCCCAACCCGGGACGAAACCGCGGAGGCCCTCCAGCGTTGGGGAGTGGCGTCGGGCAGCCACGTCGTCTTCTACGACGATGCCGGCCAGGGCCGCCACGCCATCCGCGGCTACTGGCTGCTGCGCCTGTACCGCTTCCCGAAGGACCGAGTCCACGTCCTCGACGGGGGGCTCAACGCCTGGCAGGCGGAAGGGCGTCCGACCACGGCCGCGGAGCCGGCGACGCAACCCGCCACCACGACCGAGCCCCTCGGCGAACGAGACCCGGCACTGATCGCCACTGCGGAGCAAGTCCTGGTCTGGAGCCGCGAGGCCGCGACGCCGGGCGGCCCGACGCGGCTGCTGGACGTGAGGCTGGTCGACGAGTTTCTCGGCACGGACGTTAGGGCGGCTCGAGGCGGCCGCGTTCCGGGCGCGCAGCACCGCCTATTCGCGGACTTCGTGGCCCCCGACGGTCGGCTCCGGCCCGCCGCCGAGATTCGGGCGATCCTCGAAGGGACCGGCGTCAAGCCGGACGAGCTCCGGGCAACCTACTGCCAGGGCGGCATCCGCGCGGCCTTGGCCTGGTTCTCTCTCTCGGAGATCGCGGGCCTGACCGAGGTTCGGAACTACGCCGAGTCCTGGGAGGAGTGGGGGAACAGGCCGGACCTGCCCGTCGAGCGGTAGCTCGGCTCGACTCAGGCGTACGTATCGACGACCGACCGAACCTTGAGCGCCTGGCGAACGCGCTCGATTGACCAATCGGCCGGGAACGCGAACGAGACCTCGATCTGGCGGCGAGCCGGGAGGTCGAAGTAGTTGTCGCTGAAGATGGTGTCGGCGCCGTCGAGCGCGAGTTCGACCCAGCGGGCGAGGGTGTCGGACTCGAGCCGGACGACTGCCTGCCCGGCCGGAGCCAGCTTGACCGACACTTCGAGAGTCGGCGCCGTCAGTGCCAGATGCTTGTCGGGGACGAAGGGCGTGACGACGAGCGAGCGTCGCGAGCCGGCCTCGACGAGCTCGGCGACGAGGACCCTGGACCGCCGCTCGTCGATCGAGGCGGGTGCGGGGATGCGAGCGATCTGGGCCGTGGCACAGCCGGCGGCAGCGGCGGCCACTTCGCCGCTGGACTCAACGCTGCCGTCGAGTCGTTCGAGGGACCAACGCACCGTGCCCCGCCACGGTTCCGCCCGATCGTTGGTGAGCGCGATGGCCGCCTCGCCATCGCCCAGCGAGCACGACAGCAGAACCGGCGCGTAGAACCGCCGCGTGGCGTAGTGGAGNNGCCTTCCAGCGGCCGAAGTAGTCGATGCCCGCCCACGAGGACACGGGCCAGCAATCGTTGAGCTGCCAGTACATCGCGCCGCCGCAACGGGCACGCTCGCGCCGCCAGTGCTCCACGCCGACGCGCATCGCCTCGGCCTGGAGAACCTGACTCAGGTAGACCAGCCCCTCGAATTCGCGCGGTAGGCGGAACTGCTGGGCCAGGTAGTAGAGGATCTTGGCGTTGCCCGCTGGGTTCTTCTGATGCAGGTCGAGTATCGGCGAGCCCAGGTTCCAGTCGGCAGGGTCCGTGGCGAAGGTCTGGATCGTCGTCATGGCCGGCAGCGACTCGAAGCCAAATTCGCTGACGAAGCGATAGGTGTGCTCGGTGTAGAAGTCGAACGGGGCCAGGTTGTGCCAGACGGTCCACTGGTGGTAGTCGCCGGTCGTCTCCCCGAGCGGCTCCACGAGCGGGTTGCCCGATGACGGCGAACTCGGCCAGTAGGGAGTGGCGCCGTCCTCGGCGGACACCCACTCCGGCAGGGTCTCGCCGAAGAACCGCAGGTACGCTGCCTTGAGTTCCGCCGTCTCGGACCGATCCCAGCCCCAGTCCGCCCAGCCCGCCTCCATCTCGTTGTTGCCGCACCACAGCGCCAGGCAGGCTCGATGCCGCAACCGCCGAACCTGCTCGCGGACCTCGACCTCCACGTTGGCGAGGTACGCGGCGTCGGTCAGCGGGTAGACGCTGCAGGCGAACATGAAGTCCTGCCAGACGAGGATGCCGAGCCGGTCGCAGGCGTCGTAGAAGGCCTCGGTTTCGTAGTAGCCGCCGCCCCAGACCCGGATCATGTTGTGGTTGGTTTCGGCGGCGGCGCCGAGGAGCGCGTCGAGTTGCGCGGTGGTGACGCGGGCGGGAAACGAGTCGGCGGGGATCCAGTTGCTGCCTTTGGCGAAGACCGGCACACCGTTGACGACGAACTCGAACGACTCGCCCCACTCGTCGGGCTCGCGGCGGAGGGCCAGCGTTCGGAGGCCGACCCGGAAGGTCCGGGCATCGAGCCGGCGCCCGCCCGCGACCAGCTCGACCTGTACTCGATACAGCGGCTGGC
>PLNK01000123.1:27839-29468 GCA_003142755.1 Chloroflexota bacterium | reverse complement strand
GCTCCGGGCGCGACCGGGATCGCGTACTCGAACGACGGCGGCCAGACCTGGCACGAGGACACGAACTACGGTCCGCTGGGCCCGTCTACCTGCCAGGGCGAATGCGTCAACGGCGAGGATGGCGTGATCGGCGCCAACGGCACGTATTTCGTGGCGGTGAAGAACGGCGGCAAGCAGGCCTGGTTGAGCTACGACGGCCAGCACTGGTCGTCGATCGCCTGGACCGGCGGCGATCCCATCGGAGCCTGGAACGGCGACGGCTTCCTGGTCATGCCGCACGGCGTCCTGCTGGCGGACTCGTACGGGGCCGCGAGCTAGATGTAGTTCCCAACAGGCCATCCACGATTCTGCTTCCGGCGAAACGAGGCCAAGCTGCTAGGCGACCTCGAGCCGCAGCCCGGCATCGGGCGCGATCGCGTATCTCAGTTGGAAAGCGTGGGCGCCACTCCTCTCGCCCAGACCATAGCCAACGGCGCGCCCAGACCGAATCTGGGGTCGTATAGCTCTGCCTGAGAACGCGGTCGTCCGGGAGGAGGGCAGCAGCTAACCGATCGCGATTTGGGCGAGAGCGGACGTGGCCGCGACCGGGTCGGCCCACTCGGCGTTGGTCAGTACCACGACGGTGACGTGATAGGCCGGCAGATACTCCATTGCCGACCAGAACCCATCGAGATGGCCGCGATGGCCCCACGCCACCTGGCCGGCAACTGTCGTTTCCTCGAACCCGAGCCCGTAGCCGAGCCCATAGTGCGTCTTGAAGGGGAGCGTGGGCGAGACGTCGACCATGGACGCCAGTGTGGCCTGGTCGAGCACTCGGCCGCCATACAGGTCGTTGGCCCACACGGCCAGGTCCGATGGAGTGGAGACGTACGCGCCGGCAAAGCCGAAGGCCGTGGCTTCGGCCGTGAAGGGGATCATCGTTCCGGCCGAATTGTCGGTTGGGCCGGCGGCCGGCGGCATGTAGCCGTGGGCCTCGGCACCCTGAGCCTGCTCTTCGGTTTGCAGGTAGGTGTGGCTGAGCCCGAGCGGATCGAGGAAGGCCGACCGGACCAACGCCGCAACCGGCTGCCCGGTGATCTTCTCGACGACCTTCCCGAGCACGATGTAGTTCGTGTTCGAGTACTGGTAGCAGGTGCCCGGCGCGCAATACGGACGTCCCACCCAGGAGAGGAACTGGTCTGCGGTCCACGTGACGTCGGGATGGGACAGGACGGCGTCATTGAAGCTCGAGTCGGTCGAAGGGTCGCGCAGGCCGCTGGTGTGGTTGAGCAGCTGGCGGAGGGTGATGTTCGCGGCGTTCGGGTAGTCGGGCAGGTACTTCGCCAGCGGATCGTCGAGCGCCAGCGTGCCGACGGAGGCGAGCTGGCCGATGAGCGCCGCCAGGAACGTCTTGCTGATGCTGCCGATGGAGAAGAGCGTGGTCGCCGTGAGCGGCGTCTGTGGCGACAGGATTGCCGCGCCCGAGACGCCGGTCCAGATCGAGCCGTCCGGGAAGACGATCGCCGCCGAGGCGCCCGGGTACTTGCCGCCGCTTCGGACGGTCTCGAGAGCGGCCTGGAGCGCGGCGCTCTTGGCCGGGTCCAGTCGAGTCGCCAACGAAGCGGGCTCGGCGAGCTGCGTGATCGGGAC
>PLNK01000123.1:0-27810 GCA_003142755.1 Chloroflexota bacterium | reverse complement strand
GCGGCGCCGGCGTTCCTAGCGTCGGCCGCCTCCACCGAAGAGCCGCAGCAGGAAGAGGAAGATGTTCACGAATTCCAGGTAGAGGAGCAGTGCGCCGAGCACGGCCGCCTTCTCCATGGACCCGGTCAGCGCCGCAAACTGCCCTCGGGAGATGCGCTGGACAGTCGACGCGGTGAGGGCCGTGAAGATGATGACGCCGACGATCGAGATGATCGTGTCGAGCGCGCCGTTGTTGAGGAACAGGTTCAGCACGATGGCCACGAGCAGCCCCCACGTGGCCATGGCCAGGTAGCCGAACATGTTCGCCAGCGACCGGCGCGTCACGGCTCCATACAGAGCCGCCCCGCCGAACATAGCCGCGGCACTTACGAAAGCCTTGGCGACGGTGCCGGCCGAGCCCGAGCTTGCGTACGCCAGGACGATCACTCCGAACGTCAGGCCGTTGAGCGCCGCGTAGACAAAGAACAGGCCGAGGGCCACCAACGCGTTGATGCGCCGAATGGCCACCTGCAGCCCGACCCCGATCACCATCTCGATGATGATCAGCGGCAGCCACAGGTTGACCGCGGTCTGGGTCAGGCCGGTGCTGCTCTGGACCAGATAGGCGACGAACGCACTGAGCAGCAAGCCCGCGAACATCCACATGAAGGCCTGGGACAGGAAACCGACCGACAGCGCGGCGGCAGGCCGGACACCGAGCGTGTCGGGCGGGTAGCCGCTGCGGTCGTACCGATAGTCGTTCACTCGTATCCTCCGATCGAGGCCGCGTCCGGGAGCTGCGCCATCCCCTCGTCGATAATCCTACCGTGGCCGCCGCGATCCCGGGCGCGAACGTTTGGGCTCGGCCCGCGATGGAGTAGCCGCTCGAGATTCACCCTGCTCGGCGGCGCGGGCGAGGATCCACAGCAGGTCCGCCAATCGGTTCAGGTAAGGAACGATTTGAACGCCCGGCCTGGGTTCGGCGCGGCTGATTGCCACTGCTCGCCGCTCCGCCCGCCGGACGATGGTTCGGGCCAGCTCCAGCGCCGCGGACAGACGCGTCTCGCCCGGGACGACGAATTCGAGTGGCAGCTCGATGGCCGCCTCGGTTTCCGCCAGCAAGGCGTCGAGGCCATCGACCATCTCGGCCGTCACGCGGGTGTCGCCGGGCTTGCCGCGGTCGACCGCCTCGGGCGTGGTCGCGAGTTCGGCCCCCACCACGAACAGCTCGCGCTGGAGGCGCAGGATCAGCTCGGGCAATCGGGCCAGCGTCCGGGGCAGGCTGCCGTACGAGGCCTCCACGCCCAGTTCGGCTCGGGCGAGCCCCAACGCCGCGACCGCTTCGTCGATGGCGCCGTAGGCCTCGGGCCGCGGATCGTCCTTGTAGACGCGCTCGCCGCCGAAGAGCAGACCGGTNNAATGTCACCTTGACGGGGTGCTCCAGCACCGACTCGGCCTGGTCCTTGATCTGCTGCACCATCGAGCCCGCGTACGGGCAGAACGGTGTCGTCAGGACCATCCTGATCTCCGACGACTCGGTGCCGACGATGATCTGCCTTATCAGCGCCAGCTCCACGACGTCCATCCCGAGCTCCGGATCCACCACGCTGCGGAGGGCGTCCAGGATGGCCAGTTCGGTCGCGCGCCGCTGCGGGTCGAAGGCGGGTGTGGCTTCGGCCTCTGCGGCGGACGCCGCGGCTTCGGGTGTGCTGGTTGGCTCTGTGGCCGCGATCTCGACGGCCGGAGTGGTGTCGCTCATGGCGATCGATATCCTACCAGTTTCGTCGGAATAGTCGAATCCAGCCCCGACCCCGGCATCGACCGGCCTCAGGCCTCGTCAGACCCGGCTGCGGGCTGCCGCCTTCGCCCTGGCGATGACGACGCCGGGGATGCGGAGGTCCTCGGGCAGTACGGCGGCCTCCTCGACGGTAAAGGCGGGGCCCGTGAGAGCGCCGTTGCGATCGAAGAACTCGCGGTATTCGTGGCGGTGCTCGGCGGCGTAGCGGTAGGCCTGGGCGATGCCGACGGTGCGCAGCTCGGGATGCTCGCGCAGCAGCCGGGCGACGCCGTAGCCNNCGCATGACGAGGGGATCGACCTTCACCCACTTGATCGTCATGTCAGCCTCCGTTCCGGATTGGCGCGGCGCCCGCGCGGCAGGTTTGGAGCGGCCCGGTCAGACGCCGCGGTACATCCACTTCCAGAGCGCGTTCCGCTTGTGGCGGTCGCCGGCCAGCCGGCCGTCGCGCTTGAAGATGACCATCGCCGCTTCGAGCGACCGCCTGGCCGCCGCGAGCTCATCGGCGCCGAGGAGCGGCTCGACGGTCGCCGCGATGCCCGAGCAGAGCGAGCCGAGGTCGGCCAGCGGCACGCCTCGGCGGCGGTAGATCGGCACGATCCAGTCCGCGTACTCGCTCAGCCAGCGATCGTTGCCGCTGCCCAGGCACATGGCCAGACGCTCGACGAGAAGCTCGCCATCGCGCAACAGCCGGCGCAGCCCAACCTCGTCGTAGCGGGTCTTGATCGTTGGGTCGGCCTTGACCGCGGCTTCGAGCGCGTCCGCGGCGATGCTCGAGCTGCTGCCGCGCACCTTCTGAGCAGCCGACGCGAAACCGCTCGTCATGCCGATCGGGCTCAAACCCAGGTTCGGGTGCCGGTGGGCGGGCTTCCGGGCCGCCTTCGGCGCGCGCGTGGCGGGCGAGGCGGGCTTCGCGGCTGACTTCGCGACACGCTTGCGCGTGGGGACTTTGCTGCTCTCTGTCACGGTTCGAAGTCTAGCCCGGACCGACCAGCGGCGCGCGATTAGCCAAGCACCGCGTCGGCGGCGTCCCGAAACCGGAGCCAGTCCTTCCTGCCATCCGCCAGAGCACGCTCGCCGTCGAGCGTCAGGCGGTAGTAGCGGCGACGCGGCGCCCCCGAGCCAACCTCGACCCAGTTTCCGCCGATCAGACCATCCCGCTCGAGTCGCCGCAGGGCCGGGTAGACCGTCCCCTCCGGCAGATCGATCGCCCCCTCGCTGGTTCGTCGCAACTCGGCCACGATCTCGTAGCCATACATCTCGCGCCGTCCGAGCAAGCCGAGCAGCAGCAACCCGAACTCGCCTCGCGAGAGCTGAGGACCGGTGGCGCGATCGTCGATCATGGCCCCACCACGAATAGCCGCGGAACGATCTGGCCCGTGGCGGTCTGGCCGCACGTTGCGCTGGCCTGCAGTACGAACCGCTCCAGGTGGTCGTAACCGAATACGATCGGAGCCACGTCGCGAAGCCCCGGCGCGACCGAATAGTTCGACACTATCTCGTAGCGATGTCCGGCCTGGAGGCGCGCGCTGTCGGGGATCGACCAGATGGCGCGGCCATCGTCGCCGCCGGCGAAGGCCACCGCGAGAGTCGACCCGTCGGTGGCGTCGCGCCCGGTCGGGCCTTGAGTCGCCTGCGGCGTGACCATCGGGATCCCGTTCGGGCGGCTGCCCTGGACCGCCAGCGCCACATAGTCGGTCGGGCCGCCGCCCCCGAGCGCGCGCATCACGCCGTTCGGCCAGGCGTCGGTCCGCGAGAAGACGAACGATGCCGTGACGTCGACCGCACGTAGTTCGCCCGAGTCGTTTCGCGTGCAGACGACGGAGAGGCCCACCTGGAGTTCACTCGGGCCGATCTGCGTCGGGTCGGGCAGGTTGAGGGCGACGACCGGCGCGGCCGATCCCAGGATCAGCAGAATCGCCAGCCCCACCAGCATCCGGCGCGGCAGCGGCCGTCGGTACAGCCAGCGCGCCAGGCCCCGTGGATCGAGGTCTCGGGCGATCCGCCTGAGCACCGACTGTTGGGCCGACTCCCGCGTCCGGGCGGGAGCAAGCGCCGCAATGGTCGCCGTTCCCGCCAGGAGCCCGACGACGGTGGCCCCGAGCGCCTCGACCGCCATCCCGGACCACAGAAGAACCGCGGCCCACCAGACTAGGAAGGGCAGCTCGAATGCGGCGAAGCCCAGGGCCCAGCGCTGGCGGGCGTTGCAGGCCATGAGCGCGATTAACACTGCCACGTAGGCAAGCAGGCCACCGGCGACCCCGATCCCGGCCCGGACCGGCGTCCATGCCATGGCCGCTCGGACCAGGACCCCAGTGACTTCCCAGAACGTGCCAAACAGGACGGCCCAGACCAGGTAATAGGATCCGGGCTTGTCGGCGGTAGTGGCAACCGCGGGAACCAGGACCCCGATGGTGCTGGCGTAGAGGCGGGAGTGGTAGGCCAGCGTAACCTCCCGGCCGAGGCGGGCGGACTCGCCGAACGAGCGAATGGCCTCGTCGGCGGCAGAGTCCTCGTCCAGACCGGAGGCGATCGCATCCTGCCAGCGCTGCCAAAGGTGGCCGTACAGCTCCTCGGCGAGCTCGTCGCGCTCGCGTTTGCGGAATGCCGCGCCGTTCAAGATGGATTCGACGTGGGCGGCCAGACGGGTTTCGATGGCCAGCGGCTCGTTCACGGCCGGGCCGCCGAGGCGCTGGGGTGCCGTTGGGGATGGGGTTTCGGGCTGCGCTGCCCCTCGACGGCGGCGACGCGCCTGCCCCTGGGCGTCAGGCTGTAGTAGCGCCGCCGCGGCGCCCCCTCGCCGACCTCGACCCAATGGGCCAGTGCCAGGCCGTGCCGCTCGAGCCAGCGCAGAGCCGGGTAGACGGATCCTTCCGGGAATTCGGGGCCAGCGGGAGCGACGTCCAATTGGGCCGCGATCGAGGCCGCAATCTCGATGCCGTAAGAGTCGTGGTGGGCCAGGACGCCCAGCACGAGCTGGCGCAGTTCCCCTGGCGATATCTGTCGGTCCACTCGCCCGTCCCCAGCATCGGCACTCGATACCTAGAGACTCTAGGTACACCGACAGGCGCTGTCAAGCCTCGACGCCAGGCCCTCAACCGGCCGGTTCTACCAGCTGCCCGCGCCGAAGCCGGTCGACGACAGGTCGGCGCTGATCCAGCCCGGCGTGAGCTGCTCACGCAGCAGCCGTCCGAACCGCTCGACCTGCTCGCCCGACGGGCCGAACTCGAACCAGCGCCGCAGGAGCTGCTCGCCTTCGTGGCCGACGATGAACTGGGCTCGGAAGACGGGGTCCGACTCGATCATCGAGAGGCGCTTGTCGGCCCACTCACGGCTTATCAGCAGGTAGCGGTGTAGATACGCCGCGACCTCCTGGCGAGAGGTGCCGTCGGCGTGCAGCATGAAGGCGGCGTTGGCGGACACTCCCCGGAGGCTCGACACCAACCGTCGCATGCGCGTCTGCCTCTCGGCCGCGTCGATGGCGGCCGGTCGATCGGCTGCGATTGCCAGGTCGCCACGCCCGTACAGCTCGATCAGTAGTTCCGGCATCGTCTCGTCGGGCGCGACCATCCGTTCGCCGAGGTAGGCCAGCCCCTCCGCGATCACTGTCGCGGGTGTGTTCAGAAGTGACACGCTCGCTTCCAGCCGACCCAACTCACCGACGAGCCGGCTTTCCTTCCAGGCGTGCTCGGTGTGGCGGCCCGGATAGCAGCTTCTTGCCACCATTTGGATGAGATCGGCCGGCCGGCATACGAGATCGGTGTTGACCTCGACGACCGACCGACAGCGGCCCTCGTACTGGTTGAATGCGCTCCACGGTCCGCCCGCCACGTAGACGAACTCGACTTCCTCGCCCTGGGGGAGGCCGAACAGTCGATCGACCCGCTCTCGAATGACGCCCACGAGCCAATCGACCACGGCCGGCAGCCGCTCAGGGTCGATCTTGAAGCGGGCGTTCCAGGCGGCCAGCCGATCGGCCACGGTCTCCGTGCGCATCTCACCGGACGGCAGGAGCTTCGCCAGATCCTCGGCCGCCGACTCGAAGACCGTGTCGGGCGTTCGCTCGGGCGTCATGTCCAGGAGGCACGTGACCCAATCCGTGTACGCCAACGGATCGCCGGTGAGCAGCAGGGCCTGCGCTTCGAGTGCGACCAGCTGGGCCTGCAGCCAGCGTCGACGCTCCGGCTCCGGAACCTCGGCGTTGAGTCGCGAATCGAGCGCCGAGGCCTGTGCGCGAAGCGCGGACGAGGTCGAAGGCGCCTCGGCCTCGACCTGGGCCTTCAGGTCGGCCGGGCCGAAGTAGGCCTCGATGAGTCCGGGCAGGAGCTTGCCCAGGCGCAGTGTCAGCAGCAGGTAGTCGCGAGCGATCGGGTCCGGGGCCGGCATCTTCCTATCCCGGCCGACCGCTGGCAGGCTCTCATTGCCGAGGTCCATGTCTCTCCGGACGCGCTACGGGCTCAACCAGGGGCCGGCGATCTCGAGCGGCCTCAGGGGCCAAATGGTAAGCGACACGTCGGATGAATGGCGAGACTCATTAGCCGATCGTCGTCGCGCCTCGCCGCGAGATGGCGTCGATGTAGCTCTCTCGGGCCGCCCGCATGGCAATCGTGCGTGGGCCGGGCTTGCCATCGCCGATCGTGCGGTCATCGAGCCGAACGACCGGCAGGACGCCGCCGATGCTGGCGCAAGTTGCCATCTCGTCGGCTTCGAAGACGTCGTCGAGCCGCAGGTCCCGCTCGACCATGCTCAGGCCAACGGCGCTGCCGTGACCAACCAGCCAGGCCCGTGTGGTCCCGGCGAGGAGTCCCGTACCGAGGCGGGGAGTGGCGCACGTGTCGCCGTGGATCAGGAGGATGTTGGATGTGGTCGCTTCGGTGAGGCGGCCGTCGGTCGTCAGGAAGAGAGCATCGTCCGCGCCGACCCGTTGGGCCTCGAGGCGGGCATAGACCAGCTCCACGCGCGACGTCGTCTTGATGCCGGCAATGGGTGAGCTGGCATCGCGTCGGATGACGCTGGTGATGAGCCGCTCGCCTTCTTCGAGGACGCGACCGGCCGGCGGCTTGAACGGCCAGGCCTGGATCGCCACCGATGCGGTGCCGCCGCTCGCCGGGGCGACGCTACGCGCAGGGTCGTAGCCGCGGCTGACGGTGATGCGGATGGCGACGTCGCCGGGTGGCTCGTCGCCGTCCCAGCCTTCGGCCGCGAGCAGGTCGGCGATGCCTGCGATGACGGACTCGTCGCCGAAGGGCAGCTCGAAGGCGAGGGCATTCAGGCTGGCGTGGAGCCTGGCCAGGTGTCCATCCAGTTCGATCGCCACGCCGCGCCGGGCTCGCAGCGCCTCGAAGACGCCGTCGCCCAGCTGGAAGCCACGGTCATACGCGGACAGGTGCGCGCCGACCGATGGCAGCAGCTGGCCGTTGAGCCAGATGTGGGACGCGGCGGGTTTGATCACCGTTGTCTCCGCAGCTTGCCGAAGGAGCGGGGCGCCCAGCCGAGGGGGAAGCTGGACGCCCCATGATCACCGATGGTGCGGGAGAGCGGCGGTCACAGTGTTGGGACCAACGTGTTCCTCCCCAACCGGTCACCCGGCCGAGGAGCCCCGCTCCGTCTCTGAGATGATAGGCGCGAAGGCGGCCAGAGCGCATATACGCTCGCCGGCCAGCCGATCGATTCCGCGGGCCAGCACAGCTGGCACGTTGCCTCCTCCGCGCCTCACTCACGCACCCCAAGGTGCGCTCGTTTCGGTGCTCAGAGGCGCCTCGGTATCGACCGTCGGGCCGGCGAGCTGAGGTTGAGTTGCTAGACGCTGGTTGCGCCGGGGTCGAAGCCGGACTGGCTCGCGCCGAGCATCGCTTCGGGCTCGCCCTCGATCGTGATCCGAGGGATCCACCGCAGGAAGCTCGGCATCCACCAGTTCCACTCGCCCAGGAGCTTCATCAGCGAGGGGAGGAGCAGGCTGCGGACGAGGGTCGCGTCGATGAGGATCGCCACGGCCAGGCCGACGCCCAGCTCTTGCATGATGGCCAGCTGGATCGTGAAGAAGGCCCCGAAGACGCAGACCATGATCGCCGCGGCGCTGGTCACCGTGCCGGCGGTGATGGTGATTCCCTTGACCACGGCGTCCGTCGACGCGAGGCCACGGTCTCGAGCTTCCTTGACCCGGGTCAGGATGAAGACGTGGTAGTCCATCGACAGGCCGAACAGGATCGTGAAGATCATGGCCGGCGCCCAGGCCTCGATGACGTTGGGCCGTATGCCCGTGAACTCCTTGAACCAGCCCTCCTGGAACAGCAGCACCAGGACGCCGAAGGCGGCGCCGGCCGAGAGCAGGTTCAGGATGATCGCCTTTAGGGGGATGACGATGGAGTGGAAAGCCACAAGCAGGAGCAGGAAGCTCATGCCCAGGACGAAGACGATCACCAGCGGCATCTGGCCGCCGTACCAGTTGGCGTAGTCCATGGTGTACGTGGCGTCGCCGGAGACGTAGACCTTGCTGTCGGTGAGCGAGCCGAAGTAGCTCGGGACCACCGAGGAACGGAAGCTGCGGGCCAGGTCCCAGTTCGCCAGATCGTTCGGCCCGCCGGGGATCGCGGCGTGGACGTCGACCACGGTGGCGTCGCCGGAGTAGTCGATCTTCGTGGTCGCGGCGTTGACACCGGCGACCTTGCCGTCCTTCTCGGCCGTGGCGAAGGCCGCGATGGCGGCCGCGTTGGACGGCTGCTTGGCGTTGGTGACGATGACCTCGATGGTCAGGTTGCGGCCGGCCGGCCACTTGGTGGTGATGAGGTCCCAGGCTCGGACGCCCTCGACGCTGTGGGGCAGGGTCGAGACGTCGCTCGTGGTCGAGCCGAGTTGAAGCTTCGAGACCGGGGCGGCGATGAGGATGAGGATCGCCGTGGCGGCCGTGGCGGCGATGACCGCGCGATTCGTCGCCAGTCGGACCACGCTGCCCCAGATGCCCCGGCCTTCGCCTCGGTCGCGGGCCAGGAACGGGATGCCGAAGCGCGTCACCTTCCGGTCCAGGATCGAGAGCGACGCGGGCAGGAAGGTCAGGCTGCCGGTGACGGAGATCAGGACGACGGCGATCGAGCCGATGGCGATCGACTTGAAGACGTCGTCGTCGATCAGCAGCAGACCGCCCAGCGAGATCATGACCGCCAGGCCGCTGAAGAAGACGGCCCGACCGGCCGTGGAGCTGGCGACTTCGATGGCGCCGAGCTTGTCGCGTCCGGCCGAACGCTCGGTTCGGAAGCGCGACATGACGAAGAGCGTGTAGTCGACCGCCACCGCCAGACCTATCAGCACGACGATCTGGGCGACGTACTGGCTGACCGGGGCGATGCCCTGGCTGTAGAGGCCGACCAAGCCCATTGCCCCGATGATCGCGCTCAGGGCCAGAACGATCGGCACAAAGGCGGCGATCGCCGAGCGTGAAGCGATCAGCAAGATGAAGAAGGTGATGATCAGGGTCGGCAGCAGCAGTCCGTCGAGCGAGCTGTTGACGTACTGGCCGAAGTCGGCGTTGATGAGACGGTTGTTGAAGGCATAGATTGTCAGGCCCGGATAGTCGGCCTTGAACTGCGCCGCCAGCGGCTTGATCGCGTCGGCCTTGATCGTGGCGACGTCGTCGTTGCCGGAGACCCTGGCCGTGACGATGGCCGTCGTGCCGTCGGCCGATAGCACATCAGGGGCCTGGTCGGGCGCGACCGCGGCCAGAGCGAACGGATCGACCACCGGCGGGAGCTGGCTCTTTGCATCGGCGTAGAAGACCGGGGTTTGCGCGCCGCCGATGGCGACGGTCAGAGCCGTCAGACGCCCGGTCATGTCGGCGATCGCGGCCCTGTTGACCGGCGTGTCGAGCGCCCCTGAGGGGTTCTCGACGATCAGATAGAACGACTCGGTCGTGACGTCGCTCTTGGTGCCGGCGTCGTCGAAGGCGTTCCAGCCCGTCTGCGAGTCGCCGATGGTCTTGCCCTTGTCCATGATCGACTGCGATCGCTGGCCGCCCAGGGCGACGCTGGCGAACATGAGTCCGATCGTCAGGACGAACCACCCGGCCAGGACCGGCCAGCGATGGCGGGCGCTCCAGACTGCGACCCTGACGGTCCAGGGCTCGCGGCCCAATTCGGGCGCCCCGCTGGCGAATTCCCTCTCCATTGGCACTCCTTCTCGCGCCCGCTCGGGACGTGGACGGCGCCGCCCTCTCGGACGGCGCCGCGAATACTCGGGTTGGGCCCTACGCGGGCACGGCGACGGCCGGGATGGCCATCACTGGGGTGCCGGCGCGCTGGCCGGCGTCGCGGATCCGCCCGTCGCGCATCTTGATGACGCGGTCGCAGGCCTCTCCGACTTCGGAGTCGTGGGTCACAAGGACGATCGTCTGACCGTGCTCGCGGTTGAACTGGCGGAAGAGGGCCAGGACTTCGGCGCTGCGGTCGGAGTCCAGGTTGCCCGTCGGCTCGTCGGCCAGGATGATCTCGGGCTTGTTGACCAGAGCCCGGGCGATGGCCACGCGCTGCTGCTCGCCTCCCGAGAGCTCGGAAGGCTTGTGGCCGCCGCGATCGGCGAGTCCGACCAGGCCGAGGGCTTCTACCGCGGCGTCCTTCGCGACCTTGCCCTTGATGCCGGCGTAGTCGCAGGCCAACAGGACGTTCTCGAGAGCCGTGAGAGTCGGGACGAGGTTGAAGTCCTGGAAGACGAAGCCCATGCGGCGGGCTCGGATCCTGGTCCTGGCGTTGTCCGACAAGGCGGCGACGTTCTCGCCGGCGAGGCGGAGCTCGGGGGCTGGGCCATCGCTCAGGCTGTTGCCTGAGACGGGGTCTGGGGCGTGGAGCAGGCCAAGGATGTGCATCAGCGTGCTCTTGCCGGAGCCCGAGGGGCCCATGATCGCCACCATCTCGCCCTTGTCGATCGAGATCTCGACGCCCTTGAGGGCCTCGACGGTGTTATTTCGGCTGAGGCGGTAGGTCTTGCGGAGGTTGCGACCTTCGAGGATTGCCATTTCGTTTGACTCCTTGGCGGGCCGCGCGAGGCGGCCCGCGATGCGTTCAGTCAGTGGTTGCGGTCGGTCACTCGTACCGGAGTGCGGTCACCGGGTCGAGCCGGGAGGCGTGCCAGGCGGGGATGAAGCCGGCGATGGCGCCCAGGATGGTGGCGAATGCCACCGAAGAGAGGGCTGTGCCGAAGGTCAGGTCGAACAGGACCGTCCCAGCGTCGCGGCCGGCATCGTTGCCCATGGCCGTGATGAAGAAGCCGAGGGCCAGTCCGAGCAGGCCGCCTATCAGGCCTATTACTGACGACTCCACCACGATCTCGCGGCGGATGCGCCAGCGCGAGGCACCGATCGCGCGCTTGATACCGATCTCACGGGTTCGCTCGGCGACGGACATGGCCATCGTGTTGACGACCGAGAGCCCGCCGACCAGGAGGCTGATGAGCCCGATCCCGATGAGGATCGCGTTGAGCACGGAAGTCGCGGAGCCGATCTGCTTGTCGAAGTCCTTGCCGGTCATCGGGGTTACTCCCGCGACGGCGGCGGTGATCTCGTCGGCGACCTTCTGTGGGTCGACGCCGGGCTTCGGGTAGACGACCAGACCCGTGGCGATCTCGTTGACGTTGAGCTTGTCGGCGACGAGGTTCGGCAGCGTCTTGACGAACAGCTGCTGGGCCGCCGCGAGCGGGACCATCGCCTCGTTGTCGGGTGCGGTGAGCGTCGGCTCGAGGATCCCGACCACCTGGAACGGGACGCCACGCAGCGTGACAGTGCCGCCCAACTTGGCCTTGAGCTGCTTGGAGAGATCCGAGCCCACGACGACGACGTTGCTGCCTTCGTCCTGGGGGGTCAGGGCGCGGCCGCTGGAGTAGTTGAGCTTGAACGTCTCGCGACCCTTGTCGGAGCCGGCGATCGACCCAACGATCATGGGCGGGACGCCCATCGACACGGTGCTCGCGTCGTCGCTGAGAAGCATCATGGTGCTTGCGAGGGCAACGTCCACGCCGTCGAGGGTCTCGACCTGGTCGACCATTCGGGTGGAAAGGACTCCACCCAGGCCCATCGTGCCGCCCTTGGCGCTTACGGTGACCTTGTCCTTGTAGTACTCGCTGCCGCCCTTGACCAGGGCGTCGATCTTGTTGGCCATCGATCCGAAAACGACGAGGGCCATGATGCCGATCATGATTCCGGTGATCGTCAAAGTGGAGCGGAGCTTTCGGCGACCGAGGTCGCGGAGTAGTCGCATTGATGTTTCTCCTTGGTGGGCGTCTTCGGTAGCTGTCTTGTCACGTCGAGGACGCCGCGCGAGCGTCTATCTCGTCGTGTTGAACGCTACGGGCGGAACGGGGCCACGCCGTCGTCCGAGATGTCTAAACCGCGGTCGTCCAGTGGGCTGAACCCGGGGTCATACCTGCGGATGACCGGCGGCGGGGAAACCCGGCCTGAGGAGGAGGGCGGCGCCACGTGGTCACCCCGCCAGACCCGGCGATCGGCGCGAGAAGACCGGCGACCCCTGCTCACCGGGTGAGCACATCCGACCCAACGACCGCCTGACGACCGCCTTACGGGCGAATGGAGGTCGAGGCTGCTCAGATCTGGTGCCAACTTCGGCTGCACACGGCCGTCCCGCGTCGAGATTGCTCTCTACACGAGCAACTTCGACCACGGAGGGCGCTTATCCCTGGCCATGTGGTCGCGCATGCTCGCCCGGTGAGCACGGACCGGTTGCCGCCCTCAATTCCGATCAATCCGATCGCCNNTCAGACCAGCCCGGTCTCGTAGGCCAGGATCACCGCCTGAACGCGGTCGCGGATTTCGAGCTTGGCCAGCACCCGCGAGACGTGCGTCTTCACGGTCGTCTCGGACACGACCAGCTTCGCGGCGATCTCGGCGTTGGACATGCCCCTGGCCACGAGCTTGAGTACCTCGAGCTCGCGGTCGGTCAGCTCGGCCAGCGCCGGGATGGTGTCTTCGTTGGCGGGCGGGAGTCGGCTGGCGACGCGGTCGAGGAGGCGGCGCGTCACCGACGGGGCCAGCAGGGCATCGCCGGCGGCCACGATCCGGATCGCCTCAACGAGGTCTTCCGGGGGAGCGTCCTTGAGGAGGAAGCCGCTGGCGCCTGCCCGAAGCGACTCCACCACGTACTCGTCCGAACCGAAGGTCGTCAGAATCAAGACCTTGATCGGCTCCTCAACGCCCGGGCCGGCCAGGGCGCGAGTGGCCTGGATGCCGTCCATGCCCGGCATGCGGATGTCCATCAAAACTACATCGGGCTTGAGGCGCCGCGCGAGCTCGACGGCCGCTGCGCCCTCGCTCGCCTCGCCGACGACCGTCAGATCGGACTCGGCCGAGAGAATCATCCGGAACCCGGTTCGAAGCAGCGGCTGGTCGTCCACCAGGAGTACGCGCGTCGTCACAGCTCGCCTTCTCGCTCTCTGCGGCCGTGAGGCCTGCTCTGCTCCGTGGGATGCGGCGGCAACACGCGCACCATCATCGGCGGCACGCGTCTCGGCCTGGCTGGAGGCTGGAACCTCCCGTCGTCTCGGTGGGCATGTTCATGTCGGTTGTGACCGGACGAGGCTTTGATTGCCGCGGCCGACTTCTCCCGTTCGGACTTCGTCCGGGCGGCGTCGTCGGGCTCGACCGGCATCCGGGCGAAGACCCGATAGCCGCCCGTCAGGACCGGGCCGGCTTCCAGCTTGCCGCCGAACAAGGCCACGCGTTCCTTCATGCCGATGAGTCCGTGGCCGCCGCCATCCGCGCCTGAGATGAGCGGCGCCGCGGCGCCGCGGCCATCGTCGACGACCTCGATCTCGAGCGTATCCGCTGTATAGCAGACGGTGACGCGGGCGGTAGCTTTGCCGCCGTGCTTGACCGTGTTGGTGAGGGCCTCCTGCACGATCCGATACGCAGCCAGGTCCATGCCGGCCGGCAGACAGCAGGCCGACCCCTCGATCGAGAACTCCACCGGCAGGCCGGCCTCGCGAACGTTGCCGATGAGCCTCTCGATCTCGCCCAGACCCGGCTGCGGGCCCATGCCCGGATCGTCGGCGCGCAGGACCTCGAGCATGCGGCGCATCTCGGTCAGGGCGGTTCGGCCTGCCGCCTCAACGGCCTCGAGCGCGCCTTTCGCCGACGCTGGGTCCTTGTCGACGACCCGGCGCGCGCCCGCGGCCTGGACGACCATGACGCTGACGTAGTGGGCTACGACATCGTGCAACTCGCGAGCTATGCGGGCCCGCTCCTCGGTCACGGCCTGGATAGCCTTCTCCTCCCGCTCACGCTCCAGCTCCACGGCCCGGTCCTCGAGCTGCCTCGTGTACGCGCGGCGGACGCGCAGGTTGTCGCCGATGAGCCAGGCCATGCCGAAGGACAGGTAGGTGACCGACATGTTCGATGGCCAGTTCACGCCGGTCATCGAGCCGAGCCAGGAATATGCGGCGAAGGTGATGAAGATGCCGCCGGCCGTGATCGCGGCGGCGATCGTTGCCCTGCGCCGTGGCTCGTTCGCGGCCACGGTGTAGAAGGCGAGGAACACGCCGGCCCCCGCGCTTGTGTCGTGGTAACCCAGCAGGCTGTAGAAGGTGATGGCGAAGCCCGTGGTGCACAGGACTGGTATCGGGTTCCGGCGCCGCCAGGCCACCGGCAGTGTCTGGAGGATCAGGAGAGGGACGCTGAGGGCGTCGAGGGGAACCCTGTTGGGCCCGGCCGAGAAGAAGGCCATGCCGGTCAGGATGAGGGCCATCGCCATGTCGACGCGGTCTTGGTTCCAGTGGAGGCGACTCAGGTCCCGCCGCGGGATGGCGATAGCGCGTTGCATGGTCGCACGGTACCCCCCGGCCGCCATCCCCGCATCAGTCGCAGGCAGGATCGGGGCTGCTCCAAACGTCGGAGGGCCCGTCGCACCTCACAAGGGGTAGCACTCCTTGCTTGGGTCATGTCGCCCAACGTTCGACCTCCCACGGGGAGGGACCGTTGTGGCCGCCCCTCACCGGCGCGGCACCCACGTGCGTGAGTCGCTAGAGCAGCTCTCCGTGTGACCAGCCCGTAGCGTCGCCCTCGCGGGGGCGGGGCTCCTCGCCGGGCGGGTACTCGAACGTTGGCTCGTGCGTCGCCGCAGGCTTCGCCGCCGAGGCGGAGGTCTCGGGCACGGGTGCTCCATGCGCGCCGCCGGCCACCGCGGCCCCCGGCGTCCGGCCGTTCGAGCCGGGCTCCAGAGCGCCCATCGGCTGCCTGGCCGTGCCTTCGATCGCCCCTACGCCGTAGGGCACCCATTTCGACGGATCCTGGAGCCGGTGCGGCTCCGTTCGGCCGCGGAGGTGGGCCTGTTCGAAGCCGGACGGCTCGATCCACATCTGCTTGCCGTCGAGTAATCCTTCGATGCCGCCCTGGCCGGGCTGGGAGCGGGGGTGCTGGCAGTACTGGCAGTTGGCCTTGTCGTGGGGCGTGTACTGCGCGGGCTCCTCGTAGGTCGTGATGTAGCCCTCGAAGTTACGCAGCACCACCTTGTGGTCCGAGTAGCTGATCAGGTAGTTCGGCATGACCGGGATCTTGCCGCCGCCGCCCGGGGCGTCCACGACGTAGGTCGGCACGGCGTAGCCCGAGGTATGGCCGCGGAGGCCCTCCATGATCTCGATGCCCTTGCCGACCGGCGTCCGGAAGTGGCCGGAACCCTCGACCAGGTCGCACTGGTAGATGTAGTAAGGCCGAATGCGGAACTCGACGAGCTTGTGAACGAGCGCCCGCATGACGTGCACACAGTCGTTGATGCCCGCGAGCAGGACCGACTGGTTGCCGAGCGGAATGCCGGCGCGAGTCAGCTTGTCGCAGGCGCGGGCGACTTCGGGCGTGAGCTCGTTGGGATGGTTGAAGTGCAGGTTCATCCAGATCGGGTGGTACTTCGCCAGCATCTCGCACAGGTCGTCGTCGATGCGCTGTGGCAGGAATACCGGCACGCGCGAGCCGATGCGGATGATCTCGATGTGGGGGATCTCGCGCAGGCTGCGGATTATCGATTCGAGTAGCTTGGGGTTGAGGGTCAGGGCGTCGCCGCCGCTCAGCAGCACGTCGCGGACCTGCGGCGTGCGGCGTAGGTAGTCGAGCTGGGCCTCGACGTCGTGGCGGTTGAAGTTCTGCGACGCGTCGCCGACGATGCGCGACCGAGTGCAGTAGCGGCAGTAGCTTGCGCACTGGGTCGTGACCAGCATCAGGACCCGGTCCGGGTAGCGGTGGACGAGCCCCGGCACCGGGGAGTGGCGGTCCTCGGCCAGCGAGTCCTCCATCATCGCCGTGAAGGCTTCGTGCTCGCAGTCGGTAGGGATGACCTGGCGGCGGATCGGGTCGTTCGGATCGTCGGGGTCGATCAGGCTCAGGAAGTAGGGCGTGATGTCGACCCGGAACTTGTCGGGTGAGGAGAGCCCGGCACGCTCGTCGTCGGTCAGGTTCAGGACGTGGCCGATCTCCTCGACGGTATTGACGCGGTTGCTGAGCTGCCAGCGCCAATCGTTCCAGCGGTCGTCGGGCACGTCAGCCCAGATGGCCGCGCGGCGGCTGACGGCGAGCTTGCCGTCGGGGCCGAGGGCGCGGGCCGGGTCGCGCAGGTTCACGAACGGGGCGTCGTCGGGGCGAGTGGCGAGACCGTGGGTGGGCTCGGCGAGGTCGTGGCCGGGCGCGGCCGCCTGGCGCGCGGCGGGGTCGTTACCGCCAGCTGTGGGCTCGACCATGGCGCGCCTCCGGAGTTCGTCACCGCCTCTGCCGGGGGAGTCGGCAGGGTCGGGCTTGCGCATAATTCCTATGCACTGTGCATGCCCGGAGATCATACATCGGCTCGTGACGGACGACGGAAGAGTGCGCCACGCGGTTCATCGACGCATAGGAGTGGCCTCAAAGAGCGTTGTGGCCACGCACCAATCGCGCGCGGAGCGTCGTCGGGGATAGCCATAATTGACGCCTGACCCGGGTTGGGGAGACTTTCCCGAGGTTGGCCGGAGTGCGAGGTGCCTTCCGGGATCGGGGAAGAGGAGGCTCAAGTGCGAACCGGCCTGATCCGGCGAGTGATCTCGCTTTGTGCGGTACTGGCCCTGGCGCTGATGACTGCGCCGACGGTCGCCGCCGCCGACGATGCCCCGCCGATCGTTACGGCGACGGTGTCCAGCCAGAACGTCGTCGAACCCGATGCGGTCACAGCGTCGGCGACCTTCATCGACCTCGATTCCTCCGGCGGCTACACGTGCCAGATCGATTGGGGCGACGGGACGATCGCGGCCGGAACGGTCACTGACAACTCGTGCACTGCGCCGGCACATCACTTCTCGATGTCCGCGAGCTACGTGGTCTTCGTCGAGATCACCGACGCGGGCGGCGCGACCGGCAATGGCCTTGCGCAGGTCAACTACACGAACGTGGCGCCCGTGCTGGTTGCGCCCTACTTCGAGGGACACAGCGTCAGCTCATCGTCGTCGCGGGCGGAGGCCACGATTGTGGACGCCGGGGCACCGGAGACATACAGCTGCTCTGTCGACTACGGGGACGGATCCGGCGTCCAGCCTGGCATTTATCTGCCTAGCGGCGGGCAGTCCAACCAACCACGGTGCCGCTATCCGGACCACGGTTACGCCGCAGCCGGGACCTACACGATCGTCATGACCGTGACGGACAGTGGCGGTGCCACCGGGACCACCACCCTGACCGAAACGATCCTTCCGCTGCCCCCTGTCGTTGCGTGGCCTTTGCCCTCCCAGACGGTGCATCGGTCCGGGGCGACCTGGCATGTGGATGAGACGGCTGCCTTCACCGACCCGGGGGGCGATGCGCTCGGACCGTGGACCTGGACAGTCTCGTGGGGCGAAGGAAACGACAGCTCGGGCACGGCGACAACGCAGGGCGAATTGAGCTTCGCGCACGACTACGCCAAAGCCGGCACGTACGGTCCCGTGATCCAGGTGCAGAACCGTCTGGGAGCCATCGGATATGGCGGTTTCACCGTCACGGCTCTCGACGAAGGGCCCGTGGTGGTCGCCAACACCCAGGGCACGCCCTCGGTGTACGAGGGTCAGGCGGCCACCTACTACTGGTCGGCAACCGACGCCTCTCACGCCCTTCCATTCAGCGTTCATGTTGACTGGGGCGATGGCTCGGTTTCCGATTTCATCGATCAGACCGGCTACTACGCGTTGACACACACATACGTCGCGTCCTCCCCTTTCCAGGGGAACCACGGTACCTACTACACCTCGACCATGACCGTCACGGACGCGCTTGGCCTCACGGCCAGCGCCAGTCAGACGGTCTACGTCAATGACGTGGCACCCGTGGTCACGGCCCCGGCCGCCATCAGCGTTCCCGAAGGGAATGCGCCCGTGACAGTGACCCTAGGTTCGTTCACCGACGCGAGTGTTGGCCCGTGGCAGATCGTGGTGACGCCGGACAGCACGCTGTACTTCAAGCCAACAGCCTGGATGGCACAGACACCCTCGGCTCTCCAGATTACGTGGGATCCGCGTTGGCCCAGCACCAACCTCTACCTCGAGGTGGTCGACCGGAGCGGGATGATGGGCGGCGCCACCATTCACATCTCGACTGCGAATACCGCGCCGAGCATCACCAGCGTGACGGTCACGCCCAACCCGCAGGTTGAGGGCACTCCCGTCTCCGTCGTGACCACGTTCTCGGATCCGGGCCTCGGAACCGCGGAACAGTACACATGCACGGTCGACTATGGCGATGGGCGGTACACGGGTGGCACTGCCTCGGGAAACACCTGCACCAGCTCGGGTCACCTCTACCGGAGCCCGGGCACCTACACCGCGAAAGTGACGCTGAGCGACTGGAACGGTGGCACCGCGACAGCCAGTGCGATCGTGACCGTGCTCAATCAGCCGCCGGCAATCGTCGTGTTCGTCCCGGGTCAGGTCGCGGTTGGCTCCGCCACCAGCTTCTCGGCCCAGTTCACCGATCCAGGCCAGGCGAGCCTCGCCGAGACCTACAGCTGCACGATGGACTACGGCGATGGAACCGGCCCGCAGGCTGGCGCAATAACGGGGGCGCTGTGCGTGGGCCCCAACCACGTCTACACGCATGCAGGCACCTACGCGGCAACGGTCAGCGTCGTCGACTCCAACGGCGGCGCCGGCGGCGCCACCGGTCAGGTCACGGTCCTCAACAGCGCCCCCGTCGTGACGGCCACCGTGTCGAACGACAACCCTCGCGAACCCGAGACGGTCGTTGCGTCGGCTACGTTCACCGACCCCGAGTCTGCGACCGAAACGTATTCCTGTGCCGTCGACTACGGCGATGGGACTGTGGCTTCCGGTGTGGTGTCTGGCCTGGCCTGCACCGGGCCGCAGCATCAGTACCGGATTAGCGGCTCATACACGGTCACGGTGACCGTCACGGACGGCAGCGGCCGTCAGGGCAGCGGCGCCGCCGATGTCTACTACACCAACACCGCTCCCTGGCAGGGCGGATTTGGGTTGGACGGCGACACGCGGTTCGGCTCCAAGGCTCACGCAGTGGTTGCCGTCGTCGACCCGGGCCAGGACTTCGAGACCTACACGTGTACGGTCGACTACGGCGACGGCTCGCCGATCCTGGCCGGAACATGGGTTCCGACGGGCTGGGGCGACGACCTTCCGAGATGTGTGTTCCCCGATCATGTCTTCCCCGCAACCGGGACGTACACGATGACGACCGTCGTCACGGACAGCGGCGGGGCGAGCTCCTCACTCCAATGGCAGGATTCGATCCTCCCCGCCATCCCCTATGTCCAGTCGTTTTCGATCCCGAGTTCCGTCCCCGAGGGATCGACCGTGGCCGCCTCCGCGGTATTCCTACCCACCGCCCTCAATGAGACCTACACGTGCACCGTGGACTACGGCGACGGCGCAGGACCGCTGGCCGGAGTGATCAGCGGCGCTGCCTGCCTTGGCCCGAAGCACGCCTACGGTGTTCCCCACGGCTACTTCGTCACTATGGCGATCACGAGCTCCGGCGGCCTCTCGAGTTCCTGGACGGCAATGCTGTCGGTCACAAACGTCACGCCGACCGTGAGTCCGAAGAGCGTGCCGAGCACCGCCACGGCCGGAGCTGGCTATGCGGCGAGCATCTCGTTCGCCGACCCCGGATGGGCCTTCGGCGAGACGTACACCTGCCTCATCGACTATGGCGACGGGGACGTACGTTCCGGGACCATCAGCGGGCAGGTGTGCCAGGGAGCCCAGCACTCTTACGGTTGGAAAGGCACGTACCAGTTCGTGGCCACGGTCACCGATCAGTACGGCGCCGTGGGCTCTTACTCGCAAACGATCACGGTCTACAATGCCCGCCCGGTCGTAGCGAGCGTGGCGGCTCCCGACTCCGTTTTCGGTGGCACGGCCTTCAAGGCCTCGGCAGAATTCGTGGCGACCGGACGCACGGAAACCTATACCTGCACGGTGGACTACGGCGACGGAACCGGGGCTCAGGCGGCAACCGTGACCGGCACGAGCTGTCAGGGTCCGAGCCACACGTACAAGAAGCTCGGAACCTTCACCATCAGCGTCACGGTCAAGGGCTCCGTCACGGGTAGTGGCTCCGGGTCAAGGGTGATCGGTGTCAGTCCTCCGCCCATCGCAGTCGGGTCCGTGTCGGTGACGGGATCGCCCGTCGAAGGCGCTTCAGTCACTGCGACCGCCGGGTTCATCCCGACCGGGCTGACGGAGACTTACCGCTGCACGGTCGACTACGGCGACGATCTCGGAGCCCAGGCTGGCACCATTTCCGGCATCGCTTGTATCGGTCCCAAGCACAAGCTCGGTCGCGGCGGATCGGCGATCGTGACTGTATCGATCTACGGCTCGGCCGGGACCTACGGATCGTCCTCCAAGTCTGTCAACGTCACCAACGTGGCGCCCGTCTTCACGAAGGTCACGATCCCCTCGACGGCAAAGATCGGGACCGCGGTTTCGGTCTCGGCCACGTTCACCGATCCCGGCACAAGCGAGACGTACCAGGCAGTGCTGACCTGGGGTGACGGAACGACGACTTCAATCCTGTTGGCCGCAAACACGCGGTCCTTCACGGCCAACCACACGTACTCGACCGTAGGTCTCTACTACCCCTACGTCCAGCTCGGCGACAGCGCGGACACGATCAACTACGACTCCAAGCTGGCCGTGTACGACCCCGCGAGAACAGTCGCCGGTTCCGGCACGTTCCCTTCCTGGGCGGGATCCTGCACGCTGTCGACCAAGTGCGCGACCGCGTCGACGGGAAGCTTCTCGCTAGCCGCGTCCTACGCCAAGGGGGCAACCAAACCAACGGTCAGCTTTGGCTTCACCGTCAACGGCCTGGCCTTCGCGGCTACCGGGGCCGATTGGCTGATCGCGGTGAACGGCACGGCCGAGATCCAGGGCACCGGCACGGCAAATGGCGTCAGCGGCTACAAGTTCGGGATCGTCGCGACAGACGCCAATCCAGACACGCTGACTATCGCGATCCAGGATTCGAAGGGCAAAGTCGTATACAGCAACACGGGGGCCCTCAAGACCGGATCGATCACGATCAAGTAGCCCCACGCGGCGGCGCGAACCGGCGCCGTGCAACTCGCGATCCCAGGCGGGCGGCGTCAGCCGCCCGCCGTCTCTTTGGCGAGCGCTCGTTCCAGGGCCACGGCCTGGAGGGCGATGATCGCTATGGCGTCTGTGATCTCGCCGCGGCCGATCATGGCCATCGCCTCGTCGAACGGGACCCAGCGGGTATCGATTCGCTCGGTGCCCTCGGGATTCGGCGTGCCCGCCACGAGGTCCGTGGCCACGAATAGGATCGCGACCTCGTCCGTGACGGAGTTCGAGATATCGCTCCGGCATAGCTCACGCCAGGTTCCACCCGCGTAGCCGGTCTCTTCGGCCAGCTCGCGACGAGCCGCCGCCTCCGGCGACTCGTCGAAGCCGCCGCCGCCCTCGGGGATCTCCCAGGAGTAGCGATCCAGGGTGTAGCGGTATTGCCCGACCAGCAGGACGCTGTCGCTCCCCTCGTCCAGTGGCACCACGCCGATCGCCCGGTGCCGGAAATGGACGACGCCGTAGATGCCCGGCTGGCCGTCCGGCCTGATCACCTCGTCGTGGAACAGCTCGATCCAGGGGTTCTCGTAGGCCGATCGCCGCGAGACCCGGTGCCAGGGGTTTGGCTCGCTCGCACTCACCGCGCAATCGTAGCCGCCGCCGACGCCGGCCTCGATGGGAACCGGACGCAGTTCCGCAGCGTCGATGGTCGGCAAGACTCAGGTATCGAATGAGGAGATCGACCATGACCGACCCGACCCCCAACGACAATCTCGAGCCGCGGCGCGACCGCGGGCCGATCACCATCGGCCTTGGCCCGATCACCATCGGCCGCGTGATTGCCGTCACGGCGGCCGCGAGTCTCCTCGTCGGCATCATAGTCGGGCCTATCGTGAGCGGCCATCCGACCCTCGCCACGGATACGTCGGGCGCTCCGGAGCGCGTCGTCACCGTTTCGGGTGCGGGCGAGGTCAGCGTGGCTCCGGATGTCGCCGACGTTGTCCTGGGAGTCTCCGTTCAGAAGCCCACCGTGGCCGAGGCCCAGTCCGCGGCCGCAACCTCTATGAACGCGGTCATCGCCGCGACCAAGGCGGACGGCGTCGACCCCAAGGACATCGTCACCGTCAACCTCAACCTGAGCCCGGTCTACGACTACAACTCGAACGGCTCCGCGCCGAAGCTCGTCGGCCAGCAATTCACCAACACGGTCAAGGTCACCGTGCGCAACCTGGCGTCTGTCGCATCCGTAGTCGACGACTCGATCACGGCCGGGGCAACAACGGTCAGTGACATCAGCTTCCGCCTGAACGATCCCACGACGGTTCAGGCCCAGGCCCGCAAGCTGGCCATGGCCGACGCCCGCACCAAGGCCGACGCGCTCACGTCCGCGGCCGGCGTCTCGGTCAAGGGCGTAGCCGAAATCACGGAGACGACGAGCCAGCCCACGCCCGTCTACTACTCCGGGGCGCTTGACGCCAAGGCGGCAGCGGTCTCTACGCCGATCCAAACCGGCACGACCGACGTCGTCGTCCAGGTCACGGTCAGCTACCTCATCGGCTGAGGGCCGGCCACGGGGCCGACGCGAGCAAAGAATGATCACCAACTCCGGTGTGTTTTCTGCCAGCGGTCACGTGACGGCGGGACCAACGGCAGGGGTTCGCCATAGGCGAGAGCGCGATACTTCACACATGCGACTAGATCTGACCAAGCGCACCGACTACGCCATCCGGGCCATGCTGGCGCTGACCAAGGTCAAGGGCGGTCTGCTGAGCAGCCGCCGCATCGCGGAGGAGATGAAGATCCCGCCGCGGTTCCTGCCCCAGATCATGGGCGACCTGACTCGAGCCGAGCTCGTAGTCGCTCATCCGGGCCGAGCCGGCGGCTACCAGCTGGCCAAGGGCGCCGAGAAGGTCACGCTTCTCACGGTCATCGAGGCGGTCGAAGGCGATCCACATCGCCAGATCTGCGTCATGCGCGGCACACCCTGCGGCCAGGACGGCGAGTGCGGAGTCCACGAAGTCTTCTACGCGGCCGAAACCGCCATCCTCGAGCGACTCGACTCGGCCACGCTCGAGGGCGTGATCGACTCGTTCTTGGCCAAGCAGGCCGCCCAGGCCGCGAAGGCCACGGCAGCCGTCGGCTAGACCTCCGCCGCTCGGGCCGCTTCTGGCCGTACCCCGGCTCGCTTCAGCGCGGCGTGCGGTTGCGCTCCTCCCACTCTTCGGCGAGGACGCTCATGTGGATCTCGTCCCAGAACCTGCCGTCGCGGAAGATGGCCTGACGCGCCCGGCCCTCGACGACGAAGCCGCACTTCTCGTACGAGCGGATGGCCCGCTCGTTGAACTCGAAGACCGTCAGCGCGACTCGATGCAGGGCCAGCCGAGTGAAGGCGTGAGCCAGCATCAGTTCCGTGGCATCCGTGCCATAGCCCTTGCCCCAGGCGTCGCGCTCGCCGACGGTGATGTGATACAGCGTTGACCCATGGTCGCCGTCGAGCTGGCTGAAGGCGCACGTGCCGATCAGTCGGTCGGTCTCGCGGACGTGGATGGCCATGGCCAGGAACTCGGAGCCCATGATCCGCGCATAGAAGAAGCGCTGGAGCTCGTCGTTGGGTAGCGGCGAAATCTGGTAGCGAGTCAGGCGGGCGACTTCGGGGTCCGCGTACCAGCGTGTGAAGGCGCGCAGGTTCTCCGTCCGGTGCCGGCGCAGGACAACCAGCCGGCCGGGGATGACCTCCGGGCGCCAGGACTCGCGCTCAGGTGCGGCAGCCATTTCGACCCCCGGTTCGCCAGAGTGGATCGGTCCAAGCGAGTCGAGCAGGTTTCACGGATCGAAGGTATACCATCGCCGCCATGCGTGGCTGGAGCGAGTTGGCCGAGCGCGTCGCCGGGACCACTCGCACCTCGGAAAAGACCTCGCTGCTCGCGCGCTATCTGGCGCAACTGCCGGCTGCTGAGTTGCGTGCCGCCGCCACATTTCTGGCGGGGCGGCCGTTCGCGGAGGCCGATCAGCGGGCAGTCGGTCTGGGCTGGGCCACGATCGCCGCGGTGGTCAATCAGCTGGCGGGAGCGCCCTCCGGCGCACTCGGCGAGGCCTACGATCGCTCGTCCGACCTGGGCCAGGCCGTGGCCGAAGTCCTGGCGTTGCGGCCCGATGCCCCGGACGCGAGCCAATGCCCGAGTCTGGGCGAGGTGGCCGAGGCGTTTGCCGCCGTGGAGTCTGCCCCGGGCTCAGCCGGACGCGCCGCCGCGTTTGCCGGGCTGCTGCGCCGCTGCGACGCGCTCACCTCGAAGTACGTGGTCAAGATCCTCGCCGGTGAGTTGCGCATCGGACTCCGCGAGGGGCTTCTCGAAGCGGCCATCGCCGAAGCATTCGGTCGGCCCCAGGCGGACGTGGGAATGGCCCTGATGCTGACCGGGGACACCGGCGAGACCGCCGTCCTCGCCAAGGAGGATCGCCTGCGAGAGGCTCGCCTGCGGCTCCTTCACCCCATCAAGTTCATGCTGGCGTCGCCCACCGAGGACGCCGCGGGGATCATCTCGCGCCTCGGCCCAACGGTCTGGGTCGAGGACAAGTACGACGGCATNNGGGCCCAGCTGCACCGACGGGGGTCCGAGGCGCGGCTCTACAGCCGCGATCTGCACGACATCAGTGAGCAGTTCCCGGAGATTGTCGAGGCGGCCGGGCCGCTCGATTGGGACGGGATCCTCGACGGCGAGATCCTGGCCTTTGCCGACGGCCACGTGCTGCCGTTCCTCACTCTGCAGGCGCGGCTTGGTCGGAAGGAGCCGACGGCCAAATTCCAGGCGGAGGTGCCGGTCGCGTATGTCGCCTTCGACCTGCTCGCCCTGGGGCCGCGGTCGCACCGCGGCGACGACTCGGGCAATGGCCGGCACGCCCCCAACGGCGCCGGCGACGGCGTGGGGCCCGCAGGGGTCGTGCCGCTGCTCGGGGTTCCGCTGGTCGAGCGACGGCACCGACTCGAGGCCCTGGGTCTGCCGACCGTCGCGGCGGGCGGCCGGTTCGCGCTGTCGCATCTGGTCACCGCGGATTCGGTCGAGGCCCTGGACCGCATCTTCGACGAGGCTCGTGCCCGGCGCAACGAGGGCCTGATGGTCAAGGACCCGGACAGCGTCTACTCCCCGGGGCGGCGGGGCATGGGCTGGCTGAAGATGAAGCGTGCCCTCGCGACGCTCGACTGCGTTGTCGTGGGCGTCGAAGTCGGACATGGCAAACGGCACGGTGTGCTGTCGGACTACACGTTCGCGGTCCGCGACGAGTCGACCGATCGCCTGGTCACCATCGGCAAGGCATACACGGGCCTGACCGACTCGGAGATCGCCGAGATGACGCGCTGGTTCGAAGCCCATACCGTCCGTCACCTGGGCCGGTTCCGTCAGGTCGAGCCCAGCGTGGTGGTCGAGGTCGCCTTCGACGTCATCCAGCGCTCGAATCGTCACCAGTCGGGCTTCGCCCTGCGCTTCCCGCGGATCGTCCGGCTCCGAGCCGACAAGAGTTCGACCGAGATCGACACGCTCGCCACAGTCGACCGCCTTCACCGAGAGCTGCAATTCGGGGCCGAGTACCTTGTCACCGCCGATGCCAGGCAATCGGCGAGGCGACCGATCGAGATTCCCTGAGCCCGGCCGCAGCCGCGCGGCCTCAGCCGCTCGGCCGCAGCCGCTCGGGTCCGGCGGGCCAGCCTACTTTCCCAGGCCAACTATCCAGATGGACCATGCCGAACCGACGCGGCGGCGGCTATCCTGCGCCAATGATTGGTGACTTCAATCCTGTTCAGTCGCTTTCCCTGACCGTCGTGACCTCGCAGCTGGTCATCCAGGGCACTCTCCGCACCAGGCTGCGGCATCTGACCGATGTGCTCAACGAGCCCGATTGCAAGCACCTGATCCTCTTCGACGCGACGTTCATGGAGATAGGGTCGCGGCGCGTCGTGGCGGACGCGGTCGTGGCGGAGATCCAGGTGGACGACCTGTTGTTCCTGCACACGAACGACACGACCGAGTCGGCGCAGGCGCTGCGGACCCCGAAGCAGGCGATTTCGACGATTTTGCTGGCGCCGCCGTTCACCATCGAGGGCGAGATCCACCTGCCGATGGAAACGGAGCTCCACCAGGCGCTCGGCGCCTTCGAAGAGAGGTTCGTGCCCGTTACGAACGCTCGCTACTGGGCCTACGGCGTAGCCGAATCGCCGAACCACGTAGATCTCCTTGTCGTGAACCACGTCAGGGCACATGTCGCGGTGCCGTCCGGCGTCGTGTGGAAGACGGACGGTCCAGCCGGGATGGGCTCTAGAGGCAGCGGCTCGAATCCCTGGTAGGGGCAGTGGCACATGCGGGGCGCGGGGCGCGGGGCGCGGGGCGCGGCTCTGCCAGGGAGCGGCGCGGGCCCCGGTCCCTTAGCTGCCCCGTTGAGTTGCCCACAACTGAAAGAACCACGGACGGCCCCCGAAACGGGCCCGGAGACGGAGCCGCCTATCATTGGCGCCGTGGTGACCCCGTTCCTCCCCGACGACGAGAAGATCCCGGCTATCCGCGAGGCGCTGCCGTCCACGGCCGCGGGCATCTACCTGAACACGGGCACGGCCGGGCCACTACCCAGGGAAACCGCCCATGCCATGGCCGAGGCCGAGGCCTGGGAGCTGCGCACCGGCCGCGCGGACCTCAACTTCTACAAGGATTCGGTCGAGCGCAAGGCCGAGGCGCGCGCGACCGTCGCCGCTCTCCTGGGCACGGACCCGAGCCACATCGCCCTGACGCACGCCGCCACGGACGGCATGAACGTGGCGACATGGGCGGTCGATTGGCAGCCCGGCGACGTGGCAGTGACCACCAGCCTCGAGCACCCGGGCGGGTTGGGGCCGCTTTGGGCGGCTCGCGCGCGCCACGGCGTGGAGCTGAAGATCGCCGACATCGGCCTGGGCGCCGATCCGGCGGACGTCCTCGCGACCCTGGACCGGGCCATAGTCGGCGGCACGAAGCTCGTCTCCCTCTCGCACGTCACGTGGGCCACCGGCGCGCGCCTCCCGATCCGCGAGATCGCCGAGCTGGCCCACTCGCGCGGCGCCCTCGTCGCAATCGACGGAGCGCAGGCCATCGGGGCAGTCCCGGTCCCGGTCGAGGAGCTGGGCGTCGACTTCTACGCCGTCCCCGGTCAGAAATGGCTGCTCGGCCCCGAAGGCGTCGGCGCGGTCTACTGCGCCGAGTCGGTCCTCGATCGACCGCGAATGACGTTCGCCGGCTACTCGAACTTCGAGTCGATGGATCTGGCGGCGGAGGCCGAACTCTGGCCCGACGCCCGAAGGTTCGAGGTCGCCGGCTTCCACGGGCCGTCCGTGCTGGGCTTTGCCCGAAGCGTGGCCTGGCTGTCGATGTACGTGGGCTGGCAGTGGATCCACGAGCGCGTCGCCCGCATGGCCGGCCAGGCGGCGTCCATGCTGGCCGAGGTGCCCGGCGTCGAAGTCTTGACGCCGCGCGACAACATGGCC
>PLNK01000173.1 GCA_003142755.1 Chloroflexota bacterium | reverse complement strand
GGTATGATAGCACACCGTTTCCGTCGCTCAGGGCTGGAGGTTGTACCAACGCATGCCGGAGCGTTCCGTGGCCGGTAGATCGATCGTTACTCGCCGGGCCATCGTAGACATCGTTCGAACCGCCGTCCAGAGCAGCTACGGCGTGACCGGCTTCAGCGACCCTTCATTGGGCCGGCGTGTGCTCCGCTGGATCGGGCTCGATCGGCCCGGGATCAAGCTCACGACGGAGGGCGGTCTGCATCTGGACGTCTTCATCACGGTCGCCTACGGCGTGCCCGTGGCCGAGGTCGCCCGACAGGTCGATTCCGCGGTGCGCTACTCGCTGCGGCACTACGTCGGTGCGGAGGTGGGCAGCCTGACGGTTCACGTCGATGGGTTGCGATACCAACCGACCGCCGTCGAGCGCGCCGAATCGATCGAACGAACGGAGTCGATGGACCGGCCGGAGCCGACGAGCGACAAATCAAAGAGTCCGACTGCGGCCAGGGGGGAAGCGGCGTCGAGGAAACGCAAGCCTAGATGACCAAACGAGCCGATCGATGACGCGCCGAGCCGGTGANNGGATCGGGACTCCTGGGGGCCTATCGGGCTGCGGTCGAGAACCTCGCCGCCCACGTCGACGAGATCAACGCTCTCAATGTCTTCCCCGTCCCGGACGGAGACACGGGCAGCAACATGCTGGCCACGGTCCGAGCGGCGCTGGCCGAAGCCGAGGCTGTGCCCGATCCGACCGCCGATCGCGTCGCGCAGGCGATCAGCCTCGGGGCGCTGATGGGTGCGCGGGGCAACTCCGGCGTCATCGCCTCGCAGATCTTCCGTGGCATGGCCGAAGGGCTCGGCGGCAAGCATCGTTTCAACGGCCCCGACCTTGCGCATTCCCTGACCCAGGGCACCGCGACTGCGTACAAGGCGGTGGCCAAGCCGGTCGAAGGCACGATCCTGACCGTCATCCGCGAGTCGGCTGCCGCGGCCGTCGTCTCGGCCGAGGCCGGNNGGCGTGGTCGACGCCGGAGGTGAGGGCCTCTACCGAGTCATGCAGGGTGCTCTGCAGTACCTCGTCTCGCGGACGCCCACGACGACTTCCACCGAGGCACCGACCGCCGCTCGGGTCTCCTCGCTGGTCGCCCGTGCCGAGGAGGGCTTTGGCTACGAGACCATGTTCCTGCTGCAGGCGCGCGCGACGCCGATCGACGTGGACCGGCTGCGCGATGAGCTGGAGAAGATGGGCGAGTCCGTTCTCGTGGCGGGGGATTCGCGGGCGGTCAAGGTCCACGTCCACAACGAGCGGCCCGACAACGTGATCACCCTTGGGTTGTCAATCGGCTCGCTGACTCGGATCACTGTCGAGAACCTGGACGCGCAGTCGCACGAGGTCCGCGAGAAACGGGCGGCCGAGATCGTTGGCGCGCCGATCGATTCGCGCGCCCGATCTGGCCACCACGAAGGCAGGCCGCACGTCGATCTCGAGACCTATGGCGCGGAACTGGCGGCGGGAGCGACCGACGGTTCGAATGGGTCGGCGGGTCCGAACGGGTCGGGCGAGTTGCCTCCGCCCGCCGAGATGGTGCCGCTGGCCGTGGTGGCGGTCGCCGCCGGCGATGGGCTGGCGCGCATCTTCGACTCGTACGGTGTCGCGGCGGTTGTTCGGGGCGGGCAGATGAACAACCCATCGACGGGCGAGTTGCTCGACGCGGTGGAGAAGATCGCTGCGGAGGAGATCCTGCTCCTGCCGAACAACTCGAACGTTGTGCTGGCCGCGCGGCAAGCGGCCGAGATGACGGAGCGCCGTGTCCGCGTGGTCCCGACCCGGAACGCGGCCGAAGGCTTCGCGGCCCTGCTGGCGCTCGACCCCGACGGCGACGCCACGACCAACGCGGAGGTCATGACTCTCGCCGGTCGGGCGGTCCAGACGCTGCAGGTCACTGAGGCCGTGCGCGACGCCACGCTCGGGGGCCGCAAGGTCAAGAAGGGCCAGACGATCGTGCTCGATCCGGACGACGGCCTGCTGGCGGCCGGCAGCGATCGAATGAAGGCCGTGCTGGCCGCGCTGGAGGCTCTCGAACCGGGCTTTGAGCTGATCACGATCTACTACGGCGAGGGCGCCGATCTGGCCGAGGCCGAGGCCGTGGCGCAGCGCATCGGGGAGTGGCGCGCGGCAGTGGATGTCGAGGTGATCCACGGTGGGCAGCCCCACTACCGGTATCTGATCTCGGCCGAGTAATGGCCGGGCGGGGGTATGGCAGTTCCGCGGCCGGGGGCAGTTCCGCGGCCGGACGCCCGCATGCCGGCTCGAAGGGAACGGGCACAGGGCCGCATGGTGCCCGCCGCTCGGCCGGCCCGATCGGCCCTGTTGGCCCCGACACGCCCATCGGCGCGAGTGGCTTCGCGGGTGCCACGGTTCTACGACGCGTTGGGCCACGGCTCGGGATCCGGACGGTTCGCGACCTGCTCTTCCATCTTCCGCGCCGCTACGACGACCTGCGCGAGTTGAGCGCGGTGCGGGATCTCGTCCGCGTCAAGGACGGCGAAGTAGCGAGCGCGCGGCTGCAGGTCAGGTCGGTGCGTGTCGAGCAAACGTTCCGTCGACGAGTCCAGCGCACGACCGCCTACCTGGGCGACGCCACCGGTGAGGTGGAGGCGACATGGTTCGGGCGCCGCTACATCGACCGCCGGCTCGGGCAGGGCCAGTGGATCGTGATCAGCGGCAAGGTCAAGCATCGAGGCTTCACCACTCTCTTCGACAACCCCGAGTTCCAGGCCGATGACGGCTCGGCGCTGCTTCACGCGGGTCGGATCGTGCCGATCTACCGGCTCACTGCCGGTCTCACGGCGCCGACGTTGCGGCGGGCGATCCGACAGGCTCTCGACACCGTTGGGTCGGCCTATCCGGAGTACCTGCCGCCGGTTGCGCCCGCTGGCGCCGTGCCCGAGGCCGATGGCTCGACGGACGACCCGCCCATGGCCATCGCCGCCGCCCTTGAGAACGCGCACTACCCGGAGACGTTCCCGGCCCGCGACGCGGCCCTGAGCCGGCTCGGCTTCGACGAGCTGCTGGCGCTACAGGTCGGCATGGTAGCTCGCGACCGAGGTCGGAGAGTGGCAGTCGGCGAGCCTGTGGATGTCACGCCCGCAGCCCTGCGACATGCCGTCGGCGCCGTGGAAGTTGCTCTGACCGAGCAGGTCCGTGCCCGGTCCGGCACGGACGAGCCGGCTCGTCTGACCGGCGATCAGGCCGCCGCCGTGACCGCCATCGCCGCCGACCTGGGCCGGCCGCGACCGATGATGCGGCTGCTGCAGGGCGACGTCGGCTCCGGCAAGACGGCGGTCGCGGCCCTGGCCCTGGCCTTCGTCGCGGACGCGGGCCGGCAGGGCGCGCTCCTGGCGCCGACTGACCTGCTGGCACGCCAGCACGCCGTCGCTCTCGCTCGTTTGTTGGAGCCGCTCGGCCACGGGATCACGCTGCTCACCGGAACGCTGCCCGCGGCGGAGCGCCGCGCCGCCCTCGAGCAACTCGCCACTCCAACGGCCGGAGGCGGGCTGCTCGGATTGACCGCGGGCCGGATCGTGGTCGGTACGCACGCCCTGGTCCAGGAGTCGGTCCAGTTCGCCGACCTGGCTCTGGCCGTGGTCGACGAGCAGCACCGCTTCGGCGTCGCCCAACGCGAGGCTCTCGGGGCCAAGGGTCGCTCGCCGCATGTGCTGCTCATGACGGCCACACCCATCCCTCGAACCCTCGGCCAGATCCTGCTGGCAGACCTCGATGTGTCTGACCTGCGGGCGCTGCCGGCCGGCCGAATACCGGTCAAGACGGGCATCCGACGCAGCGGCGACCTCGTCGGGGCCACCGACGATCCGGGGCGCGGCGCCTACCCGTTGATCGTCCGAGAGGTTCGGGCCGGCCAGCGGGCCTTCGTGGTCGTGCCGCTCGTAGAGGAGGACGAGGAGACGGCCGCTCGCTCGGCGGACGAGGTGGCCGCGGCCCTGCCGGGCCAGCTGGCCGATGCTGCCGCCCGCATGGGCCTCGAAGCCGAGCCGGCTATCAGAGTGGGTGTGGTCCACGGCCAGATGAAGCCGGCCCAGCGCGACGTTACGATGGACCTCTTCCGTCGGGGCGAGGTCGACGTCCTGGTCGGCACCACCGTGCTCGAGGTCGGCGTGGACGTGCCCGAGGCGACGGTCATGCTCATCCTCGACGCGGACCGGTTCGGCCTGGCTCAGCTCCATCAGCTCCGCGGTCGTGTGGGCCGGGGCGAGGCGCAGTCCTACTGCATTCTCGTCTCGGATTCGGCCGACGCCACCGCGGCCGCTCGACTCGAGGCTCTCGTCGCGCACACGGACGGCTTCGAACTGGCCGAGCTGGATCTCGAGCTGCGCCGCGAGGGTGAGCTTCTCGGGCTCCACCAGAGCGGCCTGCCGACATTGCGAATCGCCTCGCTGCGGGACAAGGGCGATCGCGAGCGTGCGGCTCAGGCTCGGTCGATCGCCGAGCGTCTGGTCGATCAGTCGGGCGCCCTGCTGCCCGGCAACGAGGCGCTGGCAATGGAGTTGCGTGAAGGCTGGCTGGCGCGAGTCGGCGCCGGCGAGGTTCTCGCGGAGATTCCCAGCGAAGACGGAAGGGGAACCGATGGCTGAGTCCGCCGGCCGAGTGATCGCCGGGACCGCTCGGGGGACGCGTCTGAACGCCCCCGGCGCGGTCACGCGTCCGTTCGGCGACCGCGTCAAGCAGACGCTCTTCGCGATCCTGGAGCCATCACTGCCCGGCGCCAACGTGCTGGACCTCTTCGCCGGCTCCGGCGCCGGTGGCATCGAGGCGTTGTCACGTGGCGCGACCCGGGCCACGTTCGTGGAGCGCGACGCCACTGCGGTTGCGACCATCTCCGACAACCTGATGCGAACTCGCCTCGCCGAACGTGGCCACGTCACCCGCGCCGATGTCGCGGCGTATCTGCGAGATCGGGCCGCCGCGGACGGGCCGTTCGATCTCGTCGTGGTCGACCCGCCATACGCCGACGCCGGTGCCATGGAGGCGACGCTGACGCGACTCGGTTCCGACAGCCCGCGCCTCGTCGCGCCGGGGGCATGGGTCGTGGCCAAGCACTTCTGGCGTACGCCTCCACCCGAGGTCGCGGGGCTGCTAGCATCAGTCCGGACCCGTCGCTTCGGCGAAACCGCCCTCACCTTCTACCGTCCGGCGGACCCGACGACCGAGGAGGCAGCCAGGTGAACATCGCCGTCTACCCGGGCTCATTCGACCCGATCACGTATGGCCACCTCGACGTCGTCTCGCGGGCCGCGGCGGTCTTCGATCGGGTCGTGTTCGCCGTCCTCGTCAATCCCAACAAGGGCGCGCCCGTACTCGCCACCAACGACCGCCTGGAAGTCATCCGCGAGGCGATCGACGAATGCTGCCCGGCGGATCTGGCGTCGCGGATAGACATCGAATCGTTCGACGGCCTGACCGTAGACTTCTGCCGCCGCCGCAAGGCGACGTTCATCGTGAGGGGCCTGCGCGCGATCAGCGACTTCGAGTCCGAGCTTCAGATGGCCCACACTAACCGCAAGCTCGCCCCGGAGATCGACACCGTGTTCCTCATGACCGCGCTGGAGCACAGTTATCTCAGCTCGAGCCTGGTCAAGGAAATTGCGTTCTTTGGCGGCGACGTGACGCAAATGGTGCCGGCGGCGGTTGCGCGGCGTCTGGCGGCCCGAGGCCGCGGTCTATAATCGATCGCGTCGCACGCGCGCGATCCGGCAGCCCTTGCTACCTGCCCCAGGAGGGCCCGACCGATAGACATAATCGTGCTGATCGAGCGCCTCGAGGCGATCGTCGCCAACGGCCGGAAGTTCCCGTTCAGCAACAACGTGGTCATCGATCAGGCCGAGGCCCTCGAGTGGATCGACCAGCTGCGGGTCACGATCCCCGAGGAGATCAAATCCGCTCGCCGTGTCACCAATGAGGTGGAGCGTCTGCTCGAGCAGGCGCGCGAGGAGGCCGAGCAGATCCTGGCCCGGGCTCAGGAACAGGCCACGTACCTCATCGAGGAACGGGAGCTGACGCGCCAGGCCGAGGAGCTCAGCCATGAGATCATTCGGCAGGCGCAGCTCGAGGCCGACGAGGTCCGCCGCGGTGCCGACGATTACGCGTCCGAGGTCCTGGTGGGCCTCGAGAGCCAGGTGATGCGCACCCTCAAGACCATCAAGCACGGCTTGGAGTTGCTCGACGACCGGCGTTCAACCGCTGCGGCCGCTGCGGCAGCCGCCGAAGTCGCCTCAATGGACAACGACGGCCAGGGAGACTTCGACGAGTACCAGACGCCAGACACAGAGGAACCGGTCCGAGGCTGACGTGCTCGTCTTCAACGTAGCGGGGCTCCTGGGCGAGCCAATGGGGTCCTTTCGCGACATCTCAGTGTCGTCGCCGCCCCTGGACCTCGAGCCGGATCTGACCCAGAGCCGCGATGTCGAGGGAGATCTGCGGCTGACACGGACCAACCGCGGTTTGCTGGTGCGTGGCCGTCTGCAGACGGCCATAGAGGTGACGTGCAGCCGCTGTCTGCGCGAGTTCGAGTTGCCGGTCGACATCGAGATCGACGAGGAGGCGCTGCCGGTCATCGACCTGGTCAGCGGCCAGCCGGCCGAGATCGAGGCCGAGCCAGATGTCCTGCGGCTGACCGACCACCACGAGCTGGACCTCGAGGGCGAGGTTCGCGACGCCGTCGTTCTGGCCGAGCCCATTGCGCCCGTGTGTCGAGACGACTGCCCCGGGCTTTGCCTGGTGTGCGGCCAGGAGCTGGCCAGCGGCGGGCATGACCACTCGGACGACGACATCGACCCTCGCCTGGAGGCGTTGCGCGGCATCCTGGACGAGGAGGGGCGCGGCTGAGACCCGGCAGGGCCCCGGTCTGCACACGTCCTCGATGACAGCGAGGCCCGGAACCGGTAAACTCCCGCCTCGGCCCGATGCGCAGGGTATGCTTAGTCATGCCCCGTCACGAAACGGATAACCGCGCCCCGGCGCTCTCCCGGCCCAGCCATCAGGCCCGCCAAATGGCGCCACGCCGGAGCGAAAGGAGTAATCACTTCAATGGGTGTTCCCAAGAGGCGAGTCTCGCACGCCCGACAGGGTGATCGTCGCGCCCATCATGCGATGACGGTCCCTCACCTTGAGCCGTGTCCGCATTGCCACCAGCCCAAGCAGGTACATCACGCCTGCCCGGTTTGCGGCTACTACGCCGGCCGGCCCACGGTCGAGATCAAGCAGGAAAAGCCGCAGCAGACCGCCTGAGTCGGTGGACCTGGAGACGGTTCGCACTGTCAGCACGGCCTCCGTCCGCGTCGCCGTTGACGCGATGGGTGGCGATTACGCGCCCCTGGAGATAGTCACCGGCACCCTGTCGTGGGCACGCGCCCACCCGACGGACAAGGTGCTGCTGGTCGGCATTCCCGAGCGCATCGCCGAAGTCGCGGGTGGCTCCCTTCCGCCCAACGTCGAGATAGTCCCGGCCAGCCAGGTCGTGGAGATGGACGAGTCGCCGGCGCTTGCCCTCAAGGCCAAGAAGGACTCGTCGATCATGGTGGCCATGGATCTGCTCAAGCAGGGTCGGGCCGATGCCCTGGTGACGGCCGGTCACAGTGGGGCGGGCATGGCCGCGGCCGTCCTCAAGCTCGGCCGCCTGCCCGGAGTGGATCGACCCGCGCTGGCGGTTCAGATGGTCACTGAGACGGGACCCTTCGTCCTGCTCGACATCGGGGCCAACATGGACTCGAGCGGTCACAACCTCTACCAGTTCGCCCACATGGGTTCGCTCTACGCCGAGCGGGTGCTAGGCGTAGAGAAGCCGCGCATCGGGCTGTTGTCCATCGGTGAAGAGCGGGGCAAGGGCGATTTGGCCGTCCAGCAGGCCACGCAGCTGATCGATGACGATGGCAGCCTCAACTTCATCGGCAACGTCGAGGGTCGCGATCTCGTCAAGCACATGGCGGACGTGGCGGTCTGCGATGCCATGGTCGGCAACGTCACGATGAAGTTCTTCGAGGGTCTGGCGGGGTTCATCTTCAACCTGTGGGAGAAGGAGTTCCGCGGGAGCATCCGCGGCAAGCTCGCCTATCTGCTCATGAGGCCATCCATCGGGCGTATCCGGACCCTGTTCGACTACGAGAAGATGGGCGCCTCGCCACTTCTCGGGGTCAAGGGCATGGTTCTGATCACACACGGCTCAGCCAAGCGGCGGATGATCGAGTTCGGAGTCGAGGCCGGGGCCACCGCCGCGCGTGCACGCATCCCTGAGCTCATCGCCGACGCCTTCCGTGGCCAGTCACGCCACCCTGCCAAGCAGGTGGAGTAGCATCGTGAACGCCCAGCCCGGCGGACCCAGCAGCCCGCCACAGCAGTCCGATCCGCTCACCGTCAGCCATTCGGTCATCGTCGAGATGGTCCGCGTCGCGGCGCTCGAGGTTCCGGGTGTGCTCAAGGTGGGGCGTGGTGGACCCCTGGCGGTGCTATCGGGCTCGCCGGTGCGCGCCCACGTCAGCGACGGCCGCGTTTCTGTCCGAGTCTGGATCGTGGCCCGGCCCGGCCATGCCCTCCGGCCGCTCGCCGCTCAGGTCCGGCAGGCCGTCGGCGCCACCGTCGAGCGCTTGCTCGGCCTGGAGTTGGGCGAAGTGACAGTCGTCGTCGATGGGGTAGGGGGCCGGGGCAAATGACCTCCGCCCGGGACGGTGAGAGCTCGGGCTCAGACGCGGGATCAGGCGCGGGCTGGGACGCTCGCCCCGCCAGGGCCGCGACCGACGAGGTCAGTTCGCACCGGCTGGGCCGCCGTTTGTCGCTCGCCTCTCTGTTCGAGGCTGAGTTCGGGCAGCGGACCGCGGCCACGATTCTGGAGCGTCATCTGGCGGAGAGCGGGGCCGACACGGCCACTGCTGAGTTCGCCCGGGGACTCGTCGCGGGCGTCGTGGCTGAGCGCGAGCAAATCGACGCCATGATCGAGCGGCTCGCCCCGCAATACCCGGTTGTACAACTCGCCCGAATGGACCGGACTCTGCTGCGTAGCGGCATCGGCGAGGTGCTACACTCCGGCACGCCGTCCCGGGTAGCGATTGCCGAATGGGTCGAACTGGCTCGCACGTATAGCGGCGAACCGGCCAGGCGCCTGGTCAATGGTGTACTCGGGAGGGTTGCTCGCGACTCCGAAGCCGGTGCGCATTCCGCCCCGACTGTGGGGCCGCAGTAACCGTCAACGTCAACTTCCTGGAACTCCCCGAGGAGGGCGTCAGTGGCCNNGTCGACGAGGATGAGGTCAAGCCCGAAGCCTCGTTCGTTGACGATCTGAATGCCGACTCGCTGGACCTCGTCGAGCTGATCATGAGCCTCGAGGAAGAGTTCGGCACCGAGATCTCCGACGAGGACGCCGAGAAGATCCGCACCGTGCAGGACGCCACCGACTACATCGACGAGCACGCTTCCTAGGGCGAAGCAAGACCAATGCGCCCCGCAGCCGCTCTCGCCGAGCGGCTGGGGCTCCCGGTCCGTGACCTCGACCTGCTGCAACAGGCACTGATCCACAGCAGCTATCTGCACGAGCATCGGGACCTGGCCGCCGGCCACAACGAGCGCCTCGAATTCCTGGGCGACTCCGTAGTGAGCCTGGCCATCTCGGACGCCCTCTATCGTCGCCGATCCGATGACGATGAGGGCGTTCTCTCCGCTCGGCGGGCTTCGATAGTGAGCACCGCCGGACTGTCTCGACTGGCCCACCGGCTCGAGCTCGGCAGTTACCTGCTGCTCGGTGAAGGCGAATCGCAGCGCGGCGGCCGCCGTCGGCCCGTCCTGCTCGCGTCCGCTTTCGAGGCAGTCGTCGGCGCCCTCTACCTGGATCTCGGGTACGACGCCGCCAGCGGGTTCGTGACTGCCCTGGCCGCGCCCGAGTTGACGAGCGATCGTCCGCTCGGTGCTTTGAAGAGCCCCAAAAGCCGCCTACAGGAGTACACGCAGCGCCTTTCCGGCGAGAGGCCGCAGTATCGGCTGGTCGATGCAGTCGGTCCGGACCACGACAAGGTGTTCCGTGTCGAAGTGGCGGTCGGTGGGCTCGTTATCGGCGTGGGTGAAGGCCATTCGCGCCGAATTGCCGAGACTTCCGCGGCGGCCCAGGCCATCGAGGGCCTGCGCCGCACCTCCGAGCACCTGGGTAGCGAACGGATCGATGCTGCCGAGCTGGCCTCGTTCCTGGGCGCCGAAGGCGACGACGATCCGACGGACTGGGGCGCTCCCGGCGTGCAATCCGCCACCGACGAGCCCTGGACGGAGTTCGACATCGACGTGCTGGACCTCGCGCCCGGTGGGCACGCCGCGGACGCTGTCGAGGGCGTGGCCGCCGACGGCTCAGCCGCCGACGCGCCCATCGCAGACCCGATCCGCGCCAGCGACCAATGACTGCACCAGCGCGTCTACTGGCCCTGCGGTTGCAGGGCTTCAAGTCGTTCGGCGAGCGGACGATGGTCGAGTTCGGCCCGGGCATCAGTGCCGTCGTCGGACCGAACGGCTCCGGCAAGAGCAACCTCGCCGACGCCCTGCGCTGGGCCCTCGGCGAGCAAGGTCGAGCCCTCCGCCTGCGCAAGTCGGAGGACGTCATCTTCGCCGGCTCCGAGAAGCGATCGGCCCTCGGCATGGCCGACGTCACGCTCGTCTTCGGCAACTCCGACCGGCTTCTACCGATCGACTACGAGACCGTCGAGCTCGGCCGGCGGCTCTTCCGGTCGGGTGAGAACGACTACCTGCTGAACCGGCAGCGCGTCCGGCTCAAGGACCTCGTCGACCTGCTTGATGCCGCTCACCTCGCCGACAACGCCTTCCTCTTCATCGGCCAGGGCATGGTCGATCAGGCACTGGCCCTGCGCCCCGAGGAACGCCGGCCGCTGTTCGAGGAAGTGGCAGGCGTGCGGCGCCACGAGCGGCGCAAGTCCAGGGCCGAGGATCAGCTCGTCGAGGCCGAAGCGAACCTGGCCCGTGTCGAGGACGTGCTGGCCGAGCTGCGGCCGCAGGCCCGTCGACTGGCTGCCCAGGCCGAGCAGCAGGCCTCTCGCCAGACTGCGGGCCGCGAGTACGGGCGGGCAATCATCATGCTGGCCCGGTCCCGCTGGTCGGAGGCCGCCGGCAGGGCGCGCGTGGCAGATGAGCAGCTGGCCGCCGGGCGCGCCCAGATAGCCGCGGCGCTGGCAGCCCTTCGCGAGGCCGAGGACGGCGCCGCCGCCGTGGCCCGCGAACTCGCCTCGGGTTCCGAGTCGGAGGCCGAGCGCAGGGCCGCCCACGAAGTCGCGCGGACGCTCCTCACGGAGTTGCAGCTGCGCGACGCCAGGGCACTAAGCGACGTGGCGGCGGCCGGCCGCGACCGCCAGCGCCTCGAGCAGGAACTGCGTGCCGCCGAGGCCGACCTCGTTGTCCAGCGGCGCGAGCAGGCCGCGCCGGTACCGGCCCGCGATCTGGCCCTGGCCGCCGCGGTAGCCGAAGCCGAGCGCTCCCTGGTGGAGGCGCTGGAAGAGCTGAGTTCGATGCGGGCTTCGCAGCAGGCTCAAGGCGACGCGCTCGCCGCGCTGCGACGCGTGGAGTCGGCTCGAACGGCCGAGTTGGAAACGTCGCGTCGACGGTTGGCCGACGCCGAGCGCCAGGCCACCGACGAGCGAGCCCAGGCCGACGAAGTTGCGCGGCGGCTGGCGGAGGCCGAGGAGGCGTGTCGCGCGCCCGTCGCCGCTCTGGCAAAGGCGACCGAGGGCGAGAAAGCCGCTGTGGCCGCGCGAGAGGTTGCGCGGGCCGAGCTCGATCGCCGGGAGGGCGCGCGCCAGACATTCACCGAGAGGGCTGGGGCGGCAACGAGCCGGCTGGCTGGTTTGCGCGGCCGGTTGGAAGCCCTGCAGGCGCGCCTCGCCGATGAAGAGACTCGCGGCATCGCCAGAACGGCGCGCCGGGTCGGGGGCCGCTCGCTGTCGGACGGCCTGGAGGTGGAATCGGGCTTCCGCGTGGCTGTGGAGGCGGCACTCGGCGAGTCGATGCGCGGCTACGTCGTGGGACGGGAGGCGGCGCTGGGCCTCGACGGGCAGCGTGGGGTACTGGTGCTCGACGCCGCCGCGGCCGAGGAAGGCCGGCGGCCGGCGACCGGGCGCGACGCACGAGAACGTGAGACGGAGGCCGAGGCGGTATCCGCGGCAGCGACCGGCCTTGGTGGCGGCCGGCTGTCGGCCGCGATCCGGGTCGATCCCGCCGGTGCCGCGAGTCGGCTGCTGGCCCACTCGGTCTGGGTGCCGGACCTCAGGGCAGCACTGGCGGTCCAACCCAGACTACCCGCCGGCTGGCTCGCGGTGACGCTGGACGGAGCCGTGGTTACGTCGCTGGGCGTCGTCAGCATGGGCCGTGTGGAATCGCTACTCGAGCGCCGCGCCGAAGTCGAGCGGCTGGCCGAAGAAGTGGCGCGGCTGGAAGTGGACGCTGCGGCCGCCACGGCCCAGTCCGCGGACGCCGCGAAGGCCGCGGCCGCGGCTCGGGCGGCGCTGGAAGCCGCGCGTGAAACGGAGCGCCGGGCCGGAGCCGCTCATCGGGAAGCCGAGGAAGCGGAGCGGCGAGCCGCGCGTGCCCTCGAAACGATCTCGCGGGAGGCCGCCTGGCGGTCCGCGCAGGCCGTGCGCCTCGAGGCCGATCGGGATCGACTGGCCGAATCCGCCCGCCAGACCGCGGCAGCCGCGGCTGCCGCAGCCGCCGGCCAGGCCGCCGGCGCGAAAGTGGCTCCGGACGCGGAGAAGGCCAATGCCATTCGCGAGTGGGAGGCCAGGTCGGTGTCGCTGCGGACTCGCCGCGACCAGCTCGCCACAGAAGACGCCGCTCTCGAGGGCGTCCGGCGCGACGCTGAAGCCGCCCGCGCTCGGGCTTCGGCCGCGGCCAAGTTCGATCAGGAGCGCATCGCCGGCCTGGAGCGTGAGACTGCCGAGCTGGCCAAACGAGAGCAGCAGGTCGGTGCTGAGCGGGAGGGCCTGGGCGAGGAGCTGGTCGCCGCCGGACTGCGCGAGGCGGCGCTGAGGGCCGAGCTGGAGGAGCTGCGGGCGACGGCCGCCGTGGCCCGAACCCGGCTCGCGACCGCCGAGGCCGCCGCCGGTCATTCGCGAGACCTGCTCCGCACCCGCCAGGAGGGCGTCCGGGCCGCCGAGGTCGCCGAGTTGGAGGCTCGTCTCGCGCTCGATGCCATTCGCGAGCAGCTGCTCGTGGAGCTGGCCGGGCTGGGCGACCTGGGCATCAGGCTGTTGATCGCCGAGGGTGAGGGCGAGGACGGCGACTTCGACGATACCGACGAGCTGCCGATCGCCCTCGAGCGAGACGTGGACCAGGCTTCGGCCGAGGGCGAGAACGGGGCCGACTCGGAGTCCGCCTCGGCCACCACGATGGAGGACCTCCTCGCCACGGCCACCGATCGATGGGCCGGGTCGTCCGCGGTCGAGCCGCCCGGAGCCGGCAAGCTCGCCTCTCTGCGCCGCCGCTTCCACGAGCTGGGCGCGCCGAACCCGTTCGCGGCCGAGGAGTACCAGGCCCTCAAGACGCGCCTCGACGGCCTGGAGGCGCAGCGCTCGGACCTGACCGGCGCCATCTCCAAGACGCGGGCCCTGATCGAGCAGCTCAACGCCATGATCGCGACCCAGTTCCGCTCGACGTTCACGGCCCTCGAGACGGCATTCGACGCGCGGTTCCGCCAGCTGTTCGGCGGCGGCTTCGCCCGCCTGAGCCTGACCGATCCCGAGGACTTGGCCGGCACGGGCATCGAGATCGTGGCCCGGCCACCCGGCAAGAAGGCCCAGCCACTCTCCATGCTCTCCGGCGGGGAGCGCACCCTGACCGCCGTGGCGCTGCTCTTCGCCATGCTCGAGGTCCATCCCGTGCCGTTCTGCGTCCTCGACGAAGTCGACGCCGCGCTGGACGAGGCTAACGTGGGCCGCTTCGCGGACGCGCTCCGCAGCCTGGCCGAGCAGACGCAATTCATCGTCATCACTCACAATCGCGGCACGATCGAGAGCGCCGATGCACTGTATGGCGTGACGGTCGGTGACGACGCGGTCAGCCGCGTGATCAGCCTCAAACTCGAAGAAGCGCGCGAACTGGTGGATCAGGTGACCAAGAAGAGCGCAGCGGCCGCGGCCGGCTGACGGGAGGTTTCCCTGTTCCTGCGACGTAGACCCAAGGACGAACCGAAACAGACCGAAGAGCCGACCGAGTCGTCCGACTGGAGGTGGCCGGTCGAGCCGGCTGAGCCCGCCGAGTCGGCCAGGCCGGTGGAGCCGGCTGAGGCCTATGCTTCGACCGTTTCGCCGTCTCCCGTCGACACGTCGACCGGCGACGCGTCAGCCGCGGCCGACGAAGCGCCCGGCGACCTGACCGCCGGCCTGGCACGCAGCCGGGGCGGCTTCATGTCGCGGCTGCGGGGCATCCTCAAGAGCGCGCCCGACGACTCCGATTGGGAGTCGGTCGAGGAGCTGCTGATCTCCGGCGACGTGGGCGGGGCGCTGGCCATGGAGATCGTCGAGAACGCCCGAGCGCGCAAGGACGCGCCGTCGGCCGAGGCCGCCGTCCGGGCCGAGTTGGCGTCACGCCTGCTGGCAGGCGAACCCGGCTGGCGACCCGTGGCGGCCGCACCGGGTCAGCCGGCGGTGCTGCTCATGGTCGGCGTCAACGGCACGGGCAAGACCACGACCATCGGCAAGCTGGCCCACCTGTACAAGGCGCAGGGGAGTTCCGTCCTCATAGCCGCGGCCGACACGTTCCGCGCCGCGGCCATCGACCAGCTCCGCATCTGGTCCGATCGATCGGGCAGCCAGTTCGTGGCTCACGCGCCCGGAGCCGATCCGTCGGCCGTGATCTACGACGCGCTCGACGCCGCCGTGGCCCGCAACGTGGACTTCGTCATCGCCGACACCGCCGGCCGCCTCCACACCCGCTCCAACCTGATGGAAGAGCTGGCCAAGATGCGCCGTGTCATCGACAAGCGCCTGCCCGGCGGACGGCCCGAGGTCCTCTTCGTCCTCGACGCCACCACCGGCCAGAACGGCCTGTCGCAGGCCAAGGTCTTCCACGAGACGGTCGGCCTGACGGGCATCGTCCTGACCAAGCTCGACTCCACGGCCAAGGGCGGCATCGTCTTCGCCATCGAGGACAGCCTGCACGTGCCCGTCCGGTTCATCGGAGTGGGGGAGCGCCTGGGCGACCTGCTGCCCTTCGACCCCGAGGCCTTCGTCGGCGCCCTGTTCGCCTAGGCAGTGGCGGCGGCGCACCGGGCGTCCGCGCGTTCGCCATCTGGTCCAACTTTCGCCGGGTGGGAATTCGGCGAGCCGATGCGGCGGGATCGGGCCGCTTCCGCCGTTCGGCGTCGCCACCGATGTCTGCCCGAGCGTGCCGTCAGTACCCCGCGGCTGCCCGGGCCCATCAAATCCGCCCGACGGACCACTGCCTCCTGATCAACTCCCACTCCAGGCAAGTTAGTCCAGACGGTCCGCCGACCGAGGCGGAGGTGGCACCGGGACTGCGCTAGAAAGTCTTTCGCCGGAGCAGCCGGCGGTAGGGCTTGTTGATGCGGCGCAGCCCCTCGTGGGCGGCCTGGACCGAGTAGTCGAGCCGGAGCGCCTCGCGATACTCGTCGGCTGCGCGGTCGAACTTGCGCTTGCTTTCGAGGGCGAAACCGATGCTGGCGTGGAGTTGGGCCAGGTCCGGGTCTTCGAGCAACGCCGAGGTCAGGACCTCCTGAGCGTCGTCGACGCGGCCGAGCGACACCAGCGCCAGGGCTCGACAGTGGAGCGACGGCAGATGCTGCGGGTTGAGCGACAGGCCCCGAGCAGTGAGGTCCAGCGCTTCGTCGAAGCGGCCGGCCCGGCCCACGATACCCGCCAGGTCGGAGTGGCGGTTGGGGTCGTTCGGGGCCAGGGCGATCGCCTGGCGGCCCTCCATCTCGGCCTCCCAGGCCAGCCCTGCGCTCTCGAGAGCGCAGGCGCGGGCGGCGTGGGCGAGGGCCAGTTGCGGGTTGAGTCGAATTGCCTGGTCGGCGGAATGGAGCGCCACCCGGCCTCGGTTCTGGTCGGCCAGGGCCATCGCCAGCAGCGCATGAGCCACGGCCGACTCGGGGAACGAGGCGAGCACGGACCGGAACGTCTGCTCGGCGGTCTCGGGCTTGTTCTGGGCCAGCAGCTGGGCGCCCTGCTCCAGCCGGGCATCACCGACATCGGCCGCGCCGCTATCAAGACTCCTACCCAACCCGGGTCGAAAGCCCAACTCTCCGGACCTCCGTTCTGGCACGGAGCATAGGCGATCTGGGTAGCGGCCTGAGGTGGGTCCATATCCAGAAATGTCCGAAAGAGAGCCGGCCACGCCGGGGCATGTGTTCGCTAGCGCGATTCCAATGGAAGTGGTGCGCGGCGGCGACACGATCCCATCTGGCAGTGGACTTGGCCGGTTCTTTCCGCCTACGGTAGGAGGGAAGCGGCGCACGAGTCGGAGTCAGGGGGGCTCGGAGGGCGTCCAGCGGTCTACGCGGCCGTCCCTAGGCGGGTGGTCCCAACGCGGTCGATCAGAGGTCTGACACCTTGACAAGTTCAAGAAAGCTCATCGGGGCCGTCGTAGCGGTGGTCGTGGCCCTGGCTGCTGCCGGCCCCGTGGCGGCCAGCGGCACGGTCGTCGTTCGGCCGGGCGACGTTGGTGCGACGTGGCTGGCGGCATCCCGCCCGGGTGGCGCATCGTCGTTCGTCACCGGGCCGGCCACTGCGCCTCTGGGCGTGGGAAGCCTTCAATTCACCACGGCCGATGTCCACGCCTCGGCGGAGCTGTTCAACTACAGCTACATCGGCAAGCCGCTCGCCAGCATCGACGCGATGAGTTACAGCGCCTATCGCTCGTCGACTTCCACCAACCCGAACACACAGACCATCGCGCTCGCGCTCGAGGTCGACGTCAACGGTCCGGGTACGGCCGGTGGCTCGGCGACGCTGATCTTCGAGCCTGACTACCAGGCGGGCGGGAATGCCGCGATGAAGACCGACACCTGGCAGACGTGGGACGCGTATCAGAGCGGCAACGCGATTTGGTGGGCGACCAAGGACATCCCCGGCGCTCCGGTTGCCTTCAATACCTTCGTACCCTGGAGCACGATCCTGGCCGCGAACCCCGACGCGACGATCGCAGGCGGCGTCGGCGTATTCGTTGGCTCGGGCTGGGACGGCCAGTTCTCGGGTGCTGCCGACGCTCTCGAGATCGGTGTTAGCGGGAATGCCACCACATACGACTTCGAGCCGAAGGCATCGCTGACCATCACAGCGCCGAATGCCACGATGGTCCAGGGCGACCCAATTCCGACCTTTGCCCCGACATACAGCAGCTTCCTCTACGGCGACAGCGCCGCCAACCTCACGACGCAGCCGACTTGTGCCACTACCGCCATTGCAGGCGGCCCGGTCGGTGCCTACCCGATCGTCTGCTCCGGCGCGGACTCGGCGAACTACACCTTCACGTACATTCCGGGCAGTTTGCAGGTGGTCGCGGGACAGACCGCGGCTCCCACGGCTCCTGCGGCTCCCACGGCTCCTGCGGCTCCCACGGCTCCCACGGCTCCGACGGCTGAGCCTACCCAGATAGTCGCAGGAGCGACGGGCAGCCCCACTCGCGCCCAAACCCCGCCTCCGACGAGCGCCTCGGGGAACCTATCGAGCGGAGACGACGCGCCTCCACTAGCTCTCGCTATTTGCTTCGCCTTCGGCTCCCTCGGCCTCCTGCTGGTCGCGGCCCAAAGACGGAGCATTCGAAGCTAGCCCGGACGCTCGCGGACACTCCGGGGGCTCGCTGGCTGCGCCTGTCTGCCGTCTGTCCGCGCCGTCCACGATGGGGTACACTCCGCACGCCTTCGGTGCCGCCAGAATCCGCGGCCCAACG
>PLNK01000119.1:4948-19537 GCA_003142755.1 Chloroflexota bacterium | reverse complement strand
ATCGCGAGGATGACTATCGCGAGCCGAAGGACCTCGAAGCGGATTCCGGCGCCGCCGCGCACATCTCGGCGGCTGCCGCCGAGCCCGTCGAGTCCGCCGGCGAGGACTCGTTGGATGTACTGAGCGACTGGGACGACGAAGTCGACTACCGGCACGAAGCTGATCGACCCATGTACGTGCCGGATTGGACGATGGCGCTATGGCACCGCCTGAGCCGCCCGTCGACCAGCCCCGACCGATCCGCCGCGCTCGACTCCGAGCCGCATGGCCGGATCAGCCGACTGGACATCTGGGTCGTGGTGGCGCTCGTGATCGCCGTCCTGTCGCTCCGGGTCTACCGCCTGGATGAGCCGATGCAGATGTACTTCGACGAGGTCTACCACGCGCGGACCGCGACGGAGTTCCTGCAGGATTGGCGCTACAACATCCCTCACGACATCTACGAGTGGACCCACCCGCACCTGGCCAAGTACGCCATCGCCGGTGGGATCACCGTCTTCTCTGACGACAAGGTCACAGCCACAAGCGAACTCGGTGTAAGCATCAAGGACGCCCTGGTCCAGCCGCGGACGGCGAGGTCGCCGGTGGCGGATCCGGCCAACCCCGACGCGGCCGACGAGAGCAACCGCTGGGGCGACCGCCTCTTCGTCGCAACTGGGTCCGAGGTCCGCGTCTACGACCTTCAGACCCGCGGTCTCGTCCAGACGTATCCGATCGCGGGCGCCTCGGCCTTCTCGGCAGTGGGTCCGACCGGGCTGGTCTACGTCGGGACCTCGAGCGGCCGGATATACCGCATCGATACGAATTCGCTCGACCAGGTCCAGAACGGCCTGCTGGCCACGCCGCTTCAGGCAGTCGAGCTGGACGTCGACGCCGGCCTCTCGATCGCCCACCTCTACACCGGGTCGCCGCCGCTCATCCTCGCCGTCGACGCCACGGGCAACATCGTGTCGATCGACTTGAGTCAGGGTGGGGGAACCATCGTGGCGCACGGCCTCGTCCGCGGAGCCGCGGACTTCTCCGACTTCGGAAGCAGCGGCACGACCCTGATCAGGAATCCGTCGACCGCCACGCCCACGACGAGCCCGACCACGACGCCCACGGCCGCTTCTTCTGAGGCGCAGGCGCTCGCTTCCGCCATGAGCATCGACGCGGGCGCGGCCCAGGACGCGCTCGACGCCGCGGCATCTGCGGGTCTGCCGCAGGCCGTGGACCTGGGCAAGATCAGCGACACTCAGACCACCGCGATCCAGAACCTGATCGCTCAGGGCGCTCTGCCCGACCTCCAGCTCGCGAGCTCCGACCCGCAGGCGCTGGTGGCCTACGCGAATGGCCTCGGGACGCTTGACCTGCGCAAGCTGGTGGTCACCGCGACAGTGACTACGAACGAGCCGGCGACCTCGATCGCGATCAACTATTCCGACTTCGAGGGCACGGGCATCCGCACCGACCAGGATTCGTATGTCGCCGCCGGCAAGTCCATCCTCCAGATCAGAATCGATACCTCGAGCACCCCCTGGTCGGTCGCGAAGAGCCCCTACAACAACCTCGTCACGATGCCGGCGCCGATCACTCGGGTCGTCTTCGACCGGGCGACCAGGCTCTTCCAGGCTCTCGGGCGCACCCCGGACGGCACGGGCTGGACTGTATACGCCATCGAGTCGAACGGCAACGCCGTCTTCTCCGACGCCAGATTGCCCTTCGAGCCGGTGGCAATGGGCCTCGACTCGGCCGCGACAACCCAGGACGTCGATCGCGAGCAGATCATGGCCTTCTCCTCGACCGGCTCGACGGCCACTGTGGACGTCGGTCAGTTCGCATTCTCCTGGCGCATCGTCGGAGTCCTCTTCGGTGCCCTGATGGCCGCTTGCCTGTATCTGCTGGCTCGAATCCTGTTCCGCCGGCGGTCGGTTGGGCTCCTCGTCGCGCTCTTCACGGTGGTCGACGGGATGTTCTTCGCCCAATCAAGAATCGCCATGAACGACACCTACGTGGGCGGGTTCCTGTTACTGGCGTACCTGATCTTCGCCCTCCTGTGGCTCAACGTGTGGAAGAGCCGGGTCGCCTTCTGGCTCGGCATGCCGATCCTCGGCGTGGTCCTCGGCCTGGCCCTCGTCTCGAAATGGGTCGCCTTCTACGCCATGTGCAGCATCGGCATCCTGATCCTGCTGCGATCGGCCCTCGGCAGGCTGGTCGTGATACTCGGCCTGGCAGTCGCGACGGGCGTCCTGGGCTGGATGGGGATCGCGGAGATGGCCACCGCGCCCGACACCGGCAACCCCGCAGGGTTGCTTCTCCTGTTCGGTCTCGCGCTGGCAGTCGTGGTCATCGGCTGTGCTCGGGTCATCGCCACTCGAGCCGTGCCCGACAAGGTCTTCGTCGGGGTCGTGACGGCGTTGGTCGCGGCGGGTCTGTTTGGCGCCGGCCTGGCGATGTCGCCTGGGACGGTCGACAACGGCGCCCCCAACTACACCTTCTTCATCCTGATGCTGGCGATCACGGCTGTCGCCGCCGCCGTAAACGCCTATCACCCGATCGCCTGGACCCGCGAGGAGCTCCGCTTCGCGATCGGGGCGCCGCTCGTCGTCGGAGCGCTTGCCGCTCTTGCCGGCGTCCTGCGGGGCAGCGGCCTGATCCTCGAGGTCGGGTTGGGCGGATTGGCCCTCGGCGCAATGGCTGCCGGCGCCTTCTGGTTCGGTGGCACGCTCGGCTTCGGGCCGTTGGCCGGCCCGCCTGCGCCCAACGACCCGGCGAGGTATGCCGGCCCGCCGTCGCCGGCCCCCGAGGGATGGCTGCGTCTGGGCACGGGCTTCGGGCTCCCGGCGGCCTGGACGGCGGCCTGTGTGCTGGTCCTGCCGTTCCTGGTCTACATCGTCCTCTACATTCCCTGGGCAATGCCCTGGCAGACGCAAACCGACGCCACCGGCCCATTGCCGACCATCGCCTGCCTGCACTTCGACACCAACCTGGGGCAGTGTGACAATTCCTGGCCCGCCGCGGGGCATACGGGTCAGACGCTCTGGGACCTCACCATCCAGATGTACAACTACCACAACGACCTGCGAGCCTCGCACGCGGCGTCGTCGCCGTGGTGGGCCTGGCCGATGGACCTCAAGCCGGTCTGGTTCGAGAGCGTCGGCTATGGCGACAACGGGTCGTGGATCCACGACGGCGGCAACCCGGCTCTGTGGTGGCTGGCGATCGTCGCCATGGGCTTCATCTGCTGGCAGGCCTTCAAGCGGCGAAGCCTCGGTCTGACCCTGATCGCCGTGGCCTTCTTCTGGCAATGGCTGTCCTGGGCTCGCATCGACCGCGCCGCTTTCCAGTACCACTTCTACACGGCCCTGCCCTTCTTCCTGTTAGCGCTGGCTTACTTCATGGCCGAGCTGTGGCACGGACCGTCGCGCCGGACGTGGTTGCTGGCCCGTGTCGCTGGCGCCGCGGCGCTGCTTTTCCCGGCCGCCATCTGGCTTCTCAAAGATCCGCTGTGCGGCCTGGCTCGGGTGAACACGTCCGACTACTTCGGCAACACGATCTGCGGCTCGGGAACCGGCGACGTGCGCATCGAGACGCGGATACTGCTGATTGGCATCGTTCTCGTGGTTGCTCTGGCGGCACTCGCGGCGCTCCTGTGGCGTCTCGAAGGCCGGCAGAATGCAGGCCTGGAGGACCGCTACTGGGTTCTGCAGCTGCTCGTGCCCGTCGTGCTGGCCGGCATATTGCTGTGGTGGCTCGGCCAGTACGGGTCGCGAGACATACTGTTCCGCGCGCCGCTGCCGCCGGATCTGATTGCGATCGCGATGCTGTTGGTGGGCGCTCTGCTGGCGGTGGTCTGCTTGACTGCCCGCAACCCACGCCGCTTCGTTCTGGGAGTCTGCATCTTCGGCATCGCCACCTTCGTGGCCCTATATCCGGACCTGTCGGCTCTGCCTCTCCCCAACGCCATCACCGGCATCTACGACGGCGTGATGCCGACCTGGTTCTACGGCTTCCAATTCTCGGACAACCTGCAGGCCGCCTCGTCGGTCAAGGTGATCGGGACGTGGTCGCTCGCACTGGCCATGTTGAGCCTGCTCGTTGCCGGGCTCGTCGCGTGGGCAGTCTGGGAGCGGCGCGTAGTCATCGGATTCCGCCGAGCGAAGCTGCTCTCGGGCGGGACTGAGAATCCGCCGGCTGCCGGCTCGGTCGCCGCGGCGGGTTCGAGCGAAGCCGCTGCGCCGAGGCCGTCGCGGAAGGACAAGCCGGAACTCTAGAGAAAGCTACGGGCGGTGCGCGGCCGTCCCCGGGTCCCTGTGCTCGAGCGCTGTGGGGTGCGGTGCGGGCGGGACCTCGGCGTGGAAACCAGCCGGCAGCTGGCCCTGGGCCGCGAGTCGGCGGATCACGAACCCGTAGTAATCCTCGACCCTGGCGGTGACCTGCTCCCAGCTGAACTGGGCCGCTCGCTCCTGGCCCGCCGCGCCCATCTGAGCTCGCAGTCCCGGGTTGGCGAGGAGTTCCGAGATGCCCGCGGCCAGGCCCTTGGCGTCCCCCGGCGGCACCAGGATGGCCTGACGGCCACGCTGGACCACGCCCTTGTAGCCGTGGATGTCGCTGCAGACGATCGGGGCGCCAGCCGCCATCGCCTCCAGCAGGACGATGCCGAACGACTCTCGACCCGTGGCCGGGGAGACGTATACGTCGGCTGTGCGGAAGAGTTGAGCCTTCTCCGCGTCACTGACGCGACCCAGGAACTCGACGTTCTGGAGGCCTCGGGTCATCACGTAGCGCCGCGCCTCGCGCTCCTGGGGGCCGGCGCCGGCAATCAGAAGGCGCCCCTCCACGCCGCTCTTGCGCACGAGGCGGAAGGCCTTGAGCAGATGCGGCAGGCCCTTGCGATCCTCCAGGCGGCCGATGAAGAGAATGTTCGGGATGCCATCCTGCCAGCGGGCCACGGGAACCGCGCGCTGGAATCGGCCGACGTTGACTCCGTTCGGGATGACCTTGTAGTCGCCGGGGAAGAAGCGATCGACGAAGTGACGCGCCGCGGCACTGACTGCGATCCGGCCGTGGAGTCGCCGGGCGTAGCTCTGGAGCGTCTTGCTGCCGAGTTCCATTGCCGGCGAAAAGCCCGCGTAGGCATGGAACGTGGCGATGTTGACGCTGGTCGACTGGCGCAACACCACGAGCGACAGGAACGGGACGAACGGCTCGTGGAAGTGGAGCAGATCGAATTGCTCGCGGTCGAGGACCTTCTGGACCTGCGACACGTAGCGTGGTGAGAATGTGATCGTTCCCACGGAGCCATTGCTCGGGACGCTGAAGCCCTTCCCGATGCGGATAACGTCGCCCTCGGAAGAGCGCTGCAGGCCGTGGCTGCTGGTGATGATGCGAACGTCGTGGCCACGCAGGCGGAGGTTCTCGTACAGGAAGCGGACGTGCTCGTTCACGCCCCCGGGCAGCGGGTAGACGTAGGGCGTGACGAGGCCGATCTTCACGCCGACGGCTCCTCGAACTCGCGCCGCTCCCCCAGCTCGCCGATCGGCCGAGCGCTGCCGCGGCATGAGAGGTATTCCAACTCGGCCTGTCGCTGCAGGATCAGCTGCTCGCTTGGCACGCCGAGGTCGCGTGGCGCGTCGTCTTTGAGCAGGGTGCGTCGTCCCCAGCGGGCCACGTCCCGGGCCTGCTTGCGAACCTGGCGGCCGTAAATGAACCCTTCGCGGACGAAGCCCCAGTCTGAACAGCTGCCGCTCGTGCTGAGCTCCAGCAGGGCGCGCCGGTAGTCTTCCGCCGTCGAACCCGCGAAGTAGGTCCGGCCGTCGCCGACCGTGTCGAGAGTGTGGCTGTCGCTGTTGCCCACGATCGCGAGACCGAGTTCGGCCGCCAGGCGGAGGGTCGCGGCGCGTCCGAATCTGCCGGCGGTGGACGGGTTGTAGCCCTCGAGGGCGTCCCAGTAGACCAGCCGATCGGTCGACTGATGGACGCGCAGGATGGCGTGTTTGCGCATGCCCAGAGTGAAGGCCGAGAACGGGTGAGGCACTATGGCCAGGCCGCCCTGCTCGTGGATCTCGGCCACGGTGGTCTCGACGCGCTGGTTCCGCTTGAGACGAGCCTGCAGGAAGAGCCCCAGCAGGTGACCGCTCCGGGTCGTGACCTCCTCGCCCACGACCACTGCCACCCGGCTGCCGCGCTCTCGCGCTAGACGCTGGCACTCGAGGGCGCCTTCGATTCGCTCGTGGTCGGCGATGGCGATCACGTCGAGATCGAGAAATCGCTCCACGTGGTCGAGGATCTCGGCCGCCGAAGCCGTGCCATCCGAGGCGATCGAATGGATGTGCATGTCGGCCTGGCCCAGCCTTGGCGTTTCACCAGAGGTCACGAGTCGTCTCCGTGGCGTGTTGTCGGCAGCTCTAGCTTCGCCTCGCGAAGCTCAAGATCGGGCCAGATCGGGTGGAACAGTGCCAGCCATTGCTCGGGTGCTTCTACGATGAATTGCTCGAAACGCCTGGCTTCCTCGCGGGCCAGATCCCGGCTGCGCTCCCGCCGAGTCGATCCCACCGGCGTTGGAAGCTGACGCACGCCGCCACGATAGCGGCCGTGGCCGACCCGCCGCACGGCCGACATGTATATCGGCGCGCCGGTCTCGACGCCCAGCAGGATCGGCCCCGCAGGGATCTTCATCGGGGCGCCGAACAACTCGACCTCGATGCCCCGGTTGGTGAGATCGCGATCCGCCACGAGCCCGACCGCCTCGTTGCGCCGGAGGGCGGCGAGCAACTCAACGCCCGCCTCTTCGAGAGTCACGATGCGGATGCCGATGGTGTCGCGCGTGGAGAAGATATAGCGCTGGATACGGGCGTTGGCCACGGTCTCCATGGGGCTCACGATCTTGCCCAGGTGGTGGATGGCGAAGATGCCGGGCACCTCGATCGCCCCGAAGTGCATGCCGATCAGGATCAATGCCCGGCCTGGTGTCAGCCAGGCCTCGACCTCTTCCGGGTTCTCGACCTCGAGCCGTTCGTTGACCCACTTTTCCGTGAAACGCGGCGCCCGGGCCAGCTCCACGTAGTAGTGAGCGTGGTTCTTGAACGCGGACTCGACCAGGGCCTCGAGGGCCTTCGGATCTGTTGCCGCCGCGCGGTACGACTCGGCGCCCTCGCCGTTGGCCGCCATCCACTCGACGACGCGTCGGAGGTTCCGGCGGGCGCGGTCGCGTCGGACGCGCGAGGTGCGGTACGAGATGCTGCCGGCGAGATCGGCCAGCGCCCAGATCGGCCGATCGGGCATGTGGAGGACCAGCTTCAGGGCGCCGATGGCGAGAAGGGCGGTCAGATTGTCGGTGAGCCGGCGACGAAGCCCGCGTCGAGCTGCGGACGCCCTTCCAGGTCCGGTCGACGCGCGGCCGGTCATTGCCCCTGCAGATCCAGCGCGGCATCAGCGCCGTTCGGGGCCGCGCCGGCGCCTGGAGCCTCGCCCGCGCCCGGAGCCGCGCCGGCGCCCGGAGACGCGCCCTTGGCGTCGTTTGCCATCGCGGCCCGGTTCCGGGCTTCGAGCTGAGCCACTTCGGCGGCCGTGTCCGGCCAGATCGGCTTGAAGATGTACCACTGCTCCGGCGCCGGGGAAATGTGGCCCTCCAGCGCGGTTGCGATCTTCTGCGTCGCGATCGCGAGATCGGAAGGCGAGTTTGAGGGGACGTAGATCGGCTCGTCGGCCGCCGCCCGGAAGGTCCCGTTGGGCAGTCGATTGATCGAGAACGGCACGATCGCCGAACCGTGCTTGGCCGCCAGAATGGCCGGACCGGCCGGCAGCGTCGTCCACGAGCCGAACATCTTCACCGGGATGCCATCCGCTCGGTAGCCCCAGTCGACCAGCAGAACCAGCCCTTCGTGGCGTCGGAGAGCGCCGAAGACGCCGCGCAGGTTGCGCCACGAGATCATCTTGACGCCCCAGCTCTCACGCTGGCGCTCGAACAGCTCGTACAGCTCGGGGTAGGAGCTGTCGTCACCGACGACGTTGATCTGCAGCCCTTGCTTGGCGAAGCCCGCCGCCGCCGCCTCGTTGTTGCCGAGATGCGCCGCCACGAGCACGAGCCCCTTCGAGGCGCGGTAGACGTCGAGGAAGGAATCGAGGCTGTGGACCTCGAGCAACGCGTCGACCTTGTCGGGCTTCAGCCAGGGCAGCCGCATGAGCTCCAGGATGTACCGGGAGTAGTTGAGGTAGGCCGCGCGAGCCATCTTGTGAGCGGCCTTGTCATCGGGCGGCACGCCCAGCACATGACCGAAGTTGGCGCGCAGCCAGCGACGACGCAACGGGCTGGCGGCGTAGCCGATCAGCGACAGCCAGCTGCCGACTTTGTAGACCGGACCCGCCGGGAGATGGCCGACGATCCAGGACGACGTCTTCCAGAAGCTCACGGCGACGACGCCCGCCAAATGAGTGAAGAAGGTCTCCTTCTCCAGGCGATGCGGCGCTTCGAACTTCTTGGTCGGCGCGGTGGTCTTCGATGAGCTTTCGGCTCCGGTAGGGGCGGCGCCGGGAGTCCCGACGCCGCTCACCGTTTCGGAACCGTGGGGTTCCTGTGTCACTTGGCCCCGGACTCGATGTGAGGCTTGCCGCCGCTGACCGGGGCTGCCTTCTTGACCTTCTTGGGCAGGTTCTCGGTGCCCACGAGGGTCTGGTTGTCCTCACCGCGGATGAACGCTTCGACGCGCTCGCGCGCCTCGTCGTCGGGCAGCTGGATGGGCGGGGACTTCTTGAAGTAGGCCGCCGGAGCGACGAGCGTGCCGCAGAGGCCCCGGTCGAGGCCGAGGCGCATGCAGCGGATCGCATCGATCACGACGCCGGCGCTGTTCGGGCTGTCCCAGACTTCGAGCTTCATCTCGAGATTGAGCGGCACGTCACCGAAGGTCGTGCCTTCCATGCGGATGTAGCACCACTTGCGGTCCTTGAGCCACGGCACGTGGTCGCTCGGGCCGACGTGCATGTTGTCCGGGTCGATCTCGTAGTCGAGCATCGAGGTGACGGCGTTCGTCTTGGAGATCTTCTTGGACTCGAGGCGCTCGCGCTCGAGCATGTTGAGGAAGTCCGTGTTGCCGCCGAAGTTGAGCTGGTAGCTGCGGTCGAGTCGAACGCCGCGATCCATGAAGAGGCGCGTCAGGACGCGGTGGCTGATCGTCGCGCCGACCTGGCTCTTGATGTCGTCACCGATGACCGGCAGGCCCTTCTCGGCGAAGCGGCGCTGCCAGTAGGGCTCACGGCCGATGAAGACCGGGATGCAGTTGATGAAGCCGACGCCGGCCTGGAGGGCCTGCTCGACGTACCACTTGGTCGCTTCCTCGGAGCCGACCGGAAGGTACGACACGACGAGGTCGACCTTGCGCTCCTTGAGGATGCCGACGACGTCTGCCGTAGGCCCGGGGGCCTTCTCGATGATCTGGGACAGGTACTTGCCCAGACCGTCGTGGGTCATGCCGCGCTCGACCTTGACGCCGAGGTGCGGGACCTTCTGGAAGACGAATGTGTTGTTCGGCTTGGTGTAGATCGCCTCGGACAGGTCCTTGCCGACCTTGTTCTTGTCGATGTCGAAGGCGGCGACGAACTCGACATCGCTGATGTGGTACCCGCCCAGGTTGACGTGCATCAGACCGGGGATGTCGTCCGTGTCGGCGGCGTTCTCGTAGTAGTAACGGCCCTGCACCAGCGAGCTGCAGCAGTTGCCGACGCCGACGATGGCGACGCGGATCTTCTTGCCCTTGGGCAACTGGCCGCCGATGCCGTGAACGGGCGGCAGCTGAGCCGCTGCGGCGCTCTGCGGCTGCGCCACGTCCTTGGGTTCTTTCTCGCTCACTTTGTTTCCTGCTCCTCACTGCGAAGCTGTGTTCGAACGTGCCAGGTTCTCTGGATGGCGGTGATGCTGGCCGTGACGAAGATGATCCCGAGCGCGATGGACAGCCAGAGCTGACCGCGCGCGCCGGAGATCAGGCCTCCGTCGAGGCCTGTCAGGACGAGGCCGATAGTCAAGAGGACGAGCCGCTCGGCGCGGGGCGCGATGCCCACCTCGCCGTGCAGCTTGAGGCTCTCGGCCTTGGCCCTGGTGTAGCTGACCTGGAAGCTGGATACGGCCGCGGCGGCGGCCAGGACCGCTCCCGCGACAAAGCCGGCAGCCGAAGCGCCGGCGACGATCCCGATGTAGACGACGCCCTCGCCCCAGCGGTCGAGGGTTGAGTCGAGAAAAGCTCCGAACCGGGTGACGCGGTTCTGGGCGCGGGCTAGCCCGCCGTCGAGCATGTCGAACGAGCCGCCGAATATGACGAGCGCGGCGGCCGGGAGCCACAGCTGGGCGGCGGCGGTTGCGGCCGCGACGCCGGAGATCAGGAAGCCGATCACCGTCAGGGCGTTGGGCGTGAGGCCGATCTTGCCTGCGGCGAGCGCGATGGGCGTAACCATGTTGCGGATCCGCGCCCGAGTGGACTGCGAGACGAAGGACTGGTCGCCCATCAGTGGGCCTCCACGTGGAGGGTGGCCGCGGGCGTGCCCAGAAGGATGCGCTGGCGCTCCGCGAGCTCGTCGAAGACATTGGGCCGGAGCTGGCAGAACACCTCGCGACCGGTGCGTTGGGTCTCGACGACGCCGGCGGCCTTGAGCCGCGAGATGTGCCAGGAGACCAGCGGCTGGCTGAGGCCGACGGTATCGATCAGCTCGCCGACCGTGGCCGGGCCCTCTGCCAGCCTGCGCACGATGCGCAGGCGATTCACGTCCGCGAGGGCCTTGTGGAAGACGCGCAGCTCCCGCAGATCGTCGGGTTGATCGACGATCGTCGCCACCGTGGAACGGATGTGCGCGGGAGAGGGCAAGATGTTGAGCCTCTGCGTCGAGTTGGGGCGGGTGACGGGGCCCGCCGCGCCGGGTTTCGCGGGGCGTCTCGGCCCCGATACAAACGAGCCTTTATATAAAGGCTCGTTGATGCTAGGCCGGGACGAGGGGGCTGTCAAGCCTGGATATGGGCGTGGCGAGCGAGGCGAGCAAGCGCGAGGGAGGTGAGTCGTGATGGACTCGCCGACACGCCTGAACTCACGCCGACCGTTACGGCCAAACAGTCCTGAACCTATACGCTCGTGGCTCACCTACAGGACTCAAGCGGAGCTGCGGTCGTTCTGGGCGGAGGCGCGGTCAGCCTCCAGCCAGGCACCCAGCAGATCGCCATCGACTTCGACGGCGCCTCTATCTACAAGTCCGGGCTCTCGGGTCCGTATCACCTCGTGAACGTGACCCTGGCGGACACGACGACATCGCCAGCGTCAATAGAGGCGAAGGCGGCGGACCTCGGCGCGACGAAGGGATACTGGTTCGACGAATTCCAGCACTGATAGTCGCGACCACCAAACTCGCAGATAAGTGCCGGGCTATCGGCCCAGGTCACGCTCGGCGGATGGATCGGCAGAGGTTCGGGCGGTCAGTTCGGGCGCTCAGGCAGAGGCTGGGGTGGCGGCAGGAAGACCTGGCCGCTCGGTGCGGCGTGTCTCAGACCACGGTGTCTCGGGTCGAGCGCGGGGTTCTTGCGGGGACGTCGCTCGGAGCGGTCGAGCGACTCGTGATCGCCCTTGGTGGCGAGCTCGATGTACGAGTCCGGTGGCGCGGCGAAGAACTGGATCGGCTGCTGGACTCGGTTCATGCCGCCATCGGGGAGCGGGTGGTCGAGGTTCTGAGTGGCCTGGGATGGGAATGCGCAGTGGAGGTTACCTTCGACATCCGCGGAGAGCGTGGCTCGGTCGATGTGATGGCCTGGCACCCGCCGACTGGACGCTTGCTGGTCGTTGAGAGCAAGTCGGTAGTGCCCGACCTCCAGCAGATGCTCGGCTCGCTCGACCGGAAGGTTCGACTGGCGCGGGAGATCGCCGCTCGGCGAGGCTGGCCCGCGACGGGCGTGGCCAGGGCGGTCGTCATGGCCGGAACCCCGGCCAATCGCGCGAGGGTGGCTCGGTTCGGGGCGACCCTGCGTACCGTTCTACCGACGGACGGCCGGGCGTTGTGCCACTGGCTGGCTCAGCCCGACGGTCCGGACCCTGCCGCCCTCTGGTTCATCACGGACAGGCGTGTGATGACTGCTATCAAGCGGCGAAGAGTGCGCCCCAAGCGGAGAGCGGGCCAGGCAGAGGGCCCGAGTGCCTCAGTGAGCGTGGGCCAGGGCGTTAGGCCGCAACCGGCGGCGCGAACGAGTGCCCGGACAGGGGCTCGGATTCGATAGCAGTCGTGTGGCGCCTGAACGAGAGGCGAGGGGCGGCGAGCGCCACATAGCAGTCCCCTGGCGCCTGAACGAGAGGCGAGGGGCGCTGGGCGGCACGCCCATCCGGCCGTCAGTCGCCAGCTCAGCCGCAGGTGAACGTGCCCGTGACGAGGCCCTGGCCGTCGACGTCGGTGCCGGAGAAGGAGCCCGTGCCGTCGGCGTGGAGGGTCACGGTCGTGTTCGCTTCGAGCGTGAAGGTGGCGCCCTGGACGCTGCCGCTGGCGACGACGGAGGGGTGGTCCGTGGCGCTGGGCGCTGCCAGGGGATTGGCGGTCGGCGGGGCGGGTGTGGGCGTTGCGCCACCCTCGCGGAACGCGGTCAGCTGGAGGTAGCTGCTCGTGCCGTTCACGCCCTGCCAGTCGCCGAAGCGAACGTCGACGCCGGCCGAGCCCGTGTCGTAGCAGCCGCCGCCGGAGATCGTCGTCGTCTGGCCGAGGAACGTCACGCTGGCCGAGCCGTTGCCGCACCAGTGATCGCAGTTGGGTCCCACGGCGGAGCCGGTGGTGGGTGAGGATCCCGAGTCGCAACCGGCGGCCACGACTACGAGCGCGACCACGAGCGCCAGCGCGAGCCGCCCGCGGCCGACGAGCCGCCCGCGGCCGAGGCGGACCAATCCAGACATGACACCTCCTGGGCCCGTCGGATCGGGCACCTGCGCCCATAGTAGGCCGAGGCGGCGGCTCGTGGCGCCGGACGAGCCGCCCGGCTCGCCCGCCGGCTCGTCCGCCGCGGGTCGTCCTTCAATCGGACGCGATCACACCCTTTCGCCCCTAAACTGCCGACATGAGCCGACGCGACTCGTATCTGATGCTGGGTGTGCTCGGTGTAGGCGTGTTCCTGGCCGGCCTCGAGCTGATGGTCACGGCCGTGGCACTGCCCCAGATCCTGGCCACGATCGCCAACTGGACGGACCTGCGCAAGGCATCGTGGATCATCAACGGCTACCTGCTGGTGTACGTGGTGACGATGCCCCTGGCCGGCCGCCTGACCGACCTGTGGGGCTCGCGCCGCCTCTTCCTGGCCGCGCTCACCGTGTTCACGATCGGGTCGCTCCTCGCCGGCATCGCTCAGAACCTCGACCAGCTGATCGCCGCGCGGCTTGTCCAGGCCGTCGGCGGCGGCGCGATCATCCCCGTGGCCACCGCGGCCGCCTCGCACCTGTTCGAGGGTCCGGCCAGGCCGCGAGCGCTGGGCATCATCGGCGCGCTCACGTTCCTGGGCATGGCCGCCGGTCCGTTCGTCGGCGCTGCCGTGCTCGAGACGGTCCATCCCGAGACCGCCCTCGCCAACATGGGCATCTCGGGCGGCCCGCTCATCTCCACGATCGCGCCCGCCTGGCGCTGGGTCTTCTACGTCAACGTCCCGATCGGGATATGTGGCCTGGTCATCGCCTGGGCCGCGAGCAACGGCTGGGACACGCCGCGGCAGCCCGCCAAGCTGGACTGGGCGGGGGCGCTCCTCTTCAGCGTCGCCCTGGCCGCGATCCTGGCCGGAACGACTCTCATCGGCAACTCGGACGAGGTCTTCGGGGTGCCGACCGAGATCGCCGTGGCCGGGCTGATCGGCGGCGGCATCCTCGTGGGCATCGCGGCCGTCTGGTACGGCCTCCACCGCGATCACCCCTTCCTGGACCCGCGGCTCTTCGCCGATCGCGTCTTCTCGTCCGCGGCCCTGATCTCACTGCTGACCGGCTACGGCATGGCCACGGCCATCGTTGGTGGGGCCGTCTTCGTCGATCGCGTCCTGTACGGCGGCCCCGAAGAGCAGCGGGTAGTCCTCGGCGCGATTGCCGGGGCGATGGCGATCGGGGCGCTGGCGTCGGGCTTTCTGGCGCGGCGCGTGTCGCTGCGACTGCTCACGCTCGTGGGGCTGGCGATCAGCGCCGGCGGCCTGGCCTGGATGTCGACCTGGAGTCCCGACGCGGCGACCAACGCCTTTGCCGCGTCTGGGGCGGTCTTCGGCATCGGCTTCGGGCTGACGGTGACGCCCAGATCCACTGCCGCGATCGAGGCGGCGGGACGGGCGGCCTTCGGTGCGGCCTCGGCGACGGTCACGGTGGCGCGAATGATCGGCATGGCCGTCGGCATGGCGGCGCTCACGGCCTACGGCTCGACCACCATCACCCGCATCTCCAACGAGATCTACGGCTCGGGTGATAACTACAAGCAGTACATCCCGGCCTACCTGCGCGATCGAACCATCAACGACGGGTTGGTCGCTCAGGCGCTCGAACAGTGGGCGGCGACCAAGGGGGCGACCATCCTGGTCGGCATCTTCCTGGTGGCGGCAGTGGTCACACTGATTGCGGTGGTGCCGGCCTTGATGATCCG
>PLNK01000119.1:0-4907 GCA_003142755.1 Chloroflexota bacterium | reverse complement strand
CTCCAGTCGGGCGGCCTGCGAGAGTGGGAAGGCGAGGCGGCGCTGGCAGAATTGCCCCGAGCGTTGGCCAGGCGCACGGCCCGGCTGTGGATCGACGTTTGCGGCGCCGACCCGGAGTTGAAGGGGAGGATCTCGGCGATCCTCAAGCTGCATCCGCTGCTCGTCGAGGACATCGCGGAACGAGACCAGCGGGCCAAGCTCGAGCAGGTCGGCGAACTGCTTCATGCGGTGATGTTCTCGCTCGGCTTCGACGACGGTCAGATCTACGAACGCGAGCTCGACTTCGTTCTGGGCGAGCGTTATCTGCTCACCAACCACAGTGTCTGGTGGGATCCGCGCGCCACCCGGCACCTCCGTGCCGGCGTAGCCTACGTGCTGGCCAGGGGCACCGACTACCTTCTGTGGGCTCTCGCCGACGACGTCATCGACAGCTACTTCCCGATCCTCGACCAGCTCGGTGACGAGATCGACGACCTCGAAGACCAGGTGGTGAATCGAGCCGATCGGAGCCTCCTGGAGCGCCTCTTCGATCTCAAGCGCCAGCTGATCCAGATCCGACGAGTGACCTCTCCCCAGCGAGAGATGTTCAACGCGCTGTCGAGCCGCGAGGACAAGTTCATTTCGGTGGAGAACCGGCTCTACTTCAGGGACGCCTACGACCACCTGATTCGACTTACGGACGAGCTCGACACCTACCGCGAACTCGCCTCGGCGACGCTGGAGGCGTACCTCTCGACGGTCAACAACAACCTGTCGCTGATCATGAAGCGCCTGACCGGCGTGACGGTCGTCGTCACCGGGATCGCTGCCATAGGCGGCATATTCGGCATGAGCGAAGCCCAATCCGCTTTTCGGCTGGACGAGGGGCCCGGCTTCTGGATCGTGGCGTTTGCCAGCCTCGTTCTCGCAGGCCTCGCCGCCGCCGTGCTACACCGGATCGACTGGATATAGCGGCCAAGCGCTCTACCTCGAGCGCGTGGCCGCTCAGGGTCGCCGGCAGCCGGTGCCGTTGGCCGTCGTGCAGAGCGGGGCGTCCGGGCAGACGGTGCCCTTGCCGGTAGGGTGCGCGTCGGCCTGACTCGCAGCGACCACGCCCACGGGCTGAGCCAGGACCTGCATCTTGTAGGGATAGCCGATCGGGCCCTCGGACGTCTGCAGCCACAGCTGGTCGGTCTTGGCGGCCACAGGCCGGTCGAATGCCGTCGCGTTGTCCGGGACGTGTCGGATGACCTGGCTTATCTGGTAGACATGGTCCTGGTTGTCGTCGGTGTAGACCTCCACCCACATGCCGATCATCGCCGCGCCGTCGTTCGTCCGCGCCTCGGTGAGGAGCGGCAGGAACATGCCCGTTCGGGCGTGGGCGTAGAGGTACGTCGACCCGGGAAGACCGGGGTAGGCAAGCGGCTTGTCGAGGACGATGTACTCGGCGACGTCGCAGAGCGGGAACTCCTCGTTGGCATTGCCGACGACCGCGAGGTCGATACCGAGCGCCGGAACCTTGATCCGGGTGGCGATTGCGCCCGTCGGGCTGTCGGCGGCGGACGGGGCAACGGACGGCCCGCTGGACTTGAGCGGCGGCAGCGAGAAGGCCTCGATGGAGGCGGACGGGGCGGCAGTGGGCGTGGAATTGGGTTCAGCGGCGACCGGCGACAGGTAGTTGAAGAGTCCGGCCACGATCAGGAAGACGCCGGCCCCGGCGATGAGCGCGGGGACCAGGCCCAGCAGGTCGCCGCCCACTCGGGCCACCGGCCGCAGGACCGATCGGCGAAGGGTTCCGAGGAGGGAGTGCAGGCGTCGCATCGTTTCGGCATCCTACCAGGGGCCCGACCGGTTCGCCTCGGGCCAGACCCCGAGACCGACGCGCGAGCGGCCTCGTCGTTGGGGGCATTTGAGCCGCCGGGTGGGGCCGGCGACGCGGTCCGTGGCGCTCCCGCTGGGCTGTCCGTGGGCCCCGAGTCTGGGCCGCCGAGCCCTTCCCTCTGCCTGCCTCGGTAGCGCGGCGGCTCGATCCTTGGTAACCTCAGGTCATGATTGGTCGCATGAATCTCATCTTGGGCGCTCTCGCCGGAGTCCTGGCGACTCTATTGATCGCCGTCGCGGTGGTGGTGGCCTGGCCTGGGGCCAGCCCTGTCGTGCCCGCAAAGCCGACGGCCGTGGTCATTGCCACGGACACGCCAACGCCTCTGCCGATCATCACGCCAACGCCGTTCAACACCAACCCGGTCTCCGGACCCTCGCACTCGATCGCTCCGTTCGGCGATCAGTAGGTCCGGGCCAGGCTGATCTGCCGCTCGCGCGGGTCGCGCGCGGCCGCATGCTTCGGCGATTGACGGATAGGGCCACTCCTTCCGCCGAAGGCGGGTCCAAGGCGGCCGCACGCCTTGGCGATCGTCGAAGTGGCCGCACCCTACCCGTGGAAGACGTTCGCGGCGTCGGCGGCGGCGGTGACCAGGGCCGGGAAGAGCCCGAAGATCAGCGTCCCAACGCCCGTGATCGCCAGGCCGGCCCGGAAGAGCATGCCGGGCGAACTGGGCGCGGTCTCTTCGCCCGGTTCGCGCATGTACATGTAGACGACCACGCGCAGGTAGTAGAAGGCCGCAGCGGCCGCGTTGATCATCGCCAGGACGGCCAGCACGGTGAGCCAGCCGCCGGCCTGGATCGCGGCAACGATGACGTACGCCTTAGCCCAGAACCCGGCGAGTGGCGGGATCCCGGTCAGCGACAGCAGGAAGAGGAACATCAACGCCCCGAGCCACGGCTCTCGCCGACCCAACCCGGCGAAGGTGGAGATCTGGCTGCTCACCCCGGGGCGCCGCTGCAGGGCGGTCACGATCGCGAAGGCGCCCATGTTCATGAACGTGTAGGCGGCCCCGTAGAAGAGGATCGCCGATAGGCCGCTCTGCTGGCCGCCGGCATAGGCCGCCAGGCCGACCAGGATGTAGCCGGTGTGGGCGATCGAGGAATAGGCGAGCATCCGCTTGACGTTGTCCTGTGTGATTGCCACGAGATTGCCCAGGGTCATGGTCAGGGCGGCCAGAACGATGACGACCGGCAGCCAATCGGCCTTGAGCGGGCCGAGCGCGCCAACGAACAGCCGCAGGGCGATGGCGAAGGCGCCGACTTTGGGACCGACCGACAGATACGCCGTGACGGGAGTGGGCGAGCCCTGGTACGCATCCGGCGTCCAGTAGTGGAACGGCACCGCGGCCATCTTGAAGGCCACGCCGGCGGTCATGAAGGCCAGACCCATGGCCAGGCCCGGTGCGATCTTGCCCGTGGCGACGACGTGGGCCAGGGCCGCCGCCACGCCGTCGGGGCCATCGACGCGCGTGGTGCCGGTCATGCCCCAGACATAGGCCAGACCGAAGAGCAGGATCGCGCTCGAGAACGAGCCGAGCAGGAAGTACTTGATCGCGCCCTCGGTCGAGTACGGGTCGTTCCGGGCGAATCCCGCCAGCATGTAGCCGGGCAGGACCATGAGCTCGAGGGCCACGAACAGCAGCACCAGGTCGGTGGAGCCGGCGACGAGCATCGCCCCAGTCACGGCGAAGATCAGGACCGCGGCGAACTCGGCGATCGGCAGGCCGCGCGGCTCCAGGTAGTCGGCCGCGAACATGAGCGTTAGGGCCGCGATGGCCACGAACAGCATGTCGAGGAAGACGGTCAGGTTGTCGAGCGAGTAGGCGCCGCCGAAGGCACTGCCGGCGTGACCGGCCTGGATCAGGATCGCGATGGCCACCGCGCCCAGGCCCACCAGGGCAGTGGCAGTGGCCGGGCCACGTCGCCCGGGCGCCGCCATGTCCACGACCAGGACGGCCGCCGCCGCGAGGACGGCGATTACGACCGGGGAGATCGTGCCGATGTCGGACCAGTTCATCAGTGTCTCCTCAGCCTCCGACCGCGACCCCGGCAGCCGCCAGGAAAGCCTGGGCGGGCGCGCGGAGGAAATCGAGGACAAGACTCGGGAAGAGCCCGAGCACGACGATCAGGAAGCCCAGCGGAAGCAGCGTCACCGCCTCGGTGCCGGTCATGTCGGTCAGGTGGCCACCAAGACCCTTCAGGAAGTCGGACAGCGTGCCGAAAGCGACCCGCTGGAACATCCACAACAGGTATGTCGCCGCCAGGACCATGACGATGATCGTGGCGACCGCGATGACGGGCGAAATCCCGAACGAGCCGACGAAGACGAGGAATTCGCCGACGAAGCCGGACAGACCCGGCAGCCCGGCCGAGGCCAGGATGAAGAAGCCGAAGACGGTGGTGTAGACGGGCATGACCGCGGCCAGGCCGCCCATCTTGGCGATCGTTCGGTCGTGGGTTCGCTCGTAGATGATGCCGACGAGAAGGAAGAGCCCGCCGGTGATCAGGCCGTGGTTGATCATCTGCAGGACCGCGCCCTGGAGGGCGGTAGCGCTGAAGACGAAGATGCCGAGCGTCACAAAGCCCATGTGACTGACCGAGCTGTAGGCAATCAAGCGCTTGAGGTCCGGCTGGACGATCGACACGATCGCGCCGTAGACGATGGCGATGACCGACAGGACGATGATCGGCCCGGCGAAGGTGTGGGCCGCGTGCGGGTAGAGCGGCACCGCAAACCGGATCAGGCCGTAGGCGCCGAGCTTGAGGAGGACGCCGGCCAGGATGACCGAGCCGGCGGTCGGTGCCTCGGTGTGGGCGTCCGGCAGCCAGGTGTGGAACGGGAACATCGGGACCTTGATGGCGAAGGCCAGGAAGAGCGCCAGGAAGGCCAGGTTCTGGAAGGCGTCGCCGAACTGACCGGACGCCGCGAACTGCTGCAGGAGCTGGAAGTCGAAGGCGCCGACCCACGAGCCGCCGTGCCCGACCTGGTAGGCGAACGCGGTGGCCAGGATCGCGACCAGCATGAGCAGCGACCCGACGAGCGTGTA
>PLNK01000039.1:2051-4129 GCA_003142755.1 Chloroflexota bacterium | reverse complement strand
ACGGGCGTGACCACTGGTACGGCGGTCGGTGCCGGGGTCGGCGTCTGCGTGGCGCTGACGGTGGCCGACGGAATCGGGCTCGGGCTGGCCGTCGGGATCGGCGACTCAGTCGCGATCGCGGTCGGAACGGCGGTAGCGATCGGGGTCGCCGATGGGATCGGCGTGGCCGACGCGCTCGGCGACTGAGTCGTGCCCGCAGGACCCGCCACCGCGGCGAGCAGGACTCCGCCCTCGAGGGCCAGCATGACGATGGCCACGGCCAGCGCCACGAGCGTCACGTCTCGGCGGAGGCGGCCTCTGCGGAGCGGCACGGACGACACAATGGGGCGCGGGATGTCGGGGCCGGCCGGCGCAAAGGGCGGCCGGGGTCGGGCCGTGCCGGTCATCGACTTGGCCACGCAGGTCAGGCAGCTGCGGCGGGAATTGCTCCAGCACTCGTTGCAGACGAACTGCCGGCATTCGTGGCAGAAGCGGAAGCTCTGGACGAAGGACTGGTAGGCCTCGTCGTCCATCTTGGCCAGGAGTTGCCGGCGTGCCGTGTCATAGCCCGCGCCGAGACCCTCATGAAACCTGAACAGCCTCCCGAGCCCTGTGGAGAAGGCACGCATCTTGCCCGTGATGCTCAGGTGCCGGCTGGACGGCGGCAACACGAACCGGGTCTTGCAGCGCTCGCACGCGTACTGGATGAGTGCGGGGGCTTCCTGGGAGGTGGACATTTACAGGCCTTGACCCTCGGCGAAATGTGCTCGGCAATAACCAGGGCACAACCAGAACATGATCAGTGAAGTTCGTTTGTATGCAGTCGCGTCGCAATGGGACAGTGGTACGCGGAGTACTGTCCAGTGGGTCCGTCGGGCCCAGTACTTTCGGGTCAAGCCGGTCGAACGAAACGGCCAGCCGGCCCCAACCGCCCTCGCGGAGGGCACGGGCAGAGTCTAGGTACTACTGCGTGGGTCCGCTAGGAGGCACGTAGGTTGTATTCGGGCGTGGCAAACGGCCATGATCTCCCTGTCTCCGTGCAGTCAAAGCCGGGTGTCTTGTAGATTCTTGTCGTGGTCCCGATGTCGACGAGGAGGTTCTGGGTGCTGGGCCGCAGCGACGGGTCACGCGTTGGCCGCCTACACGGCCTGTCTACCGCCGCCCGCACGGTGCTGTCCCTGATCGCCGCGCTGGCAATGATGCCGGTTGGTCAGGTGCTGGCCGACCAGCCCCTAGAGGGCGCCGCGGCCGAGGTTCCGCCGCCTCCGGCGACGTGGTCGATGAATCTCTTCGATCCGTCGGTCGTGCGTTTCCAGAACCCCGACCCGAGAGCCTGCACCGCCGCGGCGACCGAATCGATGCTCAACCTGATCTCGCTCGCTTCGTACGACGACCCGCTGCCGCCACGTGGGAGCAGCCTGCCGCGCATCTCGTTCCGCTGGCGGATCGACTCGTCGTACGACACGCAGGAGAACATCCTGGAGTACGAGCGCGAGAACATGACGATGGTGTGGAGCTCGCCCGGCTCCGACCCGCACGGCTGGCGCAACGCTCTCAACTACTACGGTTGGGGATCCATGGACGCCGGCGTGTACGTCGACTCTGCCTTCAGCTCGTTCGACGAAGCGGCTCGGGCCGTGGTCCAGTCGGTCGCGCGCAACAACAAGCCGGCCGGCATCCTGGGCTGGGCCGGCGGCCACGCTCAGTACGTCACCGGCTACTCGGTCGTGGGCGACGACCCGCGAGTCAGCGACAACTACACCATCCTCGGCGTCTTCCTGACCGACCCCCTCGAAGCCGACTGGACAACCAACGTCTTCATCCCCTACGACACCTGGCAAGGTGGCCCGGGCTACATCCGCTTCTGGCAGTACTGGCAGCCGGAGTCGCCCTACCAAGACCCCATCGATGGCCAGGTCGGCTACTACGAGTGGTGGGGCAAGTGGGTCATCATCGATGCGGTCAAGTAGGGCTCTGAAAGCCGCAGCAACGGCTCATTGACCGGGAGGTTGCGGTGAGAAGACCGTGGGTTCTCCTGGTCGCGGTCGTCCTGTTCGCGGTATTCACCTACGACGCGGTCATTCGATCGCTACTCGCAG
>PLNK01000039.1:0-1973 GCA_003142755.1 Chloroflexota bacterium | reverse complement strand
ACCAAGCTCGGCGACGTGCCCCTGCTCATACCGCTGGCCTGGTTCATGATGATCTACCCGAGCTACGTGATCGCCAACCTGGTGACGGAGGGCCGACCCGTCGGGACGCCCGGCGGCGCGTGGCGGCTGGTTCGACTGGCCGCGATCAGCGCCACGGTCATGACCCTGTGGGATCTCGTGATCGACCCGGTCCTGTCGGGGCCGTCCGTCAAGGCCTGGATCTGGGAGACGGGCGGGCCCTACTTCGGCATTCCAATCCAGAACTACCTCGGCTGGTTGCTGACCACGTTCACGGTGTTCCTGGTGTATCGGGCCATCGAGCAGCGCTGGGCTGAGCTCGGCTGGCCGTCCGCCCAGAACCGCCAGGCCACGCTCGGCCCCGCCGTAGTGGCCCTGCCCGTTGCGGCATATGGCTTGATGCTCGCCGCCGATCTGCTTTCGGGCGCGGCTCCGGCGGGGCTGGTGTTCATCGGGCCCGTGGCAATGGGCTTGCCACTCGTCGCGGCGGCATGGCGGCTGGCTCGGCTCACCGGTGGAGCGCGCGACCCTGCCCTCGGGCCGGCCAGACGGGCGGCTGGCACGGGCTAGCGGTCCCTCCAGCGCCTCGAAGCCGGTGGGCCGGGGTCGGCCGCCGCGAAGGCCTCAGCGGCCTTGCGGCCGCTCGACGATCATCACCCGATTGCGGTCCGGATCGCGCAGCGTGAACCTCGGCGCCGGATCTCGCAGAATCTGGTCGTCCACGTCGACGCCACGAGCCCGCAGGTCGGCATGTACGGCCACCGCGTCGTCTGTCATCAAGCGGACCTGAGTGTCGATCCCCATGCGAACCTGGTCGGGTCCCCGAACCAGCGCGATCGTCGTCGCCGAGCCCGGAGGCGCAACCTCGATCCAGCGCTCCCGGCCGACCATCGTGTCGAGTCGCTTCTCGAGGCCGAGCGTCTCGGTGTAGAACGCGAGGGACCGATCCTGGTCGCGGACGGGAATTCCAACCGTCTGCACGCCGGTGATACGAGTCGCAGTCTGGTTCGCTGCCATTTCGACCCCCTTGTCATGCTTGGCTGCTCGAACGCCACCATCTTACGCCCGACATGTTCGGCTACACGTCGCCTGCAGCGGCGGGGCGCGGTCGTGACGACGCAGCAACCCACCGGCCGTAGCCAGGGCTACGCGTCGGTCTCGTTGGCGGTCGCCGCGGTGCGCCAGGCCAGCGGCACGAAGTCCGCGTCGACGTCGGCCGCAAGATCGGCGAGGGCCAGGGCGAGAGTAGCTTGCTCGTCCTGGGTCAGATCCTCGAAGCGGAGCCCGATGACCACCTGCCGGCCCGACGGGTCGTCCGTATTGGCCTCGACGCGGACCACTTCGGCCCGGCAGTCGAACGATTGGTCGGGAGTCAGCTTCAGCGAGACCGACAGCTTCTGCCCAACGGGAACCGCGACGTCTGACAGGCAATGCACGCCACCGACGCCCACGTTCGTAGTCCGTGCGGACGCGGGCGGCTCAGCCTCGCTGTGATGGAGGTGGATCGGAATGGCCAGCCAGGCACGGCTGTGGGCACGCCTCGATGGCGGATCCCAGAACGTGGGGCGCATCAGGGCGACCAGCCGGCCGTCGCTGCCAATGTGCCACAGCACGATGGTCTCGGCGGTCTGGGCCTCGCGGTCCTCGTGGCGCAGAACGAGGCGAACGCGTCGCTCGGGGTGGAGAAGCTCGCCCAGCGGCTCGTCGATCCCTATCCAGACCTCACCACGGGTCAGGTTGGCGATAGTGGCCACATGCGGCTGCCACTCATCGCCTGACAGAGTCTCGAGTGTCACCGGACCCGGGATCGTCGGTTCTTCCGATTGCTGCGTCACGCCGCCCCCTGGCTACGAGATGGCCTCTTCTAGGTTACTCGGCCGATAATCGACAACTCGCGAGCCCGGCGACACTGCCAATATCCCCACCCAACCGCACCAAGTGCTCGGAAACTGGGG
>PLNK01000004.1 GCA_003142755.1 Chloroflexota bacterium | reverse complement strand
GGACCACAGAGTCGATGAACTCGCGAGGGATGATCCTCACCCACGGCGCGCAATGGCAGACCCACCATCTGATGCCCGGCCTGCCGGTCCAGATCGACCTCGCGCTCGACACCGACCTCCTCGGCGCCGATCAGCCCGCCAGGAAGGCCGACGCCCTTTTCCACCTCACGCGCGAAGCCCTAAAGTGCCGCCGCATCTACGACCTCTGGCAGGCCAAGCGCACCACCGCCCCCAAGGCCATCGCCCAGATCCTCTCCTCGTCGGCGGTCGTCACCGTGGTCCGCAAGGAGCTCGGCCGCCAGGGATATCGGGCGACCGATGGGGAAGTGGGCGAGTTCGTCAGGGCGGCGATATGTGGGGGATTGTCAGTAGGGCGCAATCTAGACGATCATCCAGGCACGACGAGAGGGTAGCGAAGTTGGCGAAAAAGCCAGTGGCACGCAGGAGCAGCACGCCGGACATAAGCGAGATGCCCGGACCGGCACTGGCTATCGCCTCAATTGGACCAATGTCCCGGGACTGGGTCTCGAAGCACTACCCGACTAGTCAGCTCTCCATGCTCCTGCCGGGCCTGGATGTCTACGCGGAGGCGATCGCCGAAGCGCTTAGGGCCTCGAGATGGTCGGACGCTGCCACGGCCGTGCTCATGCCGCAGATTCTTGATGTGGCGGCCACCAGACAGGAGGTGCTCAAGGACCTCCCGCGCTGGATAGCGGGCCACGAGAATGATGTTGGTGCGGTTTCCGATTGCATGGGGGTTAATCCCCCGGTGGGCATGACAGTGCTCAAACGGCTCTCGAAGGAGGGCAGTGAAAAGATCGTGTTCTTGTGCTCTTGGGACGGGGTTCGGCCAGAGGTGGTTCTGAAGCAGTTCCGCGCCAAGGGCGAGGAGGCTCGACGCCGGGTCGAGCGGGAGAAGACGCTGAACCCGCTGTCTCGAGTCAGCCACGACAACATCCTCGAATCGCAACAGGTGGACAACAAGGAAGGCGAGACATTCCAAGTAGAGGAATACCTTCCGACGGTCTTGTCTGACAAATGGCGCGCGGACGGCGTCGAGGAGTCCGCCTGTCTTCTGTACGACATCGCAAGCGACCTGAGCCATATCCATGACAATTTGCTCATACACGGTGACGTCAAGCCTCCAAACATGGGGCTCCGTGGAGATAAGTACGTACTTCTCGATTTTGGGATTGCTCGTCCGGCCGCGGAGTACGCTGAGGCCTCGCCCACGGGCAGTCTCAGGACAAGGCCACCGGAAACCCTGGATGGATCTGTCCTGGGCCCTGACGAGGTCTGCAAAATCGATGTATGGGCGCTCGGCGCGTCAGTGTTCAATGCCGTGACGGGGCGCTATCCACTGTTTCACGCCGACGAGGAGCCTCCGCGGGTTTGGGAGCCGAAACGGGCCGACTTTTCGCTCGAACTGAGGCGCCGCGCGACTGAAGAGTGGGATTCGTACGTTGATCTCACCCTCCTGCCGCCGGAGCTTCGTGATCCCCTCCGGGCCGCTTTGGCAAGGGATCCGAAGGAGAGGCCAACGGCCCGTCAGCTGCTCGCACTGACCGAGCGTTCGTTGGGCCCCTACCTGCGTCACTCAGAACACTTCGGTACGGAGCACATGTCCCTTGCCGAGGAGATTCAGCAGTACGAGCTCTACATGCTCAGCAATCCGAATATCCACTTTCTCCCGGGGAGGACCCGAAAGACACTCGCGGCTCGCCTGCAGAAGGTTGGAGACTCAGCGGCGTTGTCGGACGGCAATCGGCGAGTCATAGCGCGCATGCTAGACATACTCGCGAACGGATCCGGGACGGCATGACGTCTAATGTCTGACGGAGGTGTGGCTCGCCTGCAGGATTCTGTCCACGGCCTGATGGAGTTCCGCGGCGCAAACACGATCGTTCCGGAGCTACTGGATACCCGCGAACTACAGCGGCTCAGGAACGTCAGCCAGACAGGTCTGGGTCGTCTTGTCTATCCAACTGCTGATCACTCCAGATTCGCGCATAGCCTGGGAACGGCGTTCCTGGCAACGAAGTTCGGCAATCGACTCCGGGAACAAGCTCGGGGTCATTTGGCGCCAGGCTTGCGGGCTGATGATCTGGCTGTTCGTGACTTGGCAGTGGCTGCGCTCTGCCACGACCTCGGTCATGGGCCGCTGTCGCACCTTTGGGAGCGAGCGGTAATGGGCCGTGATTTCGATAGTCCCAAATGGATTGCAGCCTACGGACTGCAAGGGGATGCGGACGATCTGGCCCACTCGTCCTGGCACGAGATCGTTACGCAGGCGCTCCTTGCCTGGCCAGATGGAGAGCTACATCGCGTATTGGAGCGGATGGAGGCTGGTGCCGCCGAGAGGATCCGGGCCATGCTCCGGGGGAGATACGGCCTTGAGTACCTACCGAGGCTGCTCTCTAGCGACGTAGATATCGACCGCGCGGACTACCTGCTGCGAGACGCGTACGCGACGGGCGTCGCATACGGTCGATACGATGTCGATTGGCTGATTTCCACTTGCGGAGTGGGACATACTGACTCGGGGCGACTGGTCGTTGGATACGATCGACGCAAGGGATTCCGGGTCGTCGAGCAGTTCCTCGTCGCTCGTCGAGCGCTATACGAGACTGTTTACTACCACAAGACAGTACGCGCAGCCGAAGGGCTCTTGGAGCTCTTTGTGCAACGGCTCCGCTCCTTGCCACATGACGAGCTCATGGCCGCGACCGACCCAATGTTCCGGCCTCTGGTGCGAGTCCTCTCAGGCCAAACCTGCAGTCTACGCGAACTCCTAACCCTGGACGACAGCCTGCTATGGGTGTACTT
>PLNK01000182.1:39366-41127 GCA_003142755.1 Chloroflexota bacterium | reverse complement strand
GTCTGGGAACCTAGCTCCCAGAGAAGCTTCCCGACCTTTTCGGTTCCCAGGCGCTCGTAGCTTGACGCTCCGCTCATGCCCTCAGTTGGCCTTGAGCCATTCCATGGCCGAGCGCATGTACTTGCGCGAATCGTTGAGGACTTCGTCCGTGTCGTAATTGCGGTAATAGCACTCGGTGTTCATCACCAGCGCCAGATGCAACTGGTAGAGCTGGCAGCGCCCCTGCTCGGCGAACGTGAACGTGGTCNNCCCAGTGGACCAGGCACGGCGTCTCGATCTCGTCGAGGGCGGCGGCGTGCTTGCGGACCGCCGCACGGATCTCGTCGTAGCCGAAGTCATAGACGACAGCCTTGCGGGCGCCGTCGTCGAGGACCGAATCCACGATCTTGACGAAGGCCTCCCGCCAGGTGGCCGCGCGCAGCTCCGTGTTTCCTTCGTAGCCGAAATACGTGCCGGTGAATGCGTTGACCGCTCGAATGATCTCGCCGATCTGCCGGTCGATCGCCGCGCGTGCCTCCGGCGCCATGTCCGCCTTGGCGTGCTCGAGGTTGTCGCCGGCGACCTTCTCCATGAAGAAGTAGGCCGAGTCGCACAGGTCGCGGACATCGTCGAAACAGTAGATCTCGGGCACCGGAATGGTCGGGTTGCGTCGGACGAGGCGCATCGACGCGACCTCGGTGGTCATGATGTTCGACTCGTAGGTCAGGACCTCCGAGCCAGCCGGCGGGGCGATCTTGAGGATGACATCACGGCCGTCGGCCAGACCCACCCGGTAAGACGCATTGAACCAGCCGTCTTTCATCTCGACGATGGCGTCCTCGCCGGCAGCAAGCGCCATGCCATCGAACGCTCGGGCGGCCATGGCCCCGATCTGCTGGCGCGTCTTGCGGTTCTTGGTCTTGCTTTCCATGGCCTTCCTTCAGCTGCGGTGCGTGGTGTCGGGTTGACATTTACGGTCAGCATCGCCGCCGACACATGATGCAGGAAGCGTACTTTCGCGCTTAAGTTCGTGACCGCCCACGGACCCTGGACTCGGGCACCGCGAGTCTCGACGACGGCTCGCCAGGCGTTCGCCCCTCTGATGGGAATGCGCTTTACTGCAGGTATGGCGTCCGGGAACTCGAATCCGGTCGGGCGCGTCATTCGTTTGGTCAGGAGGCGGACCTGCCCACAACAGCGGGGCATGCCGCTGGATTCGAAGGGGCCACAACCATAGCCCAGCCGGCCGTCGGCTCGGCAGCCCTATCGGGGGAGGTCCTGCGGGTCGATGAAGGTTGGTGCCGCCTCGAGGATCGGGCCATCGACCCTACGGCCCGATGGCAGGGCGGCGACGACGATGACGGCCCCGCCGAACGCGACCACGGCGCCGACGGCCAGAGACACCGCGACGCCACTCATGAACGCCGAGCGGGCCGCTTGAGACAACAGAAGGCCCGTGGCTCCGCCGACGGTCGATGCCACCGTCAGGGCGCCGCCGAGAGAGCCGAGGATGATCTGGTTGACCGCCGCCGGTACCTGGTGGCCGACCAGTGCAGCGCTAATGTCGTCCTGGTACCGAGTCAGCATCACGCTTCCGATCACGGCAACGCCGAGCGCGCCACCGACTTGCAGGGCGACGGAATTGGACGCCGATCCTATCCCGGAGTCGCCCTGGGGGACCGATCCGATGACCGAGTTGGTAGCCGTCGAGAGTAAGAGCCCGGCTCCGAGGCCGATCAGCAACAGACCGGGAACGACGTCCCCGTATGTCGCCGAGGGAAT
>PLNK01000182.1:21093-39332 GCA_003142755.1 Chloroflexota bacterium | reverse complement strand
CCGAGCTCGAACTGGAGGAACTGAGTCTGCATGAAGAGCGCCCCCATCAATCCGAAGACTCCGAGGCACTCCGCCGCGAGTGCGATCGAGAACCTGCGATCCCGAAAGAAGCCCAGTTTCAGCATCGGATGATCGCTGTGAGCCTCCCAGGCGACGAAGCAGCCGAGCACCGCGAAGCTGGCCAGCCCGACCGCAACCACGGCGCTCGAGGTCCAGCCCTGGTTCGGACCCTCGACGATGGCCCACAGGAGCAGGCCCAGGCCGGTGATCGACAGGACCGACCCAAAGGGGTCGGGCCTCATCGCGTTCGGGTTCTTCGAATCGGGCACGAACGCAAGGGCTCCGATGAACGCGACCGCAACGATCGGGACGTTGACGAGAAAGATCGATCCCCACCAGAACCTCGACAGCAGCAGGCCGCCCGCAATCGGCCCTATGGCGATTCCGAGCCCGACGGTGCCGGCCCAGATCCCGATGGCCCTAGCTCGCTCACCCGGGTCGCGGAAGAGGTCGTTGATGATCGACAGCGAGGCCGGAATCGTGAAAGCGGCACCGGCTCCCATGATGGCTCGACACGCGATCAGCGGGTCCACCGAGCCCGAGAGCGCCGCGCCAACCGACCCCAGGGCGAAGACGGAGAGCCCGACGAGGAAGAACCGCTGGCGCCCGAATCTGTCGGCCAGGCTGCCGCCGACGAGCAACAGCCCCGCAAACACCATCGCGTACGAGTCGACGATCCATTGCAGCTGGCTNNAGCGGCGTCTACCTTGCGCGCCGCGCGGATCCAGGTTGGAATCCAGGGACATCGTTGACCTCAATACTCAAGCCGGCTCGGCCTGCAGCTCAGGTGCGGGCGCATTGGATCAACTCATTGCCAGGACGACCTTGCCCTTGGCGTGGCCGGTCTCCAGGTATGCCATCGCCTCCTTGGCCTCGGCGAACGGGAAGACGCGGTCGATGACGACTTCAAGCTTCCCAGCGTCGATCAGCGAGGCCAGATAATCCAGGTCGGTGCCGCTCGGGTGCATGAACAGATAGCGATAGCTGAGGTGGTGTCGCGCGAAGCGCAGCCGCGTGGTCAGGCTGGCGACCCAGAACAGTGCGGCGAGCCCGGCGCCACGTCCCAGGTCCTTACGCGCCGTCACAGGTTCGGGCACGCCCGCGATCGAGACGACGTGTCCGCCCGGCTTGAGCACCGACCACAGACGCGCAAGCGTGTCGCCGCCGAGTAGATCGAAGGCACAGTCGTAGCCCGACAGCTTGTCCTCGAAACGCTCGCGCGTGTAGTCGATCACCACGTCGGCCCCGAGCCGTTTGACGAGCGCCTCGCCGCGCGGCGAGGCTGTCGTGGCGACATGGGCCCCCAGGAGCTTCGCGATCTGGATCGCGAAAGTGCCGACGCCTCCGGCGCCGCCCGGGATGAATACGCGCTCGCCCGGGCTCACGTGCAACTCGTCGCGAAGCGCCTGCAGAGCGGTGAGCGCCGCGAGCGGCACCGCCGCCGCTGATGGGAAGTCCAGCGATGACGGCATCCGCGCCGCGAGGTTCTGCTGGACCACGGCGTACTCGGCGAATGCGCCCATCGTGCCTTTGTCCACGCGCGCGAACACGCGGTCGCCTTTGGCAAAGCGCGTGACTCCGGGGCCAATGGCTTCGACGACACCGGAGAGTTCGTTGCCCATCACGATGGGTAGCGGGTAGTTGTGAACGAGCTTCAGCCCGCCGGCCCGCGTCCGCAAGTCCACGGGATTGAGTCCGGCGGCGTGGACACGGACGAGCAATTCACCAGCCCCTGGCGACGGCTGCGGCACATCGGATAGCGCCGTGCGCTCGGGTCCGCCGTATCGCTGAAGGACAAGAGCTCGCATGTGCTAGAACCGCCTATGCATCGTCTACCATGTGAACGGTGCTTACATTACACTGCCGATGTGAGCAGCGTCCACATCCAAGAAGGCGGCCTGTGACAAAGACCGGTGCCGCGTACCACCACGGGGATCTGCGCGCCGCGCTCGTACGCGCGGCTCTCGAGCTCCTCGAGGAGAGCGGCGCGAGCGAGTTATCGCTGCGCGGTGTCGCACGCCGGGCCGGGGTCGCCCCGTCCGCGCCGTACCGGCACTACCCCGACCGTGACGCGCTCCTGTCGGCCGTAGCCGCTGTGGGATACCGTGAGCTTACCGAGAAACTGGCCACGGCACACCCGTCGCCATCCACGCCGGACGACCTTGCCGCCGTCGCAGTCGCGTACGTCGAGTTCGCCCGCCAGCGCCCGGCGCTGTTTCGAGTGATGTTCGGCGGGCCTTGCGACCGCGACAGCAGCGAACGCGCGGCCGCGACAGCCGCGGTTTCGGCCTACGTCGGCGCCATCGCCGAACGCGCCTTTCCCCAGGGTGATAAGGAGGCCCTGTCGACCGCCATCTGGGCGCTCGTGCACGGACTTGCATTCCTCCACCTCGACGGCAAGCTCGACAGCTCGGATCCCTCCGGCGTCGCCAGCCGTGTCCGCACATCCGTCCATGCGCTGATCGCCGCTTCTGCTTCACTTGCTGCGTTCGCAGACGCCGAACCTATGGGCCGTCAGTCTGAAGACGGCTCGCTGCGTAGCTCACCGCGGCCGCGAAATCCCTGAGCGCGACGAGCGGGCGACGGCATCAGCGTCGATTTGGCACCGCGCATATCGGCCGCCCCACTTGGCCCCCAAGACATCGCGAATCTTTCAGAAGTACCAGCTAACCGGTTTGCGAATGAGGCTCTATAACGCGAAATAGACGTGACCGACCGGAGAGCCTAATTGCGCGCGAAATGGCCGATTCGTGCGGGGCTTGAGAGTGAGTCGAGCAAGCTCGACTGCCAGCGGTTGACAGGCAGTGAGCCGGTATCTCGGCCTGACTCGGGAGCGTGTCGTCGTCCAATGCTCCATCATCGTAGCGCGAGCAAGGGCGGCTTAGGGCAGGCCGACGCTGCTGTGGCCTCGAAAGGAGTGGAGATGCCGCCAGACGACATGGAAGTCATCCGCGAGTCGGTGACGGTCGAGCATCTCGCCGGGCTCGCAGAGTCTGGATTCGGCAGTCTTGTGAAGGCCGTCGTCGACGTCGACAAGGGGATCTTGGCCATCGGCGGTGAGATGCACGCCGACGAAGAGGCCGTCCTGCTGGGACTCGGATCGAGCCAGACCGACTTGTGGGGGATCAATCTCTACCCGTCGCAATATGGCCAGAGCGATTGGATCGAGTTCGACTCGATGATCAACATCCGCCCGCGCCAGGGCAATCGATCGCGAGGCGTCGACGACCCAACCGTACAGGAGAAGATCGTGGCCATCGTTGCCCGTCTGGTCAGGAGCTGAATGTGGCCGAACAGGCTCTCCACGCCAGTCTCGCCGCCGGGCGCTGGCACACGCTGACGCTCAATGAGCAACTCGGCAACGTCGGCAGCGACGTGGGCAGGGCCATTCGGGCAAAGGCGCACCGCGACGACTTGCGCCTGCAAGGAGCACTCGAGCGGGCATTGGAACTCCTCGACCTGACATTGGCAGACGACCGATGGCGTGGTCCGCGAAGACGGGAGATCTCCCGCGCGCGTGAAGTCGTCTGCGATTTCCTGGTCGGAGACAACGACTACGCGTCGACCGGCGAGTCGCTCGATGCCTACTTCTTTGCCTTTGCAGTGGCGGCTCGTCGCGACCGGTAGGCGCGATCGCGCATATCGGGGCCGTCCCTGCCCCCAGGGCGCCGGCGATCGCGTCCCGGACGCCCCCAAACGGTCTACAGATTCCGCCCTGTAACACGAATCATGCGGTGTGGGCCGGAGGGCCTAATTGGGGCCGAATCGGCTGATTCGTGCGGGGATTTCACGAGGAGAGCACCGCGCTTCCGAGATTCTGACTTGGAAGGCTGACGCTCTACCGACTGAGCTACTCCCGCTCGATGCCGGACGGCTGCCCGGCGGGACTACCATGGCCTTGGCCACGATGCCAGGGACCCGAGGCGGCGCCGGCAGGGCCACTGCCGGGCAGATCTACCAGATGCCGTTGATCACCAGTTGCGCGGCAAAAGCATCCAGAACCGCCGGGGTGTCAAAGCGGACCTGGCCCCAACCGTGGGTGTACACCGAGTCCACGGCGAGGTACTTGTAGCCGGTCTGGCGGAGGATCTCCTCGAACTGGTCCGCCGCGGGACCGTAGAACTCCTGCGCCTTGTTGGCGACGATCACGAGGTAGACCCGCGACTTGTCCTGAGTGGCGAGCTTGACGGCGAGCTGGGCCGGCGAGAACAGGTTGTAGGCGTAGCCCTGTTCTCCGAACGGCTCAGCTGACGTCGTGCCGCCGGCACCCACCCAGAAGTAGCCCGAGAACGAGATCGAGATGCTGTACAGGTCGGGGTGTCGCAGGGCCAGCATCGGGGCGCAGAAGCCACCGGCCGACATGCCCATGATGCCCCTGGCGCGCGGATCCGTCATCGTGCGGTAGTGCCGGTCGACGTAGCTGACCACGGTGGTGGTGATATACGTCTCGAACCACTGGCTGCCGTCCACGTGGTCGGCACATTCAGTGTCGGGGTGGGGCGCGCCGCTGGAGTCGATGAAGACCACGATCGTGGGAGGCATCTCGCCCGAGTCGATCAGGGTATCGAGCGTGCCGATCACGCCCGTTCCCTGGTCCCACAGCGGCAGGCCGGTCGGCGCTTCGAACAGCACCGGGTAGCGTCGAGAGCCGTTGGGGGTGTAGCCGGGCGGCGTATAGATGTCGAGCTGCGAGGTCGACTTGGACCCGCCCTTCCACGGCGCGTTCATCTGAACCGTGGTGACGACGCCGGGACCGCCAGCGGGCTTCCAGGCGAGCCAGGGCTTCGAGCCCGGCGCCGCGGTGATCATTGGAGGGGGCGTCGGCGTCGGCGATGCAGCCGCAATCGACGAGCTCGGGTCGGCACTGGAGATCGGTTCCGCGCTCGGGCTCGGCGTGTCCGACTCGAGCGGCGGAATGCTGATGTCGGGGAAGGTTTGGTTGTGGTCCAGACCGGGGGCCCGGGCACCGGCGAGCATCAGGGTGTCGGGCGTGAAGTTGACCATGTCGCCGAAGGCGGGGACGCTCACGACGAGGAGTGCGACCAGCAGCAGCACTCCAAACGGAAGTCGAGCGAGCTGGAGGCTGGGCCGCCGAAGCTTCACCATCTCGCGGACGGCGACGGCCGAGGCGATCAAGCCCGGCCGGGCCGCGACCGCAAGCGTCGCTCCCGCCCAGGCGCAGACGACGCCGATCACAATTAGCGCAAGGAGCGTGAGGAACCAGCCGCCCAGATCGAAGCTACCGGCGGCTCCGGTCGCGCGGACCGCGTTCTGGGTTTCGGTCACGAAGGTCTGGGCAAACAACGCCGCCAGCGCGTAGGCGCCGAGCATCGTGGCGAAGCCGTCGCGATTGACGACCAGGCCGACCGCTGCGGCGGCTACCGCGGCGATGATGAGCGCGGTGATCAGCTGGGCCCGATCCTGATCGAAGCCCATCACGATCATCGTCACGTCGCTCTGGTAGACCGTGTCGGAGAAGACCGACACGAGCACGACTACGGCGGCAACGCCGATGCCGACCGGGAGCCAGGCGAACCTTTCGAAGCGCGCGCCGGGCCTCAGCGATCCGACAAGAGCAACTCGAAACGACCCGATATGGGGCCGGCCGACCTTGGGCAGGCCGACCTTGGGAAGCGACAGATTCATGCGGCGGCGACTTGCCTCGGTGCGTGGCGGCGTCCAGGTAGATGGAAGGCGCCGGACAGATGGATTCTAAGCAGCCCGATTATGAAACCGATCAGGTCGCGACGGCGGCGAATCGCCCCGAAACGGGGGATCCAATACGGATCGAACTTGTTCTTGAAGCGGGCCAGGCCGCCGATGTCATACCAGGGATGAACCAGCTGGCCGGCCCTTGCCAGCAGCCGCTCCTCGAAGGACGTGCTCGCCGGGTCGAGGCCGGCCAGCGGAGCCAACCCCAGCGACAACGTCCTGGCGCCGGCGGCTCGGAACGCCACCGCGGCCTCGGCGATGCAGGCTTCGACAGCTCCGGGCGACCGGTCCGGGGCGCGGCGCATGAGGTCCAGAACCCAGCCGCCGTCCACGCCGGTCTTGCGGAACGTGGTGTAGGCGAGCGCTCGGCCCTCCGGGTTGACCGCCACGGAGATCGGCTGCCAGCACATCGTGGCCCGGTCGAAGTGGCTGATCGTGAAGCCCATCTGGGGCCCGGCCTTCTTGCGCCAGGCCGTGTCGATGGCCTCTAGCTGGTCCAGCAAGGGCGACTCGTCGGCCGGGATGCCGTTGGGATACCAGCGGAACTCCACTCCGTCCTTCCGGCAGCGGGTGATGGTGTGGCGCAGGTTGGCTCGCCTCGGGCCGGTCGTGTCGAAGGTCGAGAGGTCGATCAGAGCTTCCTCGCCGACCTTGAAGGGTCGGAAGCCCGCCCCAATCAGCGTCGCACGCCCGACTGAACTGGCCTGGTAGACAACCGGCATGCGGTCGAGCTTGCGGCAGTTGGCCAGGAAGTCACCGAATACCTTTGACGCGCATTCGGGCGGGCCTATCAGGTCTCCCAGAATCACGGCCGTTCGGCCCGCCAGCCCGTACACGACGAGCCCGTCCGCATCGGGCGGTGAGAACACGAGCTTGTCCTCGCCCAGCTGGAACGGCAGGAGCGCGCCGCAGCCGTAGCGGTCAGTGATCGACCGAGCGCGAGCGCGGGTAGTTGGGTCGGCCGGCGGCTCGGCCACACGGCTCAGCACGCCGACGGCGGCCAGCACGATCGGCAGGCGGGCGGCCACGAGCAGGAGGCCCAGGATCGCGTCCACGCTCGTCTGGTGGAGGACCCCATTGGCAGTGGCGTCGCTCAGCCCGAAGGCATTGCCGATGGCGGCGGTGATGTCGCTCAATGCTGACAGAGGCCGCGGCCAGTCCCCGGTGGTGGCGATGATCATCGACGTCTCGAGCCCCACGACCAGGCCACCCACGACCACGAGGGCAATGATGAGGCGGCGCCAACCGATGCCGGTCTCGACTTCGTAGCGGTGACGATCGGCCAGGAGGATCGCCAGCAAGCCGCCGACGACAATCACGACGAGCGGGTGCGACAGCACCCGGGCCTGGGCCAGCAGCGAGACCGAGAGAGTGGCCATGGTGAGCCACCACGCAACCGACTTGCCGCGCACCAGGCCGACGGTCAGGGCCGCGAAGCCGACCGCTGCCAGGATAGCGACGGCCGGATTCGCGTCGGCCGGATCGACGGGCAGAATGCCTTCCAGCCAGTCGGCTGCCGGTCGGAGGAACGTGAAGAAGTAGGCCAGCGAGGCCACGGCACTCGCCGCCAGAAAGATAGCGGGGGCGGACGCCGAGACATGGAGCGCCGCCCGGAGTGGCCCTCGGCCCCGGATCACGGCGCGGGCGGGTGTGTTCCGGGTCATCTCATGCGTCCCAAGGTGCGCATCCTATCCGACGCTAGGTGTTCCGTGCCCGCTCGTTGCACGAAGCCAGCTCGTTGCACGAAGCCATACATGGATATAGACGCGGCAGCAGGGCAGATAGTTCGCACATGGGCCCGTCCGCACCCGATTCCGCCCGGCCCGTTCAAGATCAGACTGATACCCCTCATCGTCTGGACGCTCCCATTCGAACCTCTACCCAGGCCCAGGGTCCTCCCCGAGGAGCTCGAAATGGTCGGTCGTGGCCGGCCCCTCGAGGTCCGCGAGTTCGGTGTCCAATATCGCCTCGTTGAGGCGGCCGCCCGTGGCGACCAGCAACCGATTCCATTCGGTCCAGGCTGTCATGACGGCGATGCCAACATCGCCGGCACGCTCGGTAGACACGTCTCCGTCGAAGCAGACCCCGGCAACCATGCTCAGCAAGCCCTCTTTCGAAACGAGCTGACCGATGGATTCGAGAGTCCGCGCCTTCCAGAGCTCAGCCGAATCGGCGGCGATCGTGGTCCTGTAGAGTCGCAGGACCCGTGCTCCCTCGCTGCCGAGTCCGGTCGAGGCTACCACACGATACCTGGTGGATGCCTTGTCGCCAAGCATCGAAGCCGTAGGGCGCAAGTACTCCGGCAACCCCTCATCCCTCGTGCCGCGGTCGAAGGAGGCTTCGTCGCGCCACGTCGTCGCCGCCAGATGCTCTCGACCCTGGGCGCTCAGGCGGCGGCCAACGAGACGGGATATCAAGCCATCCGCAGGAGGAGCGGCCAGGGCTCGATGGCTCAAGTAGCCGGCCACTTCGCCTTCGTGGCCTGGGACTGCCCGAAACTCGAGAAGGTGGACGATCATCTAGCTGTCCCCCCGGACCCCCAGCGGATATCTGAGTCGCTCGATTGTAGCCCGCGGCTGCCGCTGCAACGCCAATGTAACGACCCGAGCGGAGGGGATCGATACCCCTTTCGGGTGGATGCGTCCCAGGCCGCGCAGCGTGGCGGCCGCTCGTGTACCGTCACGGCATCCCACCAGCCGACCACGCGCGCCGGCTCAAGACGAACGAGGAATCCGATGGCCCCGGACGTCATCGAACTTGCCGATGCCAGCTGGCAACGCCACGACTTCTACATGCGACTGGCGCTCGTCGTCGAGACGGGCGCGAAGTGCCTGGGTTCGCACGTGGGAGCGATCATCGTCCGCGACGACCGCGTCCTCGGCAGCGGCTACAACGGCACGCCGGCGGGCTATCCCAACTGCACCGAGACCGAGCGAGGCTGCCGCCGCTGTGCGCTTCGCATCGAGCAGCCCGACGCCAGCCTGTCCGGCAAGCTGTACGACATCTGCCTGTGCGTTCACGCGGAACAGAACGCCATCGCCACGGCCGCGCGCTTCGGCACGGCGATCGACGGCGCGATCCTCTACACGACGCTCCAGCCCTGCTTCAACTGCCTCAAGGAGCTGATGCAGGTCAGGCTGCGCGGCGTCGTGTTCAGTCGCGAGTGGCAGGCCGGCCACCCGGACTACGCCTGGGTCGCCGACGAGTACGCACGCCTGGTCGACCACTACCGATCGAAAGGCAACCTGTTCACCCGACTTGCCCAGGTCGACCGGCTGCCCGCCGTCCAGCTCGACATCGGCCGCCCGAGCTAACGCCGTCGGCGGCGCCGCGGGCCGGCGGATCGACGCTGGACCTCGCCGACCGCGCTGCTCATGGGGTGAGCGCACACGACCGGGCGACTGCTTGCGGGCGTCGTAACCCGTCCTTTCTGCTCGAATCGGCATCCACTGCCGACCACATGGCGGCTGTCAGGTCACGTTTGTGCGTCCAGTTGGGCAGATGCGACTGCGCGAGCGTCGCTATCGGGACCCGGGTCCAGAAAGGGTCAGCCGATCGCGATCATTCGCTCCAGGGCCAGGCGCGCCTTGGCCGCGACATCGGCTGGGACGTCGATCTCGTGGATGCCGAGGCGTAGCGAGTCGCGGACCTTCTCGAGTGTGGTCAGCTTCATGTACTGGCAGACGGCCTCGCGGTTCACCGGCACGAAACGCTTGCCCGGCGCCTTCTGCTCGAGGCGGTGCAGGATGCCGGTCTCGGTGGCGATGAGGAAGGTGTCGGCGGGCGACTGTTCGGCGTAGGTAACCATGCCCTCGGTCGAGAGGATGTGGGCCGGCTTTCCGCCGAAAGCCGCGTCGTCCCCGGCGATCTCGATGACCTGGCTGGTGCAGCCGCACTCGGGATGGATGAGGAGCTCGGCGCCGGGCTCGCGAGCGTGCCACTCAGCCACGTCCGAGGGCTTGATGCCGGCGTGGACGTGGCACTCGCCCAGCCAGATCGTGAGCTTGCGGCCGGTCACTCGCTGCAGCCACAGGCCCAGGAACATGTCCGGCAGAAACAGGATCCGGCGGTCGGCGGGAATGGCGTCGATGACCGCCCGGGCGTTGCTCGAAGTGCAGCAGTAGTCGCTCTCCGCCTTGACCGCGGCGCTGGTGTTCACGTACGAGACCACAACCGCGCCGCGATGCTCGGCCTTCCAGCCGCGCAGCTGCTCGACCGTGATCGAGTCGGCGAGCGAACAGCCGGCCGCCAGATCCGGCAGCAGGACGCGCTTGTCGGGCGAGAGGATCTTCGCGGTCTCGGCCATGAACGAGACGCCGCAGAAGACGATCGTCGACTCCGGCGCGGACGCCGCGATCCTCGACAGGCGGAGCGAGTCTCCGACGTGGTCGGCCACGTCCTGGATCTCGGGCCGCTCGTAGCTGTGCGACAGAACTATGGCGTTGTGCTCGCGGGCCAGCTCGCGGATCTCCGCCTGGAGGGCCGGGAACGTGGCCGGATCGCCCGGCGGCGGAACCACGACCGAACCTGGGCCGAAGGCGGCCGGGGGCGCCGTCGAGGCGGTGGTCGCCGATCCGGCTGGAGCTGCGGACTCCGCGGCTGCGGGCCGGCCGTTCGGCGTCACCCGGCCACCTCGAGCGAGACGTCGAGCGCCCGAGCGGAGTGCGTCAGCGCCCCGAGCGAGACGAAGTCGACGCCCGTCTCACCGACCGCGCGCAGGTTGGCCAGCGTGATCCCACCCGACGCTTCTGTCTCGACGCGGCCGCCGACCAGGGCTACTGCCTGGCGCATCTCATCGAGGCTCATGTTGTCGAGCAGGATCCTGTTCACGCCGGCATCGAGGGCGACCTTAACGTCATCGAGCGTTTCGGCCTCGACCTCGAGGCGCAGGCGCGGAGCCGAGTGGCGTAGCGCCGCCACGGCCGCGGCGATGCCGCCGGCCAGATGCAGGTGGTTGTCCTTGACGAGCAACGCCTCGCCCAGGTTGAGGCGATGGTTCGTGCCACCGCCGCACCGGACGGCGTACTTCTCCAGGTCGCGCAGGCCGGCCGTGGTCTTGCGGGTATCGAGCAGCGTGGCCCCGGTTCCATCGAGCTCGGCGACGCAGCGCGAGGTGAGGGTCGCGATGCCGCACAGCCGGCCGAGCAGATTGAGCGCCGTCCGCTCGCCCGACAGGATGGCCCGTGTGGGGCCGGTAATGCGGGCAATCTCGATGGGGACGTCGGTGACGCGGTCGCCATCTGCCACGGACGCCGTCACGACCACGTCCGGGCTCAGGGCCGCCAACACGGCCGCGACCACGGGCAGCCCACAGACGACGCCCGGCTCCTTGACCAGGAGTGACATCGTGGCCGTTGCCTCGATCCCGAACAGGCCGTCGGTGGTGGGGTCGCCCAGGACGAGGTCCTCGGCCAGGGCGGAGGACACGACACGGGCCAGGGCGTCGTGGTCCGGCCGGCGGATCTGACGGCGCGAGGACGAGACCGGGGCGGGGGTCGGAGTGGCTTCGGTGGCGGTCAAGTCCAATGCTCCAGAGCGAGACCGCGGCCGGGTCGCAGGACGAAATGCCCTTCGAATGCCGGATCGGGGGCGGGCACGTCGATACGGTAGTGGACGCCGCGGCTCTCGGCACGCGCCAGGGCGAACCGGGCCACGAGCGATGCCACGGGGTCCGGGCTGGCAGCCAGTTCAGTCAGAGCGGCGGGGTCGCGCATCACGCCGGCGTCGCGCCAGACCTGCTCGCGGAGCGATTCGGGTGCGACGCGCTCGGGGGGCGCCGCCGGCTCGTGAGCCGCAGCGTCCCGCAGGCTCGCGGGGAGTGGCGGCTCATCGAGCGCGGCCAGCGCCGCGCGGCGACCGAATACCAGGCACTCAAGCAGCGAGTTGGACGCCAGGCGGTTGGCGCCGTGGACTCCCGTGGCGGCGCACTCCCCTGCCGCATAGAGCCCGTTGATGTCGGTTCGGCCGTTCAGATCGGTCACGATGCCGCCGATGGTGTAGTGCGCTGCCGGCGAGACCGGGATCGGCTGGACCGCCGGATCGAAGCCCGACCTCTCGATCTCGGCCATCAGGCCGGGGAACCGCGAGCGATCGATCGATCGCAGGTCCAGGAAGGCGCGGCCCTTCCGGACGAGCGCGCGGGCGACCTCGTCGCGAGGTGCCAGCTCATCCACGAACCTCTCGCCGGCACTGTCTATCAGGGTCGCGCCCTCACCCCGAAGCGCCTCGGTCAGCAACAGCCGCGAGCCCTCCAGAACGGTCGGGTGGAACTGCATGAACTCCATGTCGGCTACCGCCGCGCCGGCCGTGACCGCGATCGCCACGGCGTCGCCAATCTGGCCGGCCGGGTTCGTGGTGCGGGCCCACAGGGCCGCGGCTCCGCCCATGGCCAGAACAGTGGCCCGGGCGGTCACGGGGCCCTCCGGCGTGAGCACGCCGATGCAACGGCCATCCGCCGCCAGCAGCGAGAGGACGGCCGTGGCCTCGATCGTGGCAATCCGATCGGAGCGCAGGGCGCGGCGGCCGAGCAAGCTCGTCACCGCCCAGCCAGTCGCGGCGCCTTCCACGCTCGACACTCGCCGGCGTGAGTGGCCGCCCTCCAGACTCAGCTCCGGATCGAACGGCACGCCCATGGTGATGAGCTCGCGGACGCGTTCGGGGCCTTCCTCGACCAGGACGTGGACCGCGCTAGGCCGGCACAGATCGCGACCGGCCCGCTCCGTGTCGCCGGCATGAAGCGCAGCGGTGTCATCGTCGCCGATCGCCCCCGCTATCCCGCCCTGAGCGTGCCAGCTGCTCGAGTCGGGCGCGTGGCCCTTGGTGAGCATCAGGACGCTCGCCCCGCGCTCGGCCGCGACCAGCGCCGCAGTCAACCCGGCCGCGCCGGTCCCCACGACGAGAACGTCGCATGGCGGTATGGACATCTGGGCTGTGACTATCCTCTGGCGGGTGCCGGCTCCGTTGGCCCTTCCACCTTACGCCATCTCGCTCGCCGGGTCAGCCGGCGACGGACGCGGGCCTAGGGTGTGGGTCGGTTCTCGCGGCGGAGCGAGATCGCTCGCCGATACGAGGCCGCGTATTGCTCGGCCGGGCCCGATTCCCACGACCAGTCGATGGCCATGCCCCGGTCTTGCAGCCCGGCCCAGTCGCGGCCGCCACGGCCGAAGCGGCTCACCGCTCGCCGGCAGGCCTCGAGGAGCGACTTCGTAGTCGCGGCGCTGTGGACGAAACCGGTCCCGTCGATCGGACGCTCGTCCACGTCCTCGACCGTGTCGGCGAGCCCGCCGGTCCGGTGCACGATCGGCGGCGTGCCGTACCGCATAGCGATCATCTGCCCCTGCCCGCACGGTTCGAAGCGGGACGGCATCAGGTACAGGTCCGCGCCGGCGTAGATCCGCCGGGCCAGGTCGCGGTCGAATGCGTCGATCACGGCGACGGACGTTGGGTGCTTCTTCGCGAGGGCGCTCAGGCCGCCGATCAAACTGGGATCCCCAGAGCCGAGGACCACCAGCCGTGCCCCGTCGGCGACCAGATCGGGCGCGGCTCCGGCCAGAAGGTCGAAGCCCTTCTGTGGATCGAGCCGACCGATCATGCCCAGCACCGGGCCGGCGTCGTCGGGATCGAAGCCGAGCTCGGACAGCAGCGCGCGCCGACAGGTCGCCTTGCCCGCCGGTTCGGCACGTGAATAGGGCTCCGGCAGGGCGGCGTCGGTGGCAGGGTTCCAGACGCCCATGTCGAGCCCGTTCAGGATCCCACCGAACCGATGCCCGAGGCGAGCCAGCGCGGCGTCGAGGCCCACGCCCAGCGTCGGCCGCAGGATCTCGGCGGCGTAGCCGGGGCTGACCGTGTTGACCAGTTCGGCTCGCTCGATGCCTTCGCGCAGCAGGAGCATGCCTTTGGACCTGGGCTCGAGGGCCTGCTTCAACTCGTCCGGGAAGAGCATGTCGGCCGCCTGGTCGGGAGTCAGCCAGCCCTGATAGGCGAGGTTGTGAATGGTGACCATGACGGCAGCCCGCGAGATGAGCGGGTAGGCCTGATAGGCGCAGTCGCGGAGGACGACCGCCGGCATGGCCTGCCAGTCGTGGAGATGCAGCACGTCGACCGGGCGTTCATCGGTCAGCAGGGCCTCGATCGCCGCCCGGCACAACAGGCCGAAACGCCAGCCGTTGTCGGGGTAATCGCCGTCCGCATCGCCGTAGAACCCCTCGCGATCGAAGGCCGGCGGGTGGTCGATGAGCCTGACCCGGTAGCCTCGATCCTCGAACTCGACCAGGGTCACATCCGTGGTGCCGGTTTCCGCCATTGGATCCGGCACGGCCAGCGACCTGGAAGTGGCCCAATCGGGCGCGACGACGCCGCGGTACTTCGGCAGGAAGACATCCACCGGCGGTTCGACGTACCCGGGCAGCTCGGCCTCGCCTTTGCCGACGCCCATCACGGCACCGGTGCCCACCCATACCTGCGACTGGGGCACCCGCGGCTTTCGTGTACCGGTCGGGGCGACCGCGCCGGTGTCCTCGCCGGTCTTGCCCGTTGCGCCCACCGCTCGCGCCAGTGCGTCGACCACGTCGCCCAAGCCGCCCGTCTTCGCCCAGGGCTCGCATTCGGCGGCGATGCAGACGACCCGCATTGTTCGCTCCTGTAGGTGGATCCCGGACGCTGGCACCAAACCCCGTCCATGGTAGTCAATGGCGCGCTGGAAGGAAGCCACCGCGCCGACAAAGCGACACCCGGACGAGCATTTGTCGCCGTCGGGCGAGCTTGGACNNCTCCCGGGCGCGTCCTTCCGGCTGCCACCGCAGCTCGAGGGCCTGCGACGGCTGTCCTACAACATGTGGTGGAGCTGGAACCCGCGGGCTCGGGCGCTATTCAGCCGGATCGACGGCCTCTCGTGGTCGCGCTACCGGAACCCCGTGGAAGTCCTGTCGCAGCCGATCGCCTGGTCGGATTTGCTCGACGACCCGGCCTTCATGGCCGAGTACACCCAGGTGCTGGCAGGCTTCGACCGCTACATGGCCGGCGGCCGCGAGCACTGGTTCAACCGCGAGTACGGGTCCGCCCTGCACGGCCCCATCGCCTACTTCTGCGCCGAGTACGGCTTCCACGAGAGCCTGGGCATCTACTCCGGCGGCTTGGGCGTCCTCGCCGGCGACCACATCAAGTCGGCCAGCGACATGGCCATGCCGCTCATCGGCGTGGGGCTGCTGTACAAACACGGCTACTTCCGCCAGACGATCGACGCGGACGGTCACCAGGAGCACGCCTACCCCGACTACGACCTGGCCAAGCTGCCGATCCTGCGGGTCCTCGGCCAGGACGGCGAGCCGCTCACCGTCTCCCTCGAGCTGCCCGGGCGCGATCTCTTCGCCGCCGTCTGGCTGGTCCAGGTCGGCCGCGTGCCGGTGATCCTGCTCGACACCGACATTCCCGACAACGCCGAGTCGGACCGGCCGATCACCCACATCCTTTACGTCCGCGGCCGCGAGATGCGCCTCCACCAGGAATTTATGCTTGGCGCGGGCGGCGTCCGGGCCCTCAAGGCCCTGGGTGTCACGCCTGCGGTCTGGCACCTCAATGAAGGCCACTCCGCCCTACAGCTCGTCGAGCGCACCCGCGCCCTCGTGGCCCAGGGAGTGGCTCTTGAAGATGCCCTGGAACGCGTCCGCTCCAACACCATCTTCACGATCCACACGCCCGTCGCTGCCGGCAACGAGCGCTTTGACGCGGACCTGGCCCGCCGCGTCATCGGGCCGCTGTACGACGGCGACGGCCGCAAGGGCACGGGCGGCGTGCCGATGGATCGCGTCCTGGATCTCGCCCGTGGCGTCGACGGCGACTCGCGCCAGCTCGACATGACCGCGCTCTCGCTGCGTCTCTCCAACGGCGCCAACGCGGTCAGCAAGCTGCACAGTGTCACGGCCAACAACACCTGGCAGGGTCTCGGCAACAAGCAGATCCTGGCCGTGACCAACGGCGTCCACATGCCCACCTGGGTCGGTCAGCCGATGCGCGACATTTTCGAGCGCTATCTGGGCGCCGAGCTCGACAACGTCGATGCCCGCAACGGGTCGGATCGCTTCTGGGAGCGCACGGAGCAGATCCCCGACGTGGACCTGTGGGAAGCGCATCAGCGCCAGAAGCTCGAGCTGATGATCTTCGCCCGCAACCGGCTGCGGCACCAATTCGCTCGCCACGGCGAGTCGCCGGGCACGCTCGAGGAGCTCGAAGACGTCCTCGACGTCAGCGCGCTGACGATCGGCTTCGCCCGCCGCTTCGCGACCTACAAGCGCGCCGCATTGCTCTTCAGAGACATGGACCGGATCTCGCGGCTGCTGTGGGACAAGGAGCGGCCCGTTCAGATCATCTTCGCCGGCAAGGCCCACCCGGCCGATCGACCCGGCCAGGGCGTGATCCAGGAGATCTTCGCCCGGTCGCGCTCGCCCCAGCTCCGCGGTCGAGTCTTCATTCTCGAGGACTACGACATGCGCGTGGCCAGGTTCATGGTCCAGGGCGTCGACGTCTGGCTCAACAACCCACGCCGCCCGCTCGAGGCCTCCGGCACCAGCGGCATGAAGGCCTCGGCCAACGGCGTCGTCAACCTCTCCGTCCTCGACGGCTGGTGGGACGAAGGCTGGCTCGGCGACAACGGCTGGGCCATCGGCGGTCGTGAAACCAACCCCGACGAAGGCGCGCAGGACTACGCCGACTCCCAGGACCTGTACCGACTGCTCGAGCAGGAGGTCGTGCCGCTCTATTACGGCCGCGACGAGGACGACGTCCCGGCGGGCTGGACGGCGGAGATGCGCCGTTCGATCGCGAGCACGATCTGGCGGTTCTCCACGATCCGAATGCTCCACGAGTATGTCGAGCGGATGTACATGCCTGCCGCGGGCGCAGAGGTCAAGAAGCCGAGCGTTCGGCGACCACCGACCGAAGCGGGCTGACGCCGGATTGGGCGGCCGTGTTTCGCTCTCTCTCGTCATCCACAACCACCAGCCGGTCGGCAACTTCGGCTGGGTGATCGAGGACGTCTACCAGCACGCCTACTCTCCGATGCTCTACGCCCTGGAGCGGCATCCGGGGATTCGCCTTGGCCTTCACTACACCGGGCCGCTGCTGCAGTGGATGGCCGCCAACAAGCCCGAGGCGATCGACCAGATCCGCGGGCTCGTCGATCGTGGCCAGGTCGAGATCGTCGGCGGCGGCTACTACGAGCCGATCCTGATCACGCTCCCCGACCGCGACCGCCACGGCCAGCTGATGCGGATGCGAGACGAATTGGAGGCGACTTTCGGGCAGCGGCCACGCGGGGCCTGGCTGGCCGAGCGCGTCTGGGAGCCGTCGCTGGCGTTCGACCTGGCCGACGCCGGCTACGAGTGGACCTGCCTGGACGACAACCACCTGCGCGCCGCCTCGATCCGCGAAGACGCCATGTGGACCGCCTTCACGACCGACGATCGCGGCAAGCGACTCTCGATCTTCGGTACGGAACAGGGGCTGCGGTATCGCATCCCGTTCAAGCCGGTCGATGACGTCATCTCGTACCTGGCCCAGCGCGTGACGCCGGACGGGCAATACGTCGGCATGATGGGCGACGACGGCGAGAAGTTCGGCGCCTGGCCGGGCACGTTCGAGTACTGCTGGAGCCGCGAGCACTGGGTGGACCGCCTCTTTGAGGCGATCGAGGCCAGCGGCGAATGGCTGACCATGGCCATGCCGTCGGAGTGGCTCGCCACGAACCCTCCCAGCCGGCGGATCTACGTCCCCACGTCCTCGTACACGGAAATGACGGAGTGGGTCCTGCCGCCCGATGAGACGGCGGTCTTCGTTCGACTCCTCGCCGACGCCCAGGCGCGTGACCTGCCGGCGGCGCGCTACCTGCGAGGTGGCTTCTGGCGCAACTACATGGCCCGCTATCGCGAGATCAACGAGCTGCACAAGCAGATGCTGCGCGCGTCGGAAGCCGTCGCTGCCATGCCGGCGGCGGGGGCGGGCGGTCCGGCACGCAAGGCTCGGGCCGTCGATAACCTCTACCAGGGCCAGTCGAACGACTGCTACTGGCACGGTTTGTTTGGCGGCATCTACATAGTGCACATGCGCATGGCCACGCTCGCCCGGCTGATCGCCGCCGAAGATCTGGCCGATATGGCGAAGGCGGCGGCCGGCGGCAAGCCGTACGGAACCCGCCTGGTCGACACGGACCTCGACGCCATCGACGAGGTGCTCGTCAGCGCTCGAGGCCAGACCGTGGTGGTGGACCTGGCCGAGGGCGCCGACATCTCGTCATGGGATCTGCGCGCCAGTCGCGTGGCCCTGGCCTCGGTGATGCGACGCCGGCCCGAGGCATATCACGAGCGACTCGCCGCGGCCGAGAGCACGACGGCACCCGGGGAAGACGCCGCGGGTGAGGAGGCCGTCGCCTCGGACGCGCCCAAGACCATCCACGACATCGTCGCCACGAAGGAAGC
>PLNK01000182.1:0-21009 GCA_003142755.1 Chloroflexota bacterium | reverse complement strand
CGCTCGAGCTCGAGACGAAGCTCGAGAACCCCGGCGAGGCGGCGCTCGCCTTCGAGCTGGCGGTCGAGTGGAACGTCAATCTGCTCGGCGGCGGCCACAATCCCGAGGCGTTCTACGAGGCTGAAGCCGGCGAACGCACCCCTCACGATGTCCCGGGCGAGGCGCCCTCGGCCTCGACGATCGCCTTCGGCAACGACTTCGAGGGCGTGCGCGTCTCGGCGACCGCCGAACCCGCGGCGCGCCTAACCTGGTATCCGGTCGAGACGGTTTCCAACTCCGAAGGCGGCTTCGAGCGCTCCTACCAGGGCAGCTCATTGCTCTTCCGCTGGCCGATCGCGCTCGCCCCCGGCGAAAGCCGCACCTGCGCGGTTCGATTCGACGTGACGCAGACTCGCGACCACTCGGCGGCGGAGCTCGAACAGTAGCGGCTGTGGCGGCCGCCCCTGGCCCGGCGGCCCGGCGCCACAATCTGGCCCAACTTGCCCCACATGAGAATTGGGAGCGACCCGACGGCGTGACGTGGGTCGAGTCGCGCAGCAGCGACGAGGAAGGGCTCGATTCTGAGCGTGACTCCCGCACGCCGGCGCTTCGATGCGCTTCGAAACCCGCCGGGGCGCCACGAACGCCTGCCCAACTCCCACTCCAGGCAAGTTGGACGAGAAGAACAGACGGCGAACAGCTGCATCTACGCGACCGCCGCGCCGCGATGTGAGTGGCCGGCGACCGGCGCCATGCACCTCGGCCGGCGCCATGCGCCGCCCTCGCCCGCCCGTCTGGGTGGCGACGCAAAAGGTCATGGCTCCATCCGGGGCCACGCCCGGGGCCTGCCCGGCGGCGGCTGCTCGGATACGATCCTGTAGTGAGTCGCCCCATGCTCGCCGTGCACGGCCATTTCTACCAGCCTGAGCGGCGCGACCCGTTCAGCGGTGAGGTCGCGCCCCAGCCGGCCGCGTCCCCCTACCGCGACTGGAACGCCCGCATCGACGCCGAGTGCTACAAGCCCAACGCCGAGCGAGGCAATCTCCAGCACATCTCCTACGACCTGGGCCCCACCCTCGCCTGCTGGCTGGCGGCCAACGATGCCTCGACGCACAAGGGCTTCGTGGATTCGGATGTGTCGGCTGCGATCGTCGAGGTCGACTGCGGCAACGCCATGGCCCAGGCCTACCACCACGCAATCCTGCCGCTGGCATCGTTGGCGGACCGCCGGACGGAGATCCGCTGGGGTCTGCGCGACTTCGAGTTGCGTTTCGATCGGCGACCGACGGGCATCTGGCTGCCGGAGACGGCGGTGGACCTGCCGACGCTCCGCATCCTGGCGGACGAGGGTGTCCACTACACCATCCTGGCGCCGTGGCAGGCCGCCGACTCGCGGCTCGACACGCGCCGGCCCTACCGCGTGGAGCTCGGTGGCGGCAAGACAATCGTGGTTGTCTTCTACGACGCGGCCCTGTCGGCCTCGGCCTCGTTCGAGTCAGACGCCACGATGAACGCCGACGCGTTCGCCCGGGAACGGATATTGCCCAGACTGACCGGCCCGAGCTTCGCCGATGGCACGCCCCGCATGGCGGTCATCGCCACGGACGGTGAGTTGTACGGCCACCACCAGAAGTTCCGCGACCTCTTCCTGGCCAGGCTCGTCAACCCCGGAGTGGACGCGCCTGATCGCGGCTTCGACATCACCACGATCGGACAGATCGTCGGGTCGACGCCGGCCAGCGTCTTCCCGGCGACGCAGATCGCCGAGCGGACATCGTGGAGTTGCCACCACGGCGTGCTGCGCTGGTATGCCGAGTGCCCCGATGCCGCCGACGGCCGCTGGAAGGGACCGCTGCGCGTCGCCCTCGAGCGCCTCGCCTCCGCCATCGACACCGTGGCCAGTGGGCTGGCGGGCGACTTCATGGAGCCGGCGGCGCTCTGGCAGGCACGCGACGACTACGTGGAGGTCGTGTTCGGCGCGGAGACGGCCGAGAGCTTCGCCCGGCGTTGGGTGCCGCTCGGCAACGAGAGCCAGCGGGAAGGCTTCCTGGCCCTGATGCAGGCCGAGCGCTGGCGGCTGGCCATGTTCGCGAGCGATGGCTGGTTCTGGGGCGACCCGATCCGGCTGGAGACCAAGCAGGTGCTGCTGTGCGCGGCCAGGGCCGTCCGCCTGATCGACGACGCCGCGGGTACAGACCTGGAGCGCCGGCTGGTCGACGACCTGTCGCTCTTCAGCTCGCCGTCGCGCCGCATCGACGGGGCCGGCATCTACACCGAAGCCCTCGACGAGGCCCATCAGCCGGCTCTGCGCCCCCGCAGCAAGGCCGCCTCGACGCGCTAGCGACGTCGTCCGCCGAACCGCCACTTAGCCCCTGGCCCTCGGCCTGATAGACTCGCGCCGACCGGCCATCGGCCCAGGGTTGTGAGCCGCCGGCTCCGCTGACAGGTTCGGAGCGCACTCGTGGCATTCGAGTTCCATATCTCGAAGGCGGCTCGTGACCGCTACGAGTTCGACAAGGGACTCTTTCAGACCAACGGCAACGTCATCATCCCGGACTTCCCGGCCTCCCGCGCCTTCGCCAAGCGAATGAACGACCGCGTGGACAAGGCCCGCTATCCGGACCGCGTCGTCCACGCCGCCGAGCTAAACGCGATGGGGTTGATCGACGAGATCCTCCATCACGCCGTCGAGATCTACCGCCGGACCGTCAACCCCAGGGTCATGACCGACGCGGTTGCCATGCTCGTCGACCAGCTCCAGCCCGAAGTCCTGGACGACGCGCTGGCTCGATTTGTCGCGCAGTTCCCGCCGCTCGAGGTGATCGCCAGCGGCCAGGACCCTATGAGCTACCTGGCGGGCGAAACCGAGGGCCACCCCAACCGCGAGATCGCGCTCGAAGAGCTGCTGATGCTGTGGCTGGCCAACGTCAACCCGGCCTTCGACACGTTCGAGGAGCTCTTCGACGACGCCGACCTGGTCGAGCGAACCGCCTACGGCGATCTGATCGCCGGCCTGCGCCTGTTCTTCGACGGCCAGCCGGGCTTCGGCCCCCAGGGGCTGTCACTGATCGCCTTCCTTCGGGCGCCCGCGATCGCCTCGCCGGACTCGCTGGCCGGGCAGCTGCGCTACATCCGATCGCGCTGGGGCCTCGTGCTGACGAGCTTCATGGACCGGCTGATCGTGAGCCTCGACGTCCTCCACGAGGAAGAGGTCGCGCTCTGGATGCGCATGCATCCGACGCCCGGACCCGCCCCCTCAGTCGGCGGCCCCGGCCTCGGCGGGCTCGAAAACGAGTACGAGCATTTCAGCCAGGACCGCGAGTGGATGCCACGCGTCGTCCTGATGGCCAAGACCACGTACGTCTGGCTCGATCAGCTATCGAAGCGCTACGGCCGCCGGATCAACCGTCTCGATGAGATCCCCGACGAGGAACTGGAGGCGCTGGCGCGCCGCGGCTTCACCGGGCTGTGGCTCATCGGCCTGTGGGAGCGAAGCCACGCCAGCCAGAAGATCAAGCAGTGGCGCGGTAACCCCGAGGCGGCGGCGTCCGCGTACTCGCTCATGGACTACCGCATCGCCGACGAGCTCGGTGGCGACGAAGCGTTCCAGCAGCTCCGCGCTAGATGCGCCGGCCGCGGCATTCGCCTCAGCTCGGACATGGTGCCCAACCACATGGGCATCGACTCGCGCTGGGTCATCGAGCATCCGGACTGGTTCCTTTCGCTGCCGGACGCGCCCTACCCCGCCTACACGTTCACCGGCGGGAACCTGTCGGACGACGACCGGGTGACGATCCAGATCGAGGACCACTACTGGAACTCGACAGATGCCGCCGTCGTCTTCAAGAGGACCGACAACTGGACTGGAGAGGCCCGCTACATCTACCACGGCAACGACGGCACGAGCATGCCCTGGAACGACACGGCCCAGCTCGACTACCTCAAGCCCGAGGTCCGAGAGGCCGTCATCCAGACCATCCTCCACGTCGCCCGCCAGTTCCCGATCATCAGGTTCGACGCGGCAATGACGCTGGCCCGGCGCCACATCCAGCGGCTGTGGTTTCCCGAGCCCGGCCAGGGCGGGGCGATCCCGTCGCGAGCCGAACGCGCCACCACTCGGGCCGTCTTCGACGAGCAGATGCCCAACGAGTTCTGGCGCGAAGTCGTCGATCGCGTGGCGGCGGAAGTGCCCGACACCCTGCTCCTCGCCGAAGCGTTCTGGCTGCTGGAGGGCTACTTCGTCCGAACCCTCGGCATGCACCGTGTCTACAACAGCGCCTTCATGAACATGCTCCGTGACGAGGAGAACGCCAGCTACCGCCAGGTCATCAAGGACACGATCGAGTTCGACCCCGAAGTCCTGAAGCGCTTCGTCAACTTCATGAGCAACCCCGACGAGCGGACAGCGGTCGACCAGTTCGGCAAGGGCGACAAGTACTTCGGTGTGGCGACGCTGCTGGCCACGATGCCGGGCCTGCCGATGATGGGTCACGGCCAGGTCGAAGGCTTCGCCGAGAAGTACGGCATGGAATACCGGCGGGCATACCGCGACGAGCACCCGGACGGCTGGCTCGTCGAGCGGCACGAGCGCGAGATCTTCCCGCTCTTCCACCGCCGCTATCTGTTCGCCGAGATGGCGGATTTCCTGCTCTACGACGTCTACGATCCGGGGGGCTGGGTAAACGAAGACGTCTTCGCCTACTCGAACCGGCACTCCGACGAACGCGCCCTGATCGTCTATCACAACCGTTTTGCCGAGGCCAAGGGCTGGATCAAGACGTCGACGGCCTACTCCGTGCCCGACGGCAGCGGCGGACGGCGGCTGATCCAGAAGTCGCTCGGCGAGGGGCTGGGGCTGCATCCGGACGGCGACTGGTTCACCCTGCTCCGCGAGCAGCGCTCGGGGCTGGAATTCCTGCGCCGCTCATCCGACCTGTGCCGCGATGGGCTCTACGTCGAGTTGCACGCCTACGGCTGCCAGGTCTTCCTGGACATCCACGAGGTCGAGGACGGACCCTCGGGCCAGCTGGGGCGTCTGGCCCAGCGTATCGGCGGCGCCGGCGTGCCGAGCGTCAGTCTGGCCCTGCGCGAGATGCAACTCCGGCCGCTGCACGACGCGGTCCGCGCGCTGAGCGGGACCGGCTCGCTTCGGCGAGTGGCGCAGATCGGGGCGGCGCGAGCCGTGGCTGTCCGCCCTGGAGTTCCCGCGGTGGACCTGGGACTGCGCGGGCCTGGCGCGGCGGCCGGGCCGCCACGCACCCGGGCCGAAGCCAAGGCCGATTCTGAGGCGAAGGCCGCCAGCAAGGCGGCTGGCAGCAAGGCCACGAAGGCCGCGCCCGCCTCCACTGCAGCCGGCGCGGACGCCACCGCTGCCGAACTCGCCGGTCTGCTCGACGACGCCCAGGCGCACCTCGTCCCGGCCCTCCGCGCGCTGGTTGAAGTCACGGGCGCCGGCGGCAACGTGGAGAAGGCCGCGGCATCATTCCGCGCCGGCATCGAAGCCGTGCTGCGTCTGCCAGACCTGGGTCAGGAGCGGCTCTGCGCCGGCCTCGTCGACGAGTGGACCTGGGTCGCTCTGATCGGCCGGCTCGTGTCGCGAGCACTCACCGACGTGGCCGGGCCGGGCGAGGGCGACGTCACCTCGATCGAGGACCTCCAGCTGGGCGCCGTGATCGCCGGCGTCTTCCGCGACCTGGGCCTCGACGATGGCGCGGCCTGGCGGCTCGTGGCCCTGATCAGGATGCTCGGCTCGCTCCCGCTCCCGTCGTCGGTGGCGGAACTGCCGGCGGCCGAGCGCGCGCCCGCCCTCGTCAAGGCGCTCATCGCCAACGAGGCCGTTCGGCCGTACATCCGCGTCAACGTCTGGGAAGGGGTCAGCTGGTTCAACCGCGAGTCGTTCGGCCAGGTGCTGTGGTGGATGCTCGCCCTGGACGCACTCGATGCGACCGCTGAACAGTCCGCGACGGCGGCGCGAACCACGAAGCAGCTCCACGCCGCGGACCGCCTGACGTCGACCCTGGCTAAGGCAGCCAAGGCCTGCGGCTACCAGCTCGACAAGCTCGAGGCCGCTGCCAGGGCCTAGCGAGTCGGGTCGGGGATCGTCAGGCGGTGGGCTTCGTCGGTCGCACCGACGACTGTTCGTGAGAATCTACAGCGAGCGAGATACCCGGATATCGCGGCCCAAGGACGCCCGCGGCAAGCTGGACGATCTCCGCGTGAACATCGCCAGGCGATCGCGTTCCGTCGATGACCTGGACGTCCTCGCCCTCTTCGCGCAGAAGCCCGATCGCGGTGTCGTACATCCCGGCGATCCGAGCCAGCTCGTCCCGATCCTCCTCGAAACGCTCCCTGGTAGCCCGCTGGCTGAACCTGGCGACACCCACGTCGACCGGAACGGAGAGGAAGACGGTCAGGTCCGGCCGGAGCGCAAACCGGTTGATCTCGCGGAGCCAGGCCAGATTGCACGACAAGGCCTGGTAAGCCAGGCTCGAGAGGTAGTAGCGATCGCTGATAACGGTGGTGCCCCGTACCAGCGCGGGCATGACCACCGCGGCGACGTGATCCATTCGATCGGCCGCGAACGCAAGCGCCTCGGCCACCGGCCCGCCCAACTCGACCTGCCTGCCGAGGTGAAGTCGAAGCACGCCACCGATCGGCCCCTTCGACGGCTCGCATGTGAACACAGACGGGATGCCCACGCGCTGCAGCCACTTCAGGAGCATGTCGGACTGCGTGGTCGAGCCTGAGCCGTCGATCCCCTCGATGACGATCAGGGCGCCCGGATGTGGATTCTCTGGGTTCATCGGCTGCCCGGCTCCAGTTTCCGCCACGGTTCTCCGCCGCTCCATCGAACGGCGATACCCCATCCTGAGCATCGCCCATGGCGACAAGATTGTCGCAGCCTCGAACCCGGCTGTCGCCACCTCATGCTCGCTCGACACTCTCGGTCGAAGGTTCAATTCCTCTCGCCCCGACCATTCGAGTAGGTGTTGCCCACCCGAAGGGCGCTTGGTAGGCATGCGGGCAGGAACGGGTACTCGGGCGTCCACACGAGGTCGGTTGGTGTAGCTGCATAGCTGCGCCTGGCTATCGGGCCATCAGCACAACGAAGCCGACATATCCGCCGATGATCACGGCGCCGCTTCTGCGATCCAGCCCCCGTCCCAGGTATGCCAGAGCAAGAGCCGCGCACGTCAGGGCCGCGTAGGCCGCGGCCACGAAGAAGCCCACTCCGGCTGCCGACGCCAGACCCAGGATCGTGCCGGGCAGAAGCAGCCCCACGATGACGTTGAAGACGTTGCTATTGAATGCTTCACTGAGGGTTGCTGCACCACGTCCGCGCGACGCCAGGTAAACCGCCGCGACGAGATTGGGGAGGCTGGTGACGGCCGCGAGGATCAGGCCGCCCACAACGATCTGGGATAGTCCCGCCGCTGCGCCCAGAGTGATCGCCTCCTCTTCCATCGCGGCGCTCGCCGCGATGACAACCAGCAGCGCCACGATCGCCACGATCGCATCACGGCGATCGTCGCGGCGAGGCCGTATGGCCATAGAAAGCTCCGCCTCCTCCTCGGCGATGGCGCGAGCCAGCCATTCGGACACTCGCGCCGGGAGGCGCAGCCGACGGCGGGCCGCCGGATGCTCCGCGCTTACGGCCACGTAGGGCACAAAGGCGACAAGGGCGAGCAGGAGTCCGACAGCGGGAGGAATCGAGCCGGCGACGACGGCTAGGCTGAGGCCCGCCATCCAGAGTGCGACTCCGCCTTCGAGGACGATCTCTCGTCGTTGGAAGGCGATGCGACCGGCCACGACCGCGCTGAGTCCCAGGAGCGCGGCAAGGTTGAAGACGTTGGAGCCAAGGGTCACGCCTATGCCCACGGTCCCGTGCCCACCCGCGATCGCGGTAACCGATGAGGTGATCTCTGGTCCGTCTGCAGCGAGGGCCGCAATGAGACCGAGCAGTGCCTCGGACACTCCAAGCCGCTCGCCGACCCGCTCCAGACGCGACACCAACAGCACGCTGGCGGCGAGGCTCAGGAGGGCGCTGAGCGCGAAAACTCCCAATTCCTTCACGCCTCCTGCACTCGCCGCGTTGCCGCGGCCTGCTCCTCTCAGTTTGACCGAAGCCCTTCGGGCTCAGGTTTCGAGTTGGGCTCTCACGATTTCTCGTTTGGGTCGGGGACAACTCCAGAGGTGGCCAGGACGAACCTAAGCGCGTTCATCGCTGCTAGCCGATCAGGAAGATCGTCGTCCAGGACAGTTTGCGGAACGCCCGCGAACTCACGCAATGTAGGGGCACCCCTAGCCACTAACCTGATCAAAATCCGCCATCGAAGCGAGCTTCGTCGACTCCGAGACGCGCCAGACGAGTATATATTCCATCCGGAACATAAGTGCGCTACGATGCGCCAATGAATGATGACCTCGTCGGGGTACTCGAACGGCTAGTAGTGGGCTCAGTTGCCATCACGGCACGTGCGATCGCGGCGGCTGACGCAGAACTCACCTTCATGCAGTGGCGAGTCCTACTCGTGGTCGGCGAGTGTGAGGACGGGCAGGCTGTTGGTGAGATCGCCACTCGGATCGGGGCTCATGCCTCGCCGGCAAGCCGTGTGGTCTCGCGGCTGAAGCGCCGGGGCCTGCTTTCGACAGACAAAGGCGACCTCGACAAGCGCGTTGTCTGCGTTCGACTGACCGCAGCCGGCCGGGACTTACGTGCGCGCGTCCTTGACCTGCGACGCCGAGATCTCGCGGATGTGCTCGATGTCGTGTCGATGACGCCAGAGGAGTCCGAGCCGTTGGCCCGCCTGGCCCAGGCATTCGAGCCGTTCGCGTGAACCTTCGGAAGCGCCGCGATCTCCTGCTCCGGATGCTGAGGCTTCGCATCCGCTCAGCCGCATACCTGCGCAAGTGGATCGTCCTCGGCGCGATGATCGGGGTCATCAGCGGCCTCGGCGCTGCCCTGTTCTTCGTCGCACTGGATTTCGCGAGCCAGGTGTTCCTCGGGCTTGCGGGCTATGTCCCGGCCTCGCCGCTGGGGGAAGGTGCCAAGCCGATCACGGACGCGGCCCGTCCGTGGATGCTGCCGATCGTCGTTGGCCTGGGCGGCCTGATCGCGGGCATCATCGTCTTCCGGCTCGCGCCTGAAGCCGAGGGGCACGGAACGGACGCGGCCATCGCGGCCTTCCACCACGGTCCTCGGCGCATCCGGGCACGAATTCCGCTCGTCAAGCTCGTGGCCTCGGCCATCACGATCGGCTCGGGCGGCTCCGGCGGGCGCGAGGGACCGACGGCTCAGATTGGCGCCGGGTTCGGGTCGTTCCTTGCCCGACTTCTCGACCTCGATGCGCGCGACGCCCGGATCGCGGTAAGCACCGGTATGGGCGCGGGCATCGGAGCGATCTTTCGGGCTCCTCTCGGCGGCGCGGTCCTGGCGGTCGAGATCCCCTATCGCGACGACGTGGAGTCGGATGCCCTCGTGCCCGCCTTCGTCGGCTCGATCGTCGCGTTCTCGGTCTTCGGGGCGATCATCGGCTTCAGCCCGATATTCGGTCGCGCCGGTGGCGCCGGTTTCACCGACCCCCGTCAGCTCATCTACTACACCCTCATCGGCCTCGCGTGTGGCGTCGTCGGCCGGCTCTACATCGCCGGTTTCTACGGCATGACGAACTGGTTCAAGACCTGGCCGCTGCCGCGGGAGCTGCGGCCGGCCGTGGCCGGCGTTGCCGTCGGCTGCATCGCTCTGGCAGTGCCGGGCGTTCTCGGCACGGGCTACGGCTGGGTCCAGGCGGGCTTCGACCGCAACACGCTTCTGAGCATTCCCCTGTGGGTGGTCCTCGTCCTGCCCTTTGCGAAGATCCTCGCCACTTCGCTGTCGATCGGATCGGGTGGGTCGGGCGGCATCTTCGGTCCGGGCATGTTCATCGGCGCGCTGCTCGGAGCCGGCATCTGGCGGCTCCTCGAACCGTTCGCGCCGGGGCTGCCCGCGGATCCCTCCCCGTTCGTGATCGTGGCGATGATGGCGCTCTTCGGGAGTACGGCTCGGGCTCCACTCGCGGTCATGTTGATGGTCGCCGAGATGACCGACAGCCTGGCCATGCTCGCGCCGGCCATGCTCGCTATCGGCATTGCCACTCTCATCGTGGGCGATCGCTCCATCTACTCCTCGCAACTGCGGAACAGGGCCGACTCGCCGGCACATCAATTCCGGTTCGCCCTGCCCTTGATGTCCGCGATTCCGGCCGGAGACGCCGCTCGGGCGGCACGCGCCGTTCTGTCGGCGGATCTCACGGCGGCGGCAGCCATAGATCGGCTCGAGGCTGCCGGAGTACCGGGCGCGCCCGTCGTCGAAGGCAGTGGCACGGTTCGGGGCAGCGTGGACCTCGCGACCCTGATGGCAGCCGAACCAACCGCGAAGGTCGGAGACCTTCCACTGGACGAGGCCATCATTTCGGTCAACGACACGCTGGACGGTGCCCTTGGCATGCTCGCCGATGGCCATCGTTCATGGGCGCCGGTTGTCGCCGACGACAGGCTGGCGGGCGTGCTCTCGGCGCGCGACGCGGTGGCCGCTTATCGCCAGGCTCTCGCGTCCAACGTGCGCCAGGTCAAGATGGTCGGTTCGACCGGCACGCTCCTCGAAGCTGAGATCTGTCCGACTTCGGTCCTCGCCGGCCGGCCTGTCTCGCAGGCCGCGTGGCCGCGAGACAGCGTCCTCGTCTCGATTGCACGCGGCGAACAGGTCATCGTTCCGAGAGGCCACGTGATACTTCAGGCCGGGGATCGGCTCACGGTCTTCACGGCCACAGCCGCGCGCCAGGAACTGGACATGCTTCTCGCCAGCCGGATGCCGGCGAGTGAGGAGAGCTGATGGATAGAGCCGACACGGTCGTCCAGATCGACGGCCTCGTGAAGCGCTACGGCAAAGTCGAGGCCGTTCGAGGGATCGACATCAAGGTCGCTCGGGGCGAGGTCTTCGGCTTTCTCGGCCCCAATGGTTCGGGCAAGAGCACCACGATCCGCTGCCTGCTCGGGCTGCTGCGGCCGACAGCCGGCACGATCGGCGCCTTCGGCCTCGACGCGACCCGTGACGGAGTGGCGCTGCGGCGCCGGCTCACCTACGTTCCCGGGGAGCTGCGTCTGCCCGACCGACTTACCGGAATGGAATTGGCCACCAGTTTCGGGCACTTGCGGGGTGGCTTCGATCCGGCCCGCCGCGACCAGCTCGCCGAGCGACTGCGCCTGGATTTACACCGCCATCTGCGCGATCTCTCGACCGGCAATCGGCGCAAGGTCGCCTTGCTGCTCGCGTTCCTCTTTGACGCCGAACTGATCGTCCTCGACGAGCCCACCAATGGGCTGGATCCTCTGATGCAGCGCGAGTTCCTGGTGATGGTGCGGGAGGCGCGCGCGACCGGCGCGACGGTCTTCCTCTCGTCTCACTCGCTGAGCGAGGTGCAGAGAGCGGCGGATCGGGTCGCCATCCTGCGCGCCGGCAAGGTCGTGGCGCAGGGCACGGTCGCAGAGCTTCGGGGTCGCGCCCGCCAGCGCATCGAGGTCTGGTTCGAGGACGAGCCTCCGGCCGCCGAACTCAAGGCCCTGGCGGACATGGTCGACCCGGTCATCGACGACCACCGCTTAACCGCAACTTTGTCGGGCTCCATCCAGCCGCTGCTTGAGCTGCTCGCAAGTCATCGGGTCGGCTCTATGCTGGTTGAGGAGCCGGATCTCGAAGAGGCATTCCTCGACCTATACGATGGGGAGCCGGCATGAACGGGCGCATCCTCGAACTGGTCGGCGGCCCGCTGCGCGCCATGCGACGAGCGACGATCTGGTGGTGTCTCGGCCTCGCGGCGTTGATCGCCGCGACGATCTCCATCTGGCCAGCGTTCAAGGGCTCGTCGGGCCTTTCGCAGGCCATCGATCAGTTGCCAACAGGAGTCGTGCAGGCGTTTGGCCTGGCGGACTTCGGGACCCCAGCGGGATTCCTGCGGGCCAACCTGTATGACTTCTTCGTGCCTCTCCTGATCGTCATCGCGGCGGTGGTGCTGGCGAACGGCCAGACGGCGAGCGAGGAGGCCAGCGGCCGGCTCGAGCTGTATCTTGCCCAACCTATCGACCGCCGAGCCGTGCTCCTGGGTCGGGCGATCGCCGCGCTCGTGGCCCTTGCCGTGATCTCCGTGTTGCTCCTGATTGTCCAACTCGGCGCCGATGCGGCCGTCGGCCTCGGCATCGACACGGGATATCTAGTCTCGACGATTGCGCTCTGCGCCCTGCTCGGCGCCCTCCACGGCAGCCTCGCGGTCGCGATCGCAGGCGTGCGGGCGCGCCCGTCCCTCGTGCTGGGAGTCGGCATCGGCGTCGGAGTCGCCGGGTGTGTCGTCGCCTCCCTATTCCCGCTCAGCAGCGTTCTCGCGCCCTGGCGACACCTTTCGCCCTGGGATTGGGCGTTCGGCGGCAACTCGCTCGAACAGGCAACGGACCTGTGGCGCTACGCGGCGCTCGCGGTGCCGTCGGTCATCCTGACGACAATCGGCCTGGTCGCCGTGACCAGGCGGGACATCTCGGGGGCGTGACGCGATGCACCAGACTACGATCCCCATCCTGGCTGGGCCGCCCGAGGCTAATGGTCACGCGCCACGCCGAGCATTGGTGCTTCATGATCGGCGGCTGGTCGTAGACCTCATCGAACTGACGCTCAATCACGGTCTCTTTGTCGTTCGAGCTGCCCAGAGCCTGGCAGAGGCAGAGGTCATCCTGGCCGAGTGGCAGCCCCACCTGACTGTGATTGACATGGACCACGACGACAGCACGGCGCTGCTCGAGAGGCTGGGCGCCTCGAACACACTCCGAAGGAGCGGGACGCCGGTTCTGGGCCTCACTCGACGGGGCGACCTGCAGACGAAGCTCCAGGCGTTCGATCTCGGGGTCGACGACATCCTGACGGTGCCATTCTCGCCGGAGGAACTGCTCGCTCGTGCGATCGTCATCACCCGTCGGGCTACCGGTGCGGATGTTCCGATCGTTCCCACGATCAAGCTCGGCGAAATGGAGATCGACATCTTCCATCGCCGGGTGCGGGCCGGTGACTCGGTCGTACACCTTAGCGGTATCGAGCAGAGCCTCTTGTATCTCCTCGCCAGCCGCGGCGGACGCGTCGCGACCCGAAACGAGATCCTGGATGCCATCTGGGGCAGCGACTTCGTCGCCGAGAGTAACATCGTGGATCGCCACATCCGGAGCCTCCGGATCAAGCTGCGTGACGACCATAGCCATCCGCGCTTCATCGCCACGGTTCCCGGCGAGGGCTACAGGTTCATCCCGACGTTCTCAAATCGTGGATGGGACCCGGGGCTGGACCAGGACTGACGCTCGCGACGCCCGCAGTCGCGAGCGTATTACCCGCCGCCACCTGCTCCAGCAAGCCGCGGCCAGTACGTCTGTTGGGACGAGCCCGACGGTAACCTGAACGCCCCTCGAGCGCTGGGTCGCCCAGCAGCGACATCCTCAGGTGCCTGATGTCGCTCCGATGACAGAACGTCATGACGGCCCCGCGCTCGGACCCCACGCTGATGGGCGAATGACACGGGACGGCCTTGTCCAAACGTCGCCACGGCGACGAACCGGCGCTTCCCAACGCCGTCCCGGACGCCTGTATTTATGGAGGCTGCAGCCCTCGTATCGCCTCGGTACGAGTCCGACTATCGCCGCCGCCTCGGGCTGGGCGACCTGCCCGAGCCATGAAGACCAAAGGAACTGCCAAATGAGCGAATCCAAGACATCGGTACCCGACAAGCATCAGCCGCACACGTTCGAGGCCGGACCCGAAGTCCCGATCGTGTATCCGAGAGGGGCCGCGATGATGTCGGAGATACAGGAAGACGACGGCTCCATCCTCGAACAACCGAGTACCGCCGCCTGCACGCTCTGCGGCGCCCCTCGAAATGACCGGATTCACGTCGAGGGCAAGGCGGACGCGGACGCCGAGTCGCCCAATTGGGGCTAGCAGCCCACGACCGACGATCCGCAGCGATGCCATTGTGAAGAGCGAGACGAACGAGACCAATGCGTCCGGCGAGTGACCACCTGAGCCGATCGGGTAACCTTTCATGGTTATGGAAGACGACCCTCGGGAGCACCGGCAGGACGGCCCAGAAGCAGTGCGCAGGGTCGGCGGCACTGCGAGGCGTGAAGAGCCGCGAATCTGATCACCCGCGGTGCCCATTGGGTGACGGCAAGAGCGGAAGCCCGGTGAAGGTTTGAAGAGCGACGGCCCCGCGGTCGATTCGGAGATCGAAACGCTCCAGCGCGACGCGTTCAGATACTTCCTGCAGGAGACCGACCCGCAAACTGGGCTGGTGCTCGACAAGACCGCGGCCGATTGGCCCGCCAGTATTGCCGCCACCGGTCTCGCCTTGGCGGCCTATCCAGTCGCGGTGGAGCGCGGCTTCATCACGCGCACGGCGGCAACAAAGAGGATCCTCACCACGCTGCGGTTCTTCCGGGACAGCCGACAGGGCCCCGAGCCAAACGCCACCGGCTACCACGGCTTCTACTACCACTTCCTCGACATGCAGACCGGGCGGCGCGCCTGGCAATGCGAACTTTCGACGGTGGACACCACTATTCTGCTCGCCGGTGCATTGGCCGCCGGCGCCTATTTCGACGCGGATACGACAGAGGAAAAGGAACTACGCGCCCTAGCCGACGCGCTCTACCGCCTCGTTGACTGGCCGTGGGCGCAACACGGCGGCGCCACGGTCACGCACGGGTGGAGACCCGAGAGCGGATTCCTGGAATTTCGGTGGCAGGGTTACGACGAAGCGCTTGTGCTGTATGTCCTGGGGCTCGGCTCACCGACGCATCCGCTGCCGGAGCAGAGCTACTCGGCGTGGGCTTCCACATACGAATGGAAGAGCAGCTACGGGTACGACTACCTGTACGCCGGTCCGTTGTTCACGCATCAGATATCGCATGTCTGGATCGACTTTCGCGGTATTCGGGACGCATTCATGCGCGAGAAGGGCATCGACTACTTCGAGAACACCCGCCGCGCGACCTACGTGCAGCAACGCTACGCGATCGACAATCCTCTCAAGCTCGTGGGCTACGGAAAAGATTGCTGGGGGATCACAGCGAGCGACGGTCCGGGCTCTGGACCAGGCCCAGATACCGTCAAGCTGAACGGCATCGAGCGGAGGTTCTTCGGCTACCTGGCGCGCGGGGTCCCCTATGGACCGGACGACGGCACGATTGCGCCGTGGGCCGTGGTGGCGTCGCTCCCGTTCGCACCGGAAATCGTGTTGCCGGCGATCGACTATCTGGCGCATCGGGTCGACCTCAAGATGGGCAACCCGTACGGCTTCAAGGCCTCGTTCAATCCGACCTACCCGGCCGCGTCCGGCAATCCCTACGGCTGGGTATCGCCGTGGCATTACGGGATCAACCAGGGGCCGATCATCCCGCTGATCGAAAACTACCGGACGGGTTTGCTGTGGCGCCTGATGCGACACTGCCCGTACGTCGTCACCGGGTTGCGACGAGCGGGATTCACCGGCGGCTGGCTCTGACTCGGTAGGTGATCGTGCCAGGCACGGCCTGCGAGCTTGTACCCAGCACGCCCGCGGGTCCGAGCCGGATCCGCGATTTGGATACTGTACCAACGACGTTGCGCGGTCGATCGTCGTGGACGTCCTCCAATCACGCGTGCTTGGTTTGGCGGCCGTCGACGCGGACGTCAGACGTCGCTTTCACCACGACCCTCTCCGGCCCCATCCAGCCGCTCCTAGGCCTGCTCGTTCGTCCGCGGGTCAGTTCGATGCTGGTCGAGGAACCCGATCGGGATGGGACACCGGGGCGGGACTGAGGCTGACGTCCGCGCTGTTCAGAGTTCGCGCCGCCTTCTCCCACCGCGCTCGGCTCGCGCAAGTCGCGCCCATACGCTGTTCATTCACACTGACCCGGCGACGACCGGAACGCCAATCGCGGCATCGACACCCCTGCATTCCAATGCGCTCCGATGACAAAACGTAATGACCGCCTCGGACGCCGGCCGCACGCTGGCGAGCGAACGTAGAGGCCAGTCTGTCCGGTCCAAGCTCCGAATTCGAGCGTGGACCCCCGAACCCCCGGAGCGCCCCGGAGGCGTTCTCTCGGAGTCGAGGAGATCACTCCGGCGTCGGGCGAGCAGCCCGATCGATCCGGCCTAGGAGGTCATCGTGATCGAGCGACGAGCCCGTGAACTCGTTGCCCGCGAACGAACGCGAGTTGAAGCCCTGCTGGCAGCGCAGGTTGGAGAGATCCGCGCCGATGGGTCTCTCCAACGCCAGCAGTCCGGCGAATACGAGGACGCCGCCATCGAACTCGACTCGGAGTCGGTTTCGGTCGCCCTCGCCGCCGACCTCCGCGAGCAACTCGCCGCCGTCGAGCGCGCCGAGGAGCGCCTCGCCAAGGGCACCTATGGCAGATCGATCGAGAGCGACTTGTCGATCCCAGACGAGCGACTCGAGGCTGAACCCCTTGCGGAGAGGACCATCGAGGAGCAGAGGAATCACGAAACTCACGGATCCAGGAGGTTCTAGTCATGACCACCGAGAAGAGCGCGGCTAATCAGCAAGGCGCAGCGAAGGTCCCACAACTCGTCAGGCTGCGCGACACCGACCAGACCGTCTCGAGCTCCGACGAGGACATCCGCGGACGGATGGCCAAGGACAAGGACGGCCACGATCTCGGGACGATCGAAGGCCTCCTGGTCGATGAAGCCGAACGGAGAGTCCGCTTCATGGAAGTAGGGTCCGGCGGCTTCCTGGGCCTGGGCGAGAGCAAGTCGTTGATCCCAGTCGAAGCGATCACGCACATAGAGCCAGACGCGGTCTACATAGGCCACACGCGCGAGCACGTGGCCGGCGCTCCTAGCTACGACCCGGACCTCGTCAAGAACAGCCTCGACTACTTCTTCAACCTCTATCCCTACTACGGATACTCGGCATCCTTCGGGCAGTCCCCGTTCATGGTCGTCACGCCAGACTACGAGAGCGCCAAGAGCGCCGCCAAAGGCACTCAGCGGTGAGGTGCCGGGACCATGGCCAGTAGAACCGTCTTCGTCGCGACGTACCCGCCGCGCCGTTGTGGGATCGCCACCTTCACTCGCGACCTGGTGGACTCGACCGGCAACTTCGAGGTAGCCGCACTCCACGTCCCGGGCGACACCTATATCTACCCGTCCGAGGTGCGCTGCCGGATCAGGCGGGATGTCCGGGCTGACTACCTCAAGGTCGCCCGTAGCCTGAACCGTTCCAGCGTGGGCGTGGTGTCGGTTCAGCACGAGTACGGCATCTGGGGTGGCGACGACGGCGAGTTCGTTCTCGAGTTCGTGCGCGCCCTGACCAAACCCGTCGTGGCGACGCTCCACACAGTTCCACAGAATCCGTCGATGCGCCAGCGGGCGATCCTTGTAGGCCTCATCGGTGCGAGCGCGGCCAGTGTGGTGATGTCGCAGTCGGCATCCCGGCTGTTGACCCGTGTCTACGGCATCGCCCCGAACCGGCTCGACGTCGTGCCACACGGGGTCCCGAGCCTCCCCCTGGTCGCGCCCGACACGATCAAGCCCAGCCTTGGCCTGGCGCCGGGACCGGTGATCCTGAGCTTTGGCCTCCTCGGTCCGGGCAAGGGCTATGAAACGGTGATCGAAGCGATGCCATCGATCATCGACGCCGATCCTGCCGCCAGGTATGTGGTCTTGGGGGCGACGCATCCAGAGTTGCTGCGCAGCGAGGGTGAGGCCTACCGAAGCAAGCTCATGCGTCTCGCCGACGCGCTGGGCGTCTCCGCGAATGTGCTGTTCGTGGATCGGTACGTAACTCGGACCGAGCTTGGGACCTGGCTGAAGGCCGCGGACATCTTCGTCACGCCCTATCCGAANNGTGTCCACGCCTTACCCCTACGCGGTAGAGATGCTCGAGGCGGGCCGCGGCAGATTGGTCGCCGCGGGCTCATCCAAGGACTTCGCCGAAGTCCTGTCCGAGTTGCTCCGAGACCCGGACACGCGGAGCCAACTCGGTCGGGAGGCGTACGAGTTCAGCCGAGCCATGATCTGGCCCGAAGTCGGGGCCCGATACTCGGGAATCTTCTCCCGCATCGGCGCCGCCGAGACTCGGCCGCAAAGACACGCCGAACATGCGGGGGTGAGCTATGGCCGCGCTTGAGACGGGAACGGGCCGATGAAGCCGGCGACCGGAAGCACCTGCCTGTTCCTGGACATCGGTGGCGTGCTGCTCACCGACGGCTGGACACATGACGGCCGGAAACGGGCGGCGGCGAACTTCAATTTGGACCTGGCCGAGATGGAGGATCGGCATCACCTGACCTTCGATACATACGAAGAGGGGAAGCTCACGCTTGATGAGTACCTGGGACGAGTGGTCTTCTACGAGGCTCGACCGTTCACTGTGGCTCAGTTCCGAACCTTCATGTTCGCGCAGTCCAAGCCTCACCCCGAGATGATTGATCTGGTCACCCAACTCAAGGCCAGGCACGGTTTGAAGGTCGCCGTGGTCAGTAACGAAGGGCGCGAGCTGAATGCGTATCGCATCAACGAATTCGGGCTGGACAAGTTCGTGGACTTCTACATCTCCTCGTGCTTCGTCCACGTCCGCAAGCCCGACTCAGACATCTTCCGTCTTGCGCTGGACATCGCCCAGGTGCCAGCCCGACAGGTTGTGTATGTCGAGAACACGCCGATGTTCGTGCAGGTGGCGGAGGGTCTGGGGATCAGGAGCATTCTCCACACGGACTACACATCCACCCGGGCGCAGCTTGATTCTCTCGGACTGGAGGATGGCGATCCTCGATGACTCGCCCGATAACGGCTCCAGCAGCATCCAGCCGGCGACTGTCGAGGACGAATCGGCCAATCTTCAACATAGAAGGCCCGGGCTTCGAGGCACACAAGGAGACTTGACATGGACGATCTGACCACGCACGGAATAGAGGCGCGGGCCGATTGGCGCGCGTACCACTCTGCGACAGAGGAAGCGGATCCGAGATACCACAACCGCCCCGACTGCGTGGACGGCGCAGCAATCGAGGACGAGAACATTCGAGATGGTACCGCTGACCGCCCCTTGTGCGACAAGTGCCACAGCGCTGAGCATCCCAACAAGTAAGTTCCCCAAACGGCGCGCCCGACGGCTTCGCGCCCGGCCGGCAGGCGCGATGGCTTGGAATAGACCCACATGACCGACCGTCACGCCTTGACCCTCCGAGGGCACGCTTCGGACCGAATGGCGCTCCAGTTCGCATCCGAATGGCGGTCATCGGCCCCAGGACACTTCCTCAGGCAGAACAGCGAACGAGAGCGACACTGAAGCGCGAGAGGATCGCCATCATGCTGGACAAAGCCAAGACACTCACAGGCTACAAACTGCAAAGCCTCGACGGCGAGCTAGGCACGGCCAAAGACTTCTACTTCGATGACCGCGACTGGACGATCCGCTATCTGGTTGCCGACACGGGAGAGTGGCTCGTCAGCCGGCAGGTGCTGATCTCACCCCTTTCCTTCGCCGGCGTAGACAGGGAGCAGGAATCCCTGACCATCAAATTGACCAAGGCCGAAATCGAACACAGTCCCTCGTTGAACAGGGACAAGCCGGTCTCGAGACAGTTCGAGCAGGAATACGCGGTCTTCTTCGGCTTCCCAATGTACTGGGGGTTTCCGAAGGACGCGACAGCGCACGCCCGGTCCGGCGAACCGGCGAAGAAGCACGACGATCCCGACCTGCGCAGCACGAACGCCGTAAGTGGCCATCACGTGGAAGCCTCAGACGGCGAGATCGGCCACGTCGACGACTTCATCATCGATGATGAGACATGGGCCATTCGCTACTTGATCGTGGATACGAAGGATTGGCTGCCGGGCAAGAAGGTCCTGATCTCTCCGAAATGGATAGAGCGGGTCAGCTGGAGCGAGAAGCAAGTAGTAGTTGCTCTTACCCGCGAGGCCATCCAGCAGGCGCCCGAATACACGGACTCTCCCCCTCTCACTCGAGACCAGGAGATCGCCCTTCATCGACACTACAACCGCCCGGGTTACTGGAACGCCGATGGTGGTGGTGTCGACGATTTCGATGTCAGCCGAGAGTTTCCAGGGCGTAGACGTTTCTAGCAGGCGGTATCCAGCGATGACCACGGAAGTGCCCAGTCCATCACTCCTCCACAAAATGGATGCGTACTGGCGCGCCGCCAACTACCTGTCGGTCGGGCAGATCTACCTGTACGACAACCCCCTGCTGAAGAAGCCGCTCGAGCTGGCGCACGTGAAGCCGCTGGTGGTCGGGCACTGGGGCACGACNNAAGCAGTTCTCGTTCCCCGGCGGAATCTCAAGCCACGTTGCCCCTACGACGCCGGGTTCGATTCACGAAGGTGGTGAGCTTGGATACTCGCTGAGCCACGCCTTTGGGGCCGCGTTCGACAATCCCGACCTGGTCGTCGCCTGCGTCGTCGGCGACGGCGAAGCGGAGACGGGCCCGCTCGCGACCGCATGGCAGTCCAACAAGTTCCTCAACCCGATCACCGACGGCGCCGTGCTGCCGATNNATCAGCAACCCGACCGTTCTGGCACGCATCGAGCACGACGAGCTGGAGCAGTTCCTGCGGGGCTGCGGCTGGACGCCCTACTTCGTCGAGGGCGACGACCCGACGGCCATGCACGAGCTAATGGCCAACACCATGGACGACGCCATCGAGGAAATCCGGCGCATCCAGGGCAATGCTCGGGACAAGAACGACACCACTCGCCAGCGCTGGCCCATGATCGTCCTGCGGTCGCCGAAGGGCTGGACCGGGCCCAAGGTCGTCGATGGCCTGCAGATCGAAGGCACCTTCCGAGCGCACCAGGTACCGCTCCTTGTGGATGCCGACCATCCCGATCACGTCAAGCAGCTCGAAAGCTGGATGAAGAGCTACAAGCCAGAGGAGCTGTTCGACGAGAATGGCCGGCTCATTCCGGAGTTGGCCGAGCTGGCGCCGAAGGG
>PLNK01000134.1:4365-5228 GCA_003142755.1 Chloroflexota bacterium | reverse complement strand
GATCAGCTCAAGGACGGCCTCAACAAGATGACCGTGCGGCGCGACGAGCTGGTCCAGAAGCGTGACGAGCTGGTGGCTCGCGCCAAGATGGCGAAGGCCCAAACGCAGGTTCAGACCACGCTCAAGAACGTCTCGGTCATGGACCCGACGAGCGAGCTGAGCCAGTACGAGGACAAGGTCCGCCACCAGGAGGCTCTGGCCCAGGGAATGGCCGAAGTGAACGCAAACTCCGTCGACGAGCAGTTCGCGTCGCTCCAGGGCGACGAGGACGCGGTCGAGGTCGACGCCAGGCTGGCTGCCCTCAAGGCGGGCAGTGCCCCGGCAGCCCAGCTGTCCAGCGGGTCGGCAGCACCCGCTACGACCAAGTAAGCCCAACAGCCCGAATTCGAGGCGGTCGGCCTCGACAACATCGCCAGCTTGACACCGCCTTCGTCCGCGAGGGCGGTGTCTTCTTATGTTCGCCGCTCACCGGCCTCTCGCTCGTCGAGTGGGACGCGAACACCATGCCAAGTCCAGCCCGTATCCAGGGCGCCTCCACTGTCCTACAGTGTTGGGCGCCGCACCGCTTGTGAGCGCGGGCACCTGGAGGTACCGATGCACACGGAGTATCTGCCCAAGCTGCTGCCGACGATGATCGATGAAGGTCAGGGTCCGGGCGTCCAGTTCCGCACCGATGGAGAGCTCGTGCCGGCGCTGACGATGGAGCTCGACGGATCAATGGCGGTCTACTTCGAGCACCACATCCTGCTCTGGAAGACGCCGTCGCTCGAGATCGGGATGCACCCGATGAAGGGCGCGTTCAAGCGCGCCGTGGCCGGCATGCCCATCTTCATGACCGAGGCCAAGGGCGCGGGGCAGATCGC
>PLNK01000134.1:0-4303 GCA_003142755.1 Chloroflexota bacterium | reverse complement strand
TCTGGCTCCACGGCTACGGCAACGTCTTCGAGAAGGTGCTGGGGCCAGGCGAGGTCTTCGACGTCGAGCCGGGCGGCTGGGTCTACAAGGATCCGGGCGTGGGCATGGAGATCAAGATGGTCGGCCTGCGGATGGGCGTCCTGGGCGGATCCGGCAACCTGGTCTTCAACCGCTTCACCGGTCCCGGCCGAATCGGCATCCAGAGCATGTACCTCCACATGCCGACAACGGACTAGCCAGTCCGCGCTCCACCCATCGCAGAATCGAATGGCCGCCGGCAATTGCCGGCGGCCATTCACTTTGTTGGCACGCCCGCAGGCGCGGGTTCAGGCGGCGCTACCGACCGCGATCTTCTCGGCCGCAGCCTCGGCCTGCAGGACGGCCATATCCATCGAGATCTTGATCTCGTCGCCGACGGCCAGACCACCGGTCTCGAGAAGCGTGTTCCAGGTAAGGCCCCACGCCTTGCGGCTGATCTTCGTTGTGGCGTTGAATCCGGCGCGACGGCCGCCCTGCAGATTCGCGACCACGCCGCCGATCTCGGCGTCGAGCGTGACCTGGCGGGTCACCCCGCGGATGGTGAGATCGCCGTCGATCTTGTAGCCGTCGCCGCCGGCCTCGATGGCGGTGCTGCGGAAGGTCAGTTCCGGATATCGCTCCACCTCGAAGAAGTCCGCACTTCGCAGGTGCGCGTCGCGAGCCTCCATGCCCGTTTCGATGCTGGATGCGTCAATATGCGCAACCACGGACGACTTCTCCGGGTGTTCCTCATCGAAGTCGACATCGACGGTGAACTTGCGGAACTGCCCTCGGACGGTCGTAACCATCATGTGCTTGACGGCGAACTCGATCTGGGAATGGGCCGCATCCAGTGTCCAGGTGCTCATCTATTGTCCTCTTGTGTGGCGTGCTAGCTCGAACCCAGGCTGGATCGTTTACTAAGCAACTACGTGCTATAGTAGTTGCATGATCAAGGAATTGCAAGTGGCTGATACCAGCGAGCTCAACGCAGCCCGATCCGTCCCCGCCGGGCTCCCCCAAGGCGCCGTGAGCGAGGACGCGGGAGCGCCTGCGGCGACCGCCAATCCGGTCCCCGAGCTGGATGACCTGGAACGGCGCGCCTGGCGAGCGTTCCTGACAAAGCACGCGCGCCTGGCCCGGACGCTGGAGGCCGACCTGGTCGCCCGCAGCTCTCTGCCACTCGCCGAGTTCGACGTCCTGTTCCAACTCTCGACTTCAGACGAGCAACGGCTTCGAATGAGCGAGCTGGCGGACCGGGTTCTGCTGAGCCGGGCCGGGATCACCAGACTGGTCGACCGGCTCGTGGCAGACGGCCTCGCGACGCGGATCAAGTGCGCTTCGGACGCGAGGGGTGCCTTCGCCTCACTCACCGAGCGTGGTCGGGCCCGTCTCGAAGAAGCGCGGCCGGTGCACCTGTGCGCCGTCAAGCATTACTTCCTGGATTCGCTGAGTCGGACCGAGCTGGAAACGCTGGCCGATATCCTGGAGCGAGGCATCCCGACCGACTAAAGCCGCGGAGCCGCCCTCACCACCTGCGGACGGGGTGGAACCGCGGTTCGCTGCCACCGTCGGGAGCGCTGCCGGAAGAGCCGCTGCCGGAGCTTCCCGCCGCCGGCGGTGTTGGGCCGGGTCCGGCGGGCACGAACTCCGAGGCCCGGCTCTCATTCCAGCGCTCTTCGCCGGCAACGAGATCCTCGGGCGTGTCGATGTCGACCCACCCGCCGTGCACCGCGACGGCCTTGACGGCGATGTCGCCGGCCACGGCCAGTTCGTCGAGCACGTCCGTCAAGCCGAGCTTGGCCATCGAAGTTCGGTACCCGAGGATGGGTCGGCGGTAGGCCGCGTCCGTCGTGGCGCGCACCCAGGCACGCTTGAGCGCCTTGACGCCCCGGCCCCGGAATGCGACCAGGCCGACGAACTGGGCCTGAACGTCCTCGATCCGGTTGACGGTCTGGCCGATCGATCTGATCGTTCCGTCGGCCGTCATGCGCAGGCTTTCGGCATTCAGCAACGGATCGCCGAAACGCCGCTCCCAGTACGGCCGCCAGTCGAGGTCCACGACGACGCTGATCTCGGCCGGAGACGCGAGCAGCGCCCGCAGCAACTCGGGCCGGTAGACGATGTCGCCGTAGCTGGCGACGAAGCCGTCAGAGAACCACTGCTCCGCCGCCATCATCGTTCCGACCATGCTCGTCGAGGCGTAGTCGGGGTTGCGCAGCAGATGCACCGGGAAGCTATCGAGGCCCTCGGACTTGTAGCCGCCGACGACGGTGATGTCGGTCAGGCCGTTCTCCCTGGCCGCAACCAGGGTCCAATCGAGGATCGGGCGGCCAAGGAACGACACAAGCGGCTTGGGGCGATCCGCGGTGAGGGGGAGCAGGCGGCTGCCCTGTCCGGCTGCCAGCACTACCAGTCGCATCAACTGCCTCACGGACTCGCTGCGGCCGATGTCGCCGCGCCACGGACTGGAGAATTCGAACCGACGTTGGACACGCGTCGATCAACTGGAGCGTCCGCCTATCCCAGGTCCACCGCCCCACCTGTCGATCATCGGTACCTGGTGGCTCCGCGCCAAGATGACACACGTGGACCCCGGTCGGGGTAGCACGTAAGTCCTATCACCACGCGTTCGAATTCGGATCGAGCCGTTCCGGACGGTGGGCCTGATCGGCCGGGGGCGGTATCGTTCGGCCATGCCAGCGCGGAGCGATGTCGTCGACCTGGCCGGCAAGCAGGTCGCGATAACAAACCCCGATAAGGTCTTCTTCCCAGGGCCGGGCTACACCAAGCGCGACCTGGTCGACTACTACGTCGCCGTGGCCGATGGCGCGCTACGCGGCGCCGGCGGGCGGCCGATGGCCCTCAAACGCTACGTCAACGGCGCCGAAGGCGAGTTCTTCTTCCAGAAGCGCGCCCCAGAATCGCGGCCGGAGTGGCTGCGCACCGTGGAGCTGTCCTTCCCCTCGGGCCGAACCGCCAACGAGGTGGTGGTCGACGACGCCGCGGGACTGGCCTGGATCGCCAACCTGGGCTGCATCGACCTGAACCCGCACCCGATCCGGGCCGACGATCTGGATCACCCCGACGAGCTGCGCGTCGACCTGGACCCGATGCCGGGCGTCGCCTGGGACGATATCCGGCGCGTGGCCGTCGTTGCTCGCGAGGTGCTCATCGACTGCGGGCTGATCGGGTGGCCCAAGACTTCGGGCTCGCGCGGAATCCACGTCAACGTTCGGATCGAACGCTGCTGGACCTTCGACCAGGTTCGGCGTGCCGCGCTGGCGCTGGCCCGCGAGGTCGAGCGGCGGGCGCCGGAGCTCGCGTCGAGCAAGTGGTGGAAGGAGGAGCGGCACGGCGTCTTCATCGACTACAACCAGAACGCGAAAGATCGCACCGTGGCATCGGCCTATTCGGTGAGGCCGGTCGCCGATGCGCGGGTTTCGGCGCCGGTGACATGGGACGAGCTGCCCGCGTGCGAGCTGGGCGACTTCACGCTGGCCACGGTGCCGGCGCGGTTCCGGGCTCTCGGCGACCCCGGTGCGGGCATCGACGAAGCCGTCGGGTCGCTGGCGGGTCTGCTGGAGCTGTCGGCCGGGCAGGAGCGCGCGGGCCTGGGCGACGCACCGTGGCCGCCCCATTACGCCAAGGCGCCGGGCGAGCCACCACGGGTCATGCCGTCGCGGGCGCGGGCGAGTGGATCGGGGACGGGGGCCGCCGCCCCCTCACCCACCGGGCGCCGCGTCTCCACGAAGCCACTCATCGAGATCGCGCGCGCGGCCACTCGGGACGAGGCGGAGGCCGGTCTAGAGCGCTGGAAGGCCCGGCACACCACGACCGTGGGGCAGCTGCAGCCGACCGACATCCTGGTCGACGGCATGCGCGGCCGCTTCACGCTCTGGTACCGCATCCGCGTGAATCTCGAGCACGTGCCGGAGTCCGAGCGGCCGCCGCAGGAGCCCCTCGAAGTCGACTACGACCCGTGGAGCCAATTCCGCTGAGTCCCGGGCCGGGCGCGGGGCGGGGCGCCCTCGCGGCCGGGAACTTGCCGAATTCACATCACGCGAGCACTCGGCAACAGGCCCAGGCGTCCCGGCGCACGGATCTCGGGCATTGGGCTCTCGGACCAGCGGATTCGGGGCTCCGAACGCCGATCCGCGCCGAATTCGAGCGTCGGACGAACTCCCGACTCGGCCTCGGGCCTGCGAGCCTTGCCCAATGTCGTCCTGGTGTGAATTCGGCAAGAATGCGACGCGCGTAGCCCTCAGAGCCCGAAGACCGCCTT
>PLNK01000137.1:2028-2913 GCA_003142755.1 Chloroflexota bacterium | reverse complement strand
GCGTGGCCGGCCAGGTTCATCTCGATGTGGCAGGCCTCTTCGGCGAGGGCGTGAGTCGGGATGCGCTCGCGCCTCATCTCGTGCAGGCCGGTCAGGAGCGCGACCAGATATGTCGCCGATGACCCCAGGCCGGTCCCGGCCGGGACGTCGGCCATCGACGTGATCTCGATGTTGTCGGTGATGCCGAGAAGCTGCAGCGCCGGCCGAACGAGGTCGTGCTGAACCTCCGCCGGCGTCGCCACTTCTTCGTAGCGCGTGTACTTGACCCTGATCAGGTCGTCCGCGGCGGGCTTGTTCAGGTAGACGTAGACGTACTTGTCGATGGCCGCGCTGAGAATGAAGCCGCCGTACTGCTCGTAGTAGGAAGGCAAGTCCGTGCCGCCGCCGCCCAGGGCGATACGCAGTGGTGCTCTCGACAGGATCATCGGCCGCTCTCCGTGGTCGTGCTCGCCAGCATCGCCTCTGTCCTCCGCAGGTCGTCCAGGGTGTCGATCCACATCACGCGCTCGCCGGGTCCCAGGCAGTGGCCGTGGAGAGCACGCTGCCGGTTCGCCAGTACTGGCATGACGTCCAGGCTCAAGTCGCTGGGCCCCGTCCTGGGGATGAGCTCGAACACCTCGGGCTCGCAGACCAGCAGGCCCGCATTCACCCAGTGGCTCTTCTCCGTGCCCAGTGGCGGCTTCTCCTGGAACTCGGTGATCCAGCCGTCGTCGTCGAGAGCGGCGACACCGCTGCTGCTCACGTCGGCCCGATGCAGGAGCAGCATGCTGGCCGTCGCGCCGAGCCGTCGGTGCGAGTCGACGACGGGAGCCAATGGCAGGTCGAACAGGTTGTCCGCGTAGACGACCAGGAACGTCTCCTCGCCGATCATCGGTCTGGCGGCCA
>PLNK01000137.1:456-1968 GCA_003142755.1 Chloroflexota bacterium | reverse complement strand
GGCCGATCCGCGGTCAGCGGCTGAAGTCGCGCACCCACGCCCGCCGCGAGGAGCATCGCCTTCATGCTCCACCCACCTCGACCGTCGTCCCCGATGCGGCGGAGGCGTAGATCGCATCGAGAATCCGGGCCGCTGCCAGTCCATCGGCGCCGTTCCCCAGCGGTTGGCGGTTCTGCGCGATTGCCTCGGAGAACTCCTGCCACTCGAGGTGCCACGACCGATCGGGGCCTTCGAAGGACGTGGTCTCCTCGTTGGGCGGGGAGGAGTCCTCGTTCCGCCGGGCGATGGTCAGGCGCTCAGTTCCGTACGAGCCACCCAGGCCATCGATACGAAGGTAGCCGTCACCGCCGACTACCTCGAATCGGAACGTGTTCTTCCACTGCGTCCAGCTCGTGTGGAAGCTGACCACGCCGCCGTTCCGGCTGCGGAGGAGCGCGAACGCGTTGTCCTCGACTGGCTGGATCGGCCAGTGAGAGGTCGCCAGCATGCCCTGCGCCTGCGAGATCTCGCCGATGAACCAGCGCGCCAGATCGACGATGTGGACACCCTGATCGAGCAACTCGCCGCCGCCGGATCGAGCCGGGTCGGCTCGCCACTCCTTCTCGTAACCCGGCCGCCCGCCGTGCCCGTAGAGCGCCCGGATGGCGAAGACTTCGCCGATGGCCCCCTGCTCGACTCGCTCATGCGCGGCGGCGATGGCCGGATGATGGCGGTGGTTGAAGCCGACCTTGAGAAGCTTCCCTGCTGCCGCCGCCCCGCCGGCGATAGCCGCCGCCTCTCGCGAGTTGCGGCCCAACGGCTTCTCGCACAGGACGTGCTTGCCGGACTTCAAGGCCGCGATGGATGCTTCTGCCAGATGGTCGTTCGACGTGGACACTACGACCACGTCCAGGTCGTCACGCTCCACAACGTCCCTCCATGACGTCGTCCAGGCTGAACCTGTCGCCTCCGCGACCGCACGCGCCCGCTCTTCGGAGATGTCGGCAACGACGACGACCTCGTCGCCGGATTCGACTCCCACTTTCGCCCGGCGCGTGCCGATCAGGCCGCAGCCGATGACAGCGAGTCTCACTGCCCGTGCCCGCCAGTAGGCCTCAGACGCCCGAAATCGCGGGCCCCCTGCTTGTTCGTCTCAGTCTCCTTGTGCAATGCGGCGTCGGCTGGCACGGACCCGGGTACATGGGTACGGGATCACGACGCATGGTAGTCGGGTACTGGCAGCGACGAGGGACGCCCCGGCGACGGTGGCGAGAACGGCTCGGCAACCCGGCCTCCGAGACTCCCCAGATCGCCTGCTATCGTACGGGTGCCGAGGATGCCAGATTTGGAGGAGAGCCCTTGAACCGGGCCGAGTTCGTAGCGTCGCCCCTGCCTCACGAGGCCGCTCTGCTGCGCCTTCTCCCGCGCGAAGCTCCGTTGGCGATCTTCGATATCGGCAGTTGCGAGGGCGAGGACTCGATCCGGTACGCCCGACTGTTCCCGTCGGCCCGGATATGGGCGATCGAGCCCCTG
>PLNK01000137.1:0-430 GCA_003142755.1 Chloroflexota bacterium | reverse complement strand
CCGCCCGCCGAACACCTCAGGATTCATCCGTGGGTCCATTTCGACAAGTCGATCGAGGTGGAAACCGATCGGCTGGACGCGTTGGCGCAACGATGTGGGGTCACCACGATCGACTACATCCACATGGACGTCCAGGGAGCGGAGCTTTCCGTCTTGAGGGGCGCCGGAACGCTCCTCGACTCCGTTCGGGTCATATGGACGGAGGTCGAGGCGAAGCCTCTCTACCAGGATCAGCCGCTCAAAGGGGAAGTAGAGCGATTCATGCGAAGCCGGGGCTTTGAGAAGCGGCTTGACACGGTCGGAAACGTATGCGGCGACCAGCTCTACGTGAATACCCGCTTCTATCCGTCGGCCACGATCTGGATGCGTCTCAGGCGACGGCTCGGCCTCGCCAGGTGAAGCTCGAAAGCGGCGGCCGGCCGTTCCCCGA
>PLNK01000071.1 GCA_003142755.1 Chloroflexota bacterium | reverse complement strand
CGGCCGTTCGAAGCGGCAGGTATTCACGAGTTCGCCGATGCCCTCGATCGCCACCACGACCACGTCCCCATCGGTCAGATAGACCGGCGGCTTGCGATTGTGGCCTACCCCGCCCGGCGTGCCCGTGGCGATGACGTCGCCCGGCTCGAGGGTGAAGGAGCGGGAGCAGAAGCTGATCAGCTCCGCTACGCGAAAGTACATGTCGGAGGTCTGAGCCGCCTGCACGAAGGCGCCGTTGACCCGGCAGGTGATCGCCAGGCCGTCCGGACTTGCGAGTTCGTCCGCCGTTACGACTGCCGGCCCCATCGGGCAGAAGGTGTCGAGCGACTTGCCCCGCATCCATTGCGCGTCGCCGAACTGCAGGTCCCGCGCCGAGACGTCGTTCAGGCAGGTGTAGCCCAGCACGTAGTCGAGTGCGTCGGCCACCGACACGCGTCTGGCCAGGCGGCCGATCACGACGGCCAGCTCCGCCTCGTAGTCCACCTGCGACGTCAACTCCGGGTCCCAGCGGATCTCGGCGCCGGGCCCTACCACGGCAGTGGGCCACTTGGAGAAGATCGCAGGCTCCGCCGGCGGAGCCGAACCCTCCTCCGCGGCGTGATCGGAGTAGTTGCGTGCGATCGCGACAACCTTGCCCGGTCGGGGGACCGGTGCCAGGAGCGTCAGGTCGCCGAGCGCGACGCCGCGGTCTTCGGTCCGGGCCGAACGTGCCTTGCCTCGAAGTTCCGCAAGTCCAGCCGCTCCGCGCTCGAGAAGCTCGGCCATTGTCCCGGGGCCATCGTCGAGCAACTCTGTCGCCGGCATGACCCTGCCCCGGACTTCGACACCGAGCCTGGCTTCGCCTTCGAGCTGGAACGAGATAAGGCGCACGTGCTTCTCCTGCAGGGAGGCGATCCGGAACCCCCGACCTGGCGGACTGCCCCGCCGACTACCTTACGATCCTGGAGCCCGCGCCGCTCAGCTGTACTTCGACTTCGGCAAGAGTAGTGAAGTTGAAATCATCCCAGGAGGCCTGCTTCAGGGCGCTGAACGCATTCCCGTAGCGGACTCCGCGGCTGACATCGCCGGTGAGCATCCCATACAGGAAGCCCGCGGTGTAGGCCGCCGCCGCCGACCCGGTCGACGAGTTCGAGGTCGTAGACGCGGTCGTCGACAATCGTGCCGTCGGCGTAGGCGATGGCCGTCCAGGTATTGTGCAGCACCGAAAGGTCGCCCCGGATGGTGATGGTGACGACCTTGAAGCCGAAACGGTCCGCCAGCTTCCGGGCAACCTCGCGGTAGTCCGTGCCGCTGATCCCGAACACGACTTCGGCGTCTTCTTCCGTCGTGATCAGCACGTCGACCGGGCCATGAGCGGCTCCTGGATCGCCTATGCTCCCGCTAATGGGCGAGAACGCAGCCGTATCGATTTTCGACGGCCACGAGACGGTGGTGATCCAGCGGGTCGAGGGTAGCCAGCTGGTCGGGGTCGACTTCAGCGTCGGCGACCGGAGCCCGCTCTACTGCACTTCCATCGGCAAGGCCGTCCTGGCCTGGCAGGCCCCGGAGTTCATCGACGAGGTTCTGCACGGCCCGCTCGAGAGACACGCGATGGGTACCATCGTGGATCCGGCGGCACTCAAGGCCGAGCTCGAGGTCATCGGCGCGCGCGGCTACGCCATCGACGACCACGAGCTGTCGGACCACATGCGGTGTATCGCCGCTCCCATCTTCGAACGCGACACACGGGTCAGGATGGGCATCAGCATCTCCGGCCCGGACAACCGCTTCACGGTCGAGTACCTCGACTCGCTGCGGCCGACGCTGGTGGCCACCACCGAGAGCCTGTCGACCCAGCTCGGCGGAACCCCTCACGCGCCGGACGGTCGGTAGCCGGCGCATCGTGGCCGCTCCCGCGCCGCGTGAGACGGTCGCAGCGCTTGATCCGGCTCTGACCGCCGGTCGGGGCGCCGGCGTGGGCTTCGTCGAGCAGGAGGCCGAGAACGCCGCCACCACCGGCGAGATCATCGGCCCGGACACCTCCGCATACACGCTGGCAGCCGAGGCCTCCGGCCGGATGGCGGTGATGCTCACCACGGCGGGCCAATACGTCGAGTTCACGCTCACGCGCGAGGCCAACGCCATCACGGTTCGATACAGCATCCCGGACTCACCGACCGGGGGTGGGATCGACGCCCCGATCGAGCTGACGGCCACGCGGCGGGAGGGACCCGTTCTCGCCGGCGTCGAGGCCAGAACGCTGACGCTGACGTCGAAGTACTCCTGGTTCTACGGCGTGTACCCGTTCTCCAACGACCCGGGAGTCGAGCCGGACCCCGGTCCCTGGAAGCCCGAGCCGGACCCCGTCGCGAAGCCATTCCGTCCGAACCACTTCTACGATGAGTTGCGCGTCATGCTCGGCCACACCTACCGCGCCGGCGACGTTATCCGACTCACGGTGCCCGAGGTAACAGATGCGTCGTGGTACGTGATCGACCTGATGGACTTCGAGCTGGTCGGTCCGCCGACGAGGGCGCCGCACGGCTCGCTCTCCGTGGTCGACTTTGGCGCCGACCCGACGGGCGCAGCCGAATCTTCGGACGCGTTCGACGCCGCGATCGCCACAGCGAACGCCCGCCACGCGACCGTCTTCATCCCCACCGGCACCTTCCAGGTCAACCGCCACATCATCGTCGACGACGTCACGATCCAGGGCGCGGGCAGCTGGTGGACCATCATTCGCGGCAATTCCGTGGCTCTCGGCTCGCCGCTTCGGGACGGGTCGACCCACACCGGTGTCGGCTTCTATGGCAAATACGCCCGAGACGGCGGCAGCGCCAACGTACACATGTCCGGCTTCGCGATCGAGGGCGACGTTCGCGAGCGAATCGACCGCGACCAGGTCAACGGCGTTGGAGGCGCGCTCAGCGATTCCACCATCGACGGCCTGTACATCCACCACACAAAAGTTGGTCTGTGGCTAGACGGACCGATGAACAACCTCACCGTGGCCAACCTGATCGTCGTGGACACGATGGCCGACGGGCTCAACTTCTGCTCCGGCGTCACCAACTCGCATGTGACCAACTGCTTCTTCCGCAACAACGGCGACGACGGCATGGCCATGTGGTCGCGCAGCGCCAATCCGCACAACCCCCTTGCCGTCGAGAATTCCGGCAACGTCTTCGACCACAACACGATCCAGACGCCGGTGCTGGCCAACTGCATCGCCATCTACGGCGGCCGCGACAACCAGGTCTCGAACAACGTCGCCGCCGACCCAATCCGCGAGGGCAGCGGCCTGCACGCGGGTCAGCGCTTCGGCAGCACGCCGTTCGCCGGGCACCTGGCCTTCACGAACAACACCACCGTCCGCGCCGGCACCTTCGAGATGAGATGGGGCTTCGGGCTCGGCGCGATCTGGTTCTACGCGCAGGAGGGATCGATGGAGGCCGTCATCGAGGTCACCGGCGACCGTTACCTGGACAACACGTACAACGCGATCATGTTCGTGGTCGACCCGCCGGATAGGGACCGGTACTCGATTGTCAACGTCCACTTCAAAGACATCAAGGTGGACGGCACCGGCACATCCGTGCTGAGTGCCCGGGTCGCGGGGTCCGCTTCATTTCAGAACGTCGTTGCTCGCAATGTCGGCGCCGCGGGCATCAACACCTGCGGCCCGTTCAAGTCGGGCGACCCAGGTGCGTGCTTCGGCGTCCTGGATCTGGGCGGCAACGGCGGTGGCTGGATGGACGACTCGATCCATGAGGATCGTCCGACTGTCGCGCCGCCACGGGCGCCATCGGCCTGGTAGCCCTTGAAGGCTGGCCCCCGCGAAGACCGATAGCTCGCTCGATTTCCCGCAGCGAAACATGCGCGCCGGGGCGCCAACCGCAACGGCCGACAGACCGGACGGCATTGCGAACCTACCGCGGCCTGAAGGCTGTGCCGGCCCGGAGCGGGAGTGTTCTCATCCTCGCGGCCGGCGGGGATCGTGGCCAGACTCAAGTCCGACTCGAGGATTCATGACCATCTCCCGAGCATGGCTGGAGGAGCACCGCGATGAGCGATTTGCGCACCAAAGGCGACAGGACGCCGCGCGTCGGCGCTGAACATCGGATGATGTTGTGACTGGACATCGTTCGGTTCTTCCATTCGGCCGGTTCGATCCGGCCCGGAGGTGATCGTGAATGAATCACGGGCTCGCGAGCTGGTCGCCGGGGAACGGGCGCGAGTTGAGTCGATGCTCGCCGAGGTCAGCGGTCAGGTCCTTTCCGACGGGCCGCTTCAGCGCCAGCAGACGGGAGAGTACGAAGACGCCGGCAGCGGACTCGAAGCGGAGTCGGTCGCCGTCGCCATCACGGCCGACCTCCGCGAGCAGTTGGACGCCGTCGGGCGGGCCGAAGAGCGTATCTCACGAGGCACGTACGGCATATCGGTCGAGAGCGGGATGGCGATCCCGGACGAGCGACTCGAGGCGGAACCCCTTGCCGAGCGGGCTATCGAGGAGCAGCGGGAGTTCGAACGGCATGGGCCCAGGTAGCCGGGTCGCAGGCCCCCATTCGGCCGCGACTACCTGACCGGATCGATGATGACCCAGTTGCCGTACCACTCGTCCAGGCCGACCTGACCGTCGATCGGATCCGGATTGGGCGAGTCCGTCTCCAGGTATGGCGAGAACCGAACCCAGGTTCCTCCAGAACTCCATTGCGCATAGGTGATCAGGGTGTCGCGATGGCCGTTGGATCGAAGCGGGTCGGAGAGGTAGACGCCGACGATCTCGAAGTTCGATGACCCCGTGCCCGGATCGTCGCCCGTGACCTGGTAGCCGGTGACGAATTCGGCATGGCCACCGGCATGGGCCAGAATCCCGACCGGCTTGTGGGTCGTTGCGATGGCGGACACGGTGGCCTTCGCGGCCGCATCGAACGACGAGTAGGAAGCGTCGCGGTAGACGTCGGCGCCGAGGCTGCCCCAGCCGAAGTAGTTGAGGGCGTTGCGCCAGCCGTGCGGGTCCGTTCCGGCCGAGCTGGTCAGCATGGTCATGTTGTCTCGTTCGAACGCCAGGATCGACTCCTGCATGTCATATGAGGTCGTGGGGGTCCAAGCGAGACCGGAGGTCGACCCGGCGGAGGCGACCGTGTTCAGCATCGATTCCGTCGCGGCGGCGGTGCAGGCCGTGTAGTCGGGATCCTGCCAGCGCTCGGCTCCGGAGTCGTAGAGGTCGAACGTCCAGGTCGTCGGCCCCGGCGCGGTCGTAGGCCGAGGCGCGGTCGTCGGTGCCGGCGCGGTCGTCGGTGCCGGCGACGCCCCGGGATCGGGCGCGGAAGCGACGGTCGTCCCGGACGAGGCCACCCTCGCCGCCGCGGCCGATGCCGCGTTGGCCTGTGGCGGCCGGAACACGGACGCGGTCCCCCAGGAGTGGGCCGCGCCGCGCCCCAACTCGAGGGGCGCGACCATTTCCGCCCTTGTTCCGACCGCGGGTCCGGTAGACCCGATCGAGCCGGTCGAGCCGGTCGAGCCGGTCGACGGCGAGCCTGCCGGGGCGGGCGCCGAGATGGTCCCTGCCGGCGCCAGTTCGGGCGCCGGCGCGGAACTCGGACCATGCGCTACGGCCTGGCCAACGACCGGGCCGGAAGGAGCTGCGACCCGCGCCGCAACCGAGGCGATGGGCATGGAGGTCGCGACGAGGCCGCAGACCAGCAGGGCGACAGCGGCGCGGCCACGGCCGCAGCGACGCGACGCCCATGCGGGGTGGAGAAGACTCAGCTTCCGACCGCCGTCGGTCGACAACGGCAATAGCCTCTCCCTTCGGTAGCTCGGCCGACTCCTATGCGAGTCCCGTGGCTTTGCGACCCCGCCTCGCGGCGGGTTTGCCTATTCGTGGGCGGCTCGCGAACAGGACGATACCCGTTCGCTGGTGAAGGTTTCGGCCGCCGGCGCGCGACCTCGATAGTTCTCTAGGGCGAAACCCCTAGGCCTTCGGTTCCTCGTGGCCGCCGAAGCCCCAGCGCATGGCCGACAGGACTCGATCGGCGAAGTCCGCTTCGCCGCGTGACGTGAAACGTTCGTATAGCGCGGTCGTCAGGATCGGCGCCGGAGCGCTGACGTCTATGGCTGCGATGCTGGTCCAGCGACCCTCGCCGGAGTCGGAGACGCGGCCCTCGAAGTTCGACAGATCGCCACTCTTGAGGAACGCCTCCGCGGTCAGGTCGAGCAGCCAGGACGCGACCACACTGCCGCGCCGCCACAGCTCGCTGACCGCCGCCAGATCCAGCTCGTACTTGTAGTGGTCCGGGTCGCGCAGCGGACTGATCTCGGCGCTGACCTCGCGCTGGCGCAGCCCGGCGTCGGCGTGGTGCAGGATGTTGAGGCCCTCGGCGTAGGCGGCCATGATCCCGTACTCGATGCCGTTGTGGACCATCTTGACGAAGTGGCCCGCGCCACTCGGCCCGCAGTGCAGGTAGCCGTTCTCGGCCGTGGACGCCTCGCCGCTCCGGCCGGGGGTCCGCGGCGCGGCACCCACGCCCGGCGCCAGGGCCCGGAAGATCGGGTCGAGACGCGCCACCGCCTCGGCCGCTCCGCCGATCATCAGGCAGTAGCCACGCTCCAGGCCGGCCACGCCGCCGCTGGTCCCGCAGTCGAGGTAGTTGATGCCGTTCTCGGCGAGGGACTTGCCGCGGCGGATGTCGTCGATGTAATAGGAGTTGCCGCCGTCCACGACCACATCACCGGCCGACAGGAGCGGGCATATCTCGTCGAGAGTCGCGTCAACGGACGCTGCCGGCACCATCAGCCACAGGACCCGCGGCTTGTCGAGCTTCGCCACGAGGTCCGCCAGGGACGTGGCCCCGGCCGAGATCGCCTTGTCGGCGAGCAGCCCATTGACCGTCTCGGCGTGCCGGGCATAGCCCACGACCGTGTGGCCCGAGCGCAGCCAGCGGCGCGACATGTTGGCGCCCATCCTGCCCAGCCCGACAAGTCCGATCTGCATCTCGTTCCCCTTTGGGTTGGCGCTGCCGTCAGTCCGAGCGGCGAAGCACCACCGGGACAGCGGCCGGTGAGCTACCCGCGCCGGTCAATCATCGCCGCCTTGACCGAAAGCGCGCAACACCGGCTCCGCGAGGCCAGCATGTGGCCCGCTCGGCACATGCTGGCCCTAGTCGCGCGGAGCGTTACCGGCTACGGAGCCGTGGGCGCGGGAATAGCCTCGATGGGCGGGGTCGGGGCTATCTGTGAGAGTTGGACCTCGTCCTTGTTGACCTTCGCGGACGACTGGAGCTCAACCAGCCAGTTCGTGAACACCACGCGCTTCAGCAGCGCCTGCTGGGCGGCATCTGCAGTCCTGGTCTGCTCGTCGACGACCTTGAAGAGGTAGTAGCCGCTGTCCGTCACGATTCCAGTCACGTGGCCGACCGAAGTCGACGAGATGGCGCCCCACTGGGCGGCATCGACCATGTACCGCGACACCCAGCCGAGATCTGCGCCGGACTGAGCGTCGGCCGCCTCAGAGACTTTCGCGGCTTCTGCGGCGAAATCGGTGCCGGCGTTGATCTCGAGTAGAGCGCCGGCGATGCGTTGCTCGGGGGCGGCACGCCGGCCCTGGAACTGAACCACGTAGTAGCCCTCGTTCGGCTCCTCGATCGGGTCGAGGATCGTCCCGGGTGTGACGCCGTCGGCGAAGACGGCGGCCTCGACATTGGCGACTCCCAGTCCCGTGGCTCCGTCGCGGGTCTGCGCCTGGAAGAACTCCCTCGGGAGCCAGGGGATCGAGCCGCCGCTCATGTTCCAGTGCATGTCGTCGTTGACGATCGCGTCTGCCGCCATGGAGTCCCATCGGGAGGGATCGGACCGGAGCGCAGCCACTGCAGCGTCGGCTCGGTCCTTGGCCGCCGCCCAGGCGGGATCGGTCGGGGCAACGTTCGAGGCGCCGGTCTGGTTGTGATTGGGAGAGAAGACCAGAACCCGGATCTTTACCTGATCGCCGGCACCCGAGCCCGCGTATCCGGGACCGACCGCAATCTCAAGGACATGGCGTTGATCTGTCGGGACGCCGATGTACCTGGCCTCGACGGCGCTCTGGACGGCCTTTGTGGTCGCCTCCTCCTTCGCGTAGGCACGGTAGAGGTCCTGGCTCGAGGCGCCGGCGACCTGGGTCTCCCAGTCGCTGTCGACGTACTCGGGCACGATGCTAGTGACCATCGCGAAGCGGTAGACGCCGTCGCTGCCCTTGAATACCGCCGTGACGTCGTTGGGCCCGGGCAGGGCAAAGATGGCGTCGGCCAGGTCGGTCTCGACGTTGAGCGACGCTCTGGTCACCGGGCCGAGATCTCCGACACTCCCCAGGGAATTGGTGACGTTCGAGCGCGACTCGGCCGCAACCGTATCCCAGGCCGTGCCGGCCTGGATCTCGGCCAGGTAGCCCTTCGCCGCGGCTTCGGCCGCGGACAGGTCCGCTGCCGACGGTGAGCCGGCCGCGCCGCTCGGCTGAGAAGCAACGGCGATGATCCTCACATGGCGCATCGCGGGGCTCGTGCCGTCCGCTTTGATCTGGTCCGAGACCTGCTGGTCGCCGACCGAGAAGCCGTTCTGCTCGGCATATTGACGGATCTCGGCCTCGGCGATCAGTTGGTCGAGGGCGGCGCGGGTGACGGTCGATTGATCCTGGTTCGAGACAAGCTCGGCTTGCAGGGCCGTGAAGTCGTTGGTTTCGAGTATGCCCTGATTGCGCATGGTCATGTAATCCTGCTGGCGCCGGCCGTCGAGAGCCGCCAGCAGCCTGACGCGATCTCGTACGGCGTCCGGGGTGATGACCTCGCCGTTGACCACGGCGATGGCTCCAACCGGCACACCCGACGGCTCAGCCGTCTGGCGTGGCACCCCAGCCTGCTGAGACAAAGCCAGCGGCAAGACGACCACGGCCATGGCCAGCAGGACGACGAGACCGCCGATCGCCAGGCGTGCCTGCTTCCGGAGAGGCAAGGCCGCCTGGCGAGGCGCGACCAACCCTTCCGGCAACGCATGGAGAACGGACCCGAGTGATGGCGGCTCTGGAGCGCTACCTGCAAAGTAGTCGCGGATAGCGGCGTCGAGATCGCTCTGAGTGATTTGGCGGCTCATCGCTCCACCTCCCAGCCCAATCGGCCCAGTTCTGCCTTCAGACGTCGGTTGGCCGTGTGCAGCCGCCACTTGATCGTTCCCCCAGGCACTCTCAGGATCCGGGCTATTTCATCGACCCGCAGATCGTTCCAAAAACGAAGGACCACAGCCACTCTCTGGTCCGGGCTCAGGCAGTCCAGAGCGTGCGCAACGGCGTCGCTCAACAGGCCGCCCTCGAAGGGATCGTCGGCCTGGAGATCGTCCTCGGCCAGTGGCTCGATCTGGACTACTCGCCGGCGGCGCAGGTCGTTGCGGCATACGTTGACGACGATGCGGATCAGCCAGGGCCCGAACTTGTCGAGGTCGCGCAGGCCATCGAACGAGTCCCAGGCGCGCAGGACCGCCTCGTTCACACAATCCTCGGCATCCCCCCGGTTGCCGAGGATCCGTGTAGCGAGCCGGTAGGTCCGGCTCAACTCGGTCGCGGTCAGTCTGGCGAAGACGTCACGCCGGTCCGACTCCGTCGCGGCTGGCATCCCGTCCACTCCCTCTCTCAAAGAAACCAAGTCTGGCACCGCCCCTACAAGTTCCGCTCACCATTCCAGACACGCGGCGGGGCCGAATCGTTGGCTGCCATGCGAAGCCCCGGCGTCATTGCGATACGCCCGCTCGGAGTCCGCTCGCATCGCGCACCGTTTTCACCAGCTTTCAGGAATGCCACAGAATCGAGCCCAGAATGGAAGCTTGAAGGACCATACGCCAGGCCGTAGCACGCGGTCGGCGACACGGACTGGAGTTGGGTCTGCCCCATGGATTCCCCGCAGGACGAGCCGACACTGCCGGCGATCCATCGCTGGTCGCGGCCGCTCGCCCGCGTGCGGACCCGGGTGCGCCTGCGAAGCCGAGCTCGCCAGACCGCGCCGTTCGCGTCGGGCATCGCGGCAGCGCTGATCGCCGTTCTGATCTACGGGGCGATGAACCCGGGGCCCAAGCCGCTCACCCAACAGGACATCAACCAGAGCGTCACCAAGGCTCTGGCCTCGCAGACTCCCCTTCCGCCGGCCGGGCAGGCGGTCTATCGAGCCATCGCACCGTCCGTGGTCCAGGTCATCGTGCTGGCCACGGCCCTCCCGACATCCCCGCCCCTGCCGTACGGGATGAGCCCGGCGCCTGGAACCAGCGCCGCGGCGACCGCCCAGCCCAGCGCCTCCGCCGTGCCGAGTCTCGGCACCCCCACCTCCGACAGCGCCACAGGCACCGGCAGCGGCGTGATCATCAACGCCAATGGCGACATCATGACCTGCCTGCACGTGATCCTTAACGCCACGGCCATCCAGGTCGTCTTCTCGGATGGGAGCGCGTCCGCGGCCCAGGTCAAATCGACCGACCCGACCCGGGACATCGCCACCCTGACGGCAACGAATCCGCCCGCCAAGATCGTCCCCGCGGTTCTCGGCAGCTCGAGGAGCATGCAGGTCGGCAGCGACGCCTACATCATCAGCGGCCCCTTCGGTATGAACGGCACGCTGACGGCCGGCGTCGTGTCCGGGCTCAACCGCTCGCTCCAGCTTCCCGACGACGGCCCCAACCTCCAGGGTTTGATCCAGTTCGACGCCGCGGTCAACCCTGGCAGCTCGGGCGGACCGCTTCTCAATCGCAGTGGCCAGGTCGTCGGCATCGTCGAAGCCCTGGTCAATCCGACCAACCAGGACGTGTTCATCGGAATTGGTCTCGCCCAGCCGATCGAGACCGCTGGCACAGGCTCGGGCCTGCCGCCGGACTGAACTTGCGGGCGTGGCCGCCGTTCGGCCTGAAGTTCGCCGACTCGCGGGCACGGGCTCGCTAAGAAGGAAGGGTGTGCAATTTGAGCCAGGTCGCTGAACGGGTCGACACCACGACGCCGACGAGTCTGCCGATGGAGCGCCTTCTGTACGAGGTCAAGAAGGTCATCGTCGGCCAGGATCACCTCCTGGAGCGCATGGTCGTTGCGCTGCTGGCGCGAGGCCATCTGCTGGTCGAAGGCGTGCCGGGCCTGGCCAAGACCATGGCCATCAAGACCCTCGCGGATGCGATCGGCGGCGAGTTCAAGCGCGTCCAGTTCACGCCCGACCTCGTGCCGGCGGACCTCGTGGGCACGCGCATCTACAACCAGAAGACGGGCGACTTCAACACGTCGCTGGGACCGGTCTTCACCAACCTGCTCCTCGCCGACGAGATCAACCGCGCCCCGGCCAAGGTCCAGAGCGCCCTGCTCGAGGTGATGCAGGAGCACCAGGTCACGATCGGCCACGACTCGTTCAAGGTGCCCGACCCGTTCCTCGTCCTCGCCACTCAGAACCCGATCGAGACCGAGGGCACCTACGCCCTGCCCGAGGCCCAGATCGACCGCTTCATGCTCAAGGTCCTGATCGGCTACCCCAGCCCGACCGAGGAGTTCGTCATCGTCGAGCGCATGACCGGCAAGCTCGACGCCGTCCAGAAGGTCCTCACGACCGACGGTTTGATCGAACTCCAGAAGCAGGCCGACCGAGTCTACGTCGACCCGGCGCTCATGGACTACGCCGTCCGGCTGGCGACGTCTACCCGCGCCACGAAGGCGCACGGCATGCCCGAGATCGAGAAGTACATCACCTACGGAGCGAGCCCCCGCGCCTCGATCAACCTCATCCTCACCGCACGAGCGCTGGCTTTCGTTCGCGGCCGCGACTATGCGCTACCCCAGGACGTGCTGGACATGGCCCGCGACGTGATGCGCCATCGCCTCGTCCTGTCGTTCGAGGCACTCTCGGACAATGTCACCGCCGACGACGTGCTGACCACGATCCTCGCCAAGATCCCGGTGCCCGTCGTGCCGCTGCGGGATCGCGCCCACGCTCGCGCCAATGGCTGAACCGCTCGTCTGGGCCGCCTCGCCGGACGTGGTCGCGGACGTGGAAACGCGCCCCGCCAGGCCTATGTCCGCACCGGAGAAGGTCCTCCAGCGGCTCGACTGGAAGGTCATCCGGCGGCTCGACGGCGTCCTGCAGGGCGACTACCGGAGCCTCTTCCGGGGCAACGGGGTGGACCTCGTGGACCTGCGCGAGTACCAGCCGGGCGACGATGTCCGCTACATCGACTGGAACGTGACCGCGCGGATGGACACGCCGTACATCCGCGAGTACGTCGAGGACCGCGAGATCACGGCCTGGTTCCTGCTCGACCTCAGCCCCTCGGTGGACTTCGGGACCGTGGACAGCGACCGCATGAAGCGGACCGTGCTGATCGACTTCGTGGCCACGCTGGCCCGGCTGCTGACGCGGCACGGCAACAGGGTCGGGGCGATGTTCTACGGCGGCAGCGTGGATCGGACGATCCCGGCCCGGGGCGGGCGGGATCAGGTCCTGCGGTTGATCGACGACCTGCAGAACCAGCCGCGGCTCGCCCATGCCCCGTTCACCGACCTCTCGACTCTGCTCGAGGCCGGCCAGGGCATCATCAAGCGCCGCTCGCTGATCTTCATCGTGTCGGACTTCATCAGCGCCCCCGGCTGGGAGCGGCCACTCAACCTGCTCAACCACCGCCACGAGGTGATCGCCGTTCGCCTCACCGACCCGCGCGAGGTCGATTTGCCCGACGTGGGCCACCTGGTCATGGAAGATGCCGAGACCGGCGAGCAGCTGCTCGTCGACACCCACGACGCGGGCTTCCGTCGCCGCTTCGGCGAGGCCGCGGCCCGGCGGGAAGCAGACGTCAACCGGGCCTTCAAACGGGCCGGGGTCGAGGCCCTGTCACTGTCCACGGACGAGGACCTCGTCCGTGCGATCGTGCGCATGGCCACGGTCCGCCGCGGCAGGCGGAGGTAGTCGATGTCGTTCATCTGGCCCCCGATGCTGGCCTCGCTGGCCCTCATCCCGCTCGGGCTGCTGCTGTTCTGGTTCATGGACAAGCGGCGGCGGCGCCGTCTGGCCACCTACGGCGGGCTCGGGATCGCCGCGGGCGCCGGCGGCCGTCCCGGACGCATCCGCAGCCGGATCCCGGCGGCGCTGTTGCTGCTCGGGCTGACGGTCATGCTGTTCTCCCTCAGCCGACCGCAGGCGGTCGTGAGCCTGCCGCGCGAGGAGGGCACGGTGATCCTCGCCTTCGACATCTCCGCGAGCATGGCCGCCAACGACCTCGCCCCCAGCCGGATCGAGGCGGCCAAGGTGGCGGCCAAGGACTTCGTCGCCAAGCAGCCGGTCACCATCTCGATCGGCGTCGTGGCCTTCAGCGACTCAGGAGTGTCGGTCCAGGCGCCCACGAACGACCAGGCGACCGTCGTGTCGGCCATCGATCGCCTGACGCCCCAACGCGGCACCTCGCTCGCCCAGGGCATCAATGCCTCGCTCAAGGCCATCGCGATCGCGGAAGCCGGGCCCTACTCCAACAACTACTACTCCAACCGATCGCCCGACGCATCGCCGACGCCCACTCCAACACCGATGCCCTCCGGGGTGCACGCCCCGGCCGTCATCGTCCTGTTGAGCGACGGCGAGAACAACGAGAATCCCGATCCGGCCACTGCCGCGCAGGCGGCGGCCGATCAGGGAGTCCGCGTCTACACCGTCGGCATCGGCAGCGCGGCAGGAACGACGGTGACCGTGAATGGCTTCCAGGAATTCACCCAGCTCGACGAGGCGACCCTGCAGTCGATCGCCCAGACCACCGGCGGCACCTACTACAACGCTACCGATGCGGCGCAGCTGCTCTCGATCTACGACAACATCGACACCGCGGTCGTCCTCCAGCCCCAGCTGACGGAGGTCACGTCCATCCTGGCGGGCGTGAGCGTCCTGATGCTGCTAACGGGTGCGCTGACATCGCTCATCTGGCTCGGTCGACTGCCATGACCGCGGGCCGGAGTCTCAAACGCCGGGAAGGACGACGATAGATGGACTTCCTCTGGTCGGGCTTGCTCGCCTTGCTCCTTGTCGTACCGGCGTTGATCGGCGTCTACATCTGGAGCCAGCGACGGCGGCGCCGCTCCGGCGTTCGGTACTCGAGTCTGGCCCTGATCCGGGACGCGATGCCCGGATCGTCTCGCCTGCGCCGCCACCTGCCGTTCGTGCTGTTCGTGGCCGCGCTAGCCGCCCTCGTGATCGGCATGGCCCGACCGGTAGTAATCCTGGCCGTGCCGTCGAACCAGACCACGATCATCCTGACGATCGACGTTTCGGGCAGCATGTGCTCGTCCGACATTCCGCCGAGCCGCCTCGAAGCGGCCGAAGCCGCGGCCGAGGCGTTCGTCAAGGCGCAGTCCTCATCGACCCAGATCGGGATCGTCGCCTTCAGCAGCTACGCGCAGGTGGTCCAGGCGCCGACCAACGACCAGGCCGCCCTGCTGGCCGCGCTCCAGAGTCTCGCCACCGGCCAGCGGACCGGCATCGGCGACGGCATCCTCGCCTCGATCGACGCCATTTCCCAGGTCGACCCGGCGGTCGCAAAGAGCCAGTCGAGCACCTCGACCGGCACCGCGCCGGTGCCGGTGGTCAAGGGCGCCTACGCGCCGGACATCATCGTCCTGCTCACCGACGGCGCGAACAACACCGGCACGGATCCACTCGTCGCCGCCCAGCAGGCGGCCGATAGGGGCGTGCGGGTCTACACCATCGGCTTTGGCACCGCGGACGGCGGGGCGATGAGCGCGACGTGCAGGCCGCAATTCCAGGGCCGCGAGCCGGGCGCCGGCGGCGGCGGTGGCGGGTTCGGCGGTGGCGGTGGCGGCTACAGCGGCGGTGGCGGNNGGCGGTGGCGGCAACTTCCCGCGCGGCATCGACGAGGCCACGCTCAAGCAGATCGCCGCGATGACCGGCGCCACGTATCACCCGGCTTCGACTGCCACCGAACTGAACTCGGTCTTCCAGGGCCTGCCGACGAACCTGATCATGAAGCACGAGGTGACCGAGGTCAGCTTCGTTTTCGTGGGGCTCGGCGCCCTCATCGCCGGCATCGGGACCCTGCTCGGCAAGGCCTGGCGGCCGTTACCGTGAGATCGGGGCACGGCCGACGGTGGCCGCGCCCTATGCGAGATCGCGCGCGATCGTGGCGGCCCACGCTTCGATAGCCGGCCAGTCCCGGAAATCGCCCACCGGCAACGCCCCCTTCGCGGCCGGGATCACCGACATCATCCGCTCCGCGAAGCCGATCGGCTTGCGCCCGGAATCGACGGCGCCGAAGAAGATCTCCTGGCCGCGTGCCTTGACGGCCGGGACCAGCTCCGCGAACTCGCGCGGTACCGCGCCCACTTTCTGGTCACGGCCCTGGGCGTCGATGGGCTCGGTGCCGATCGGCCCGCTGCTGAAGAGCCAGACCGGTCTCGTAGCCAGAAACGCCCGGTTGCGACGCACGAACTTCGTCGCGTCCTTGAGCCAGTGGAACATGTAGGCCGCGCCGCCGATCACGAACGCGTCGTAGGCCGCCAGGTTCTTGACCGAGGCCGCGGGGAGTGCCTCGGCTTCGAGCCCGGCCTTCCGCAGCGTCTCGGCGATCCGCTCGGCGATCCCCTGAGTCGCGCCGTGACGGCTGGCGTAGGCAACGAGAACGCGCATGTGGTGGTTCCTTGCGGGGTCGACGTCGCCTGGTCCCACCGGGCGACGCGCCCTCGTCGAGAGTAGGCGATGGCGACACCCAGCAACAACGATCGAGTCCGCTCGCCTGGTGAGCAAGTATCACCCGATTCGCTTGCACGGGCGCCTCGCTGCTCTACGGGTGAGCACATGCGACATCAGCGAGGCCACGGGTCCGGTGAAGATGCCGGACCTGCCCGGTTCGGAATACACGCCCAACGCCCAGTCGATCCTTCGACCTGCTCCTTCCGGTCCGCGCGGTCGAAGATGCGGCCGCATCCGAGCAACCTGGACCTCGAGACCCTCGCATGGGCACGACCACGGTCCGATGTGCTCACCCTGTGAGTAGCGGACGACCAGGTGAGACGTATTGGTCGACTCTGTGTCTGGAAATGGGCAACATCGACGCGCGCACGGGCTTGCCTGAAGCGTCCGGCGCGGCGCGGTGCCATGCGGTGCCATGCGGTGCGACGCCGGAAGGCCGGATCGGGACCGCCGTCCTAGCGCTTCGAGTTGGCGACGATGGCGTCGTGGACATACTGGGCCAGGCCCGGCGCGACCTTCTCGTAGTTGGCGGTGAAGCGCGGATCGGAGATGTACATCTCGGCCAGGCCGAGGTGCATCTCGAACGAGCAGGGGTAGAACCACTCGCCGATCATCCGGCGATGAGCCTCGGCGGCGTCCATCGCCTGCGGGTCATCGGCCGGCAGCCCCGAGGCCAGCGCCCGCGCCAGGCGCTCGTTGACGGCAGCGCCCTCGGCCTTCTGCCGAGCCCAGTCTTCCTTGCGATAAGTGGCGACGCGGCGCTCCGACTCGCGATAGGCGTCCGTGTCGCCCCAGCGCTCTTGTGCTTCGGCGGCGTGGGCGTTGGGGTCGAAGTCGCCGAAGACCTCGAGCTTCTCCTCGGGCGTCAGTGAGATTCCCATTGTGTTTGCCTCCATGGCCTTCTCGACGGCTCCGACCATGTGCTCCAGACGCGCGATTCGGTCTCGGAGCAGCCGGTGCTGGGCTCGCAGATGGGCCAGGCCGCCGGTCGCGCCGTCGTCGACCAGATGCTTGATTCGGTCCAGATCGAAGCCGAGCTCCCGATAGAAGAGGATGCGCTGCAGCCGCTCCAGGTCGCGCTCGTCGTAGCGCCGATAGCCCGCGGACGTCCGATCGCTCGGCCGCAGCAGCCCGATCTGATCGTAGTGGTGCAACGTCCGCACGGTGACGCCCGATAGTCGAGCGACCGCGCCGACTTCGTAACTCACGGCTCCGTCGTTCACCGCCGCATAATGAACCCTGACGTTACGTCAGTGTCAAGCCCCGAGGCCGGACGCCCCGGGCGCCATCATCATGTCGCGCAACACCTCCACCAGGCGGGCATCGGCCACGCGTCCCTGCGACGCCACTCGGACGTGGCGGTCGTCCATGCCGACCTTGTTCGAGCAATCGCGCACGTACATCTGATGATCGGCCAGAAGGCGCGCCTGCAGCTCGGTCGCGGTCATGTCGCCTTCGATCCGGACGAGGACGAAGTTCGATCCGGTCGGGTAGACGAACAGGCCCTCGATCGCCGCCAGGTCGTTCTGGAGCTTGCGCACATCGGCCGTGACGCGGCGGAGCGACTGCTCGTACGCGGCGACCGTCGCGGGCAGGAGCGTCAGGAAGTACTCCGCCACGCTGTTCAGGTTCCAGGTCGGAAGCAGGCGCCTGAGGCTCTCGAGCAGCCGGTGGTTGCGGCTATAGCAGAAGCCGAGTCGCAGCCCCGGCACACCGTAGTGCTTGCTCATGCTGCGCACGATGACGAGGTTCTCGAACCGATCGGCGTGCGGCTGCAAGCTGGGGACGGCGGCGCCCGCGAAGTCGATGAACGACTCGTCGACGATGACCAGATCGAGGTCGCGGGCCTGCTCCATGAAGTCGAGCATGTCGTCGAGCGAGTGGAGCTGGCCGGTCGGATTGCCCGGGTTGATGACCAGCAGAGCGCCCACGCCACGCTCTCGACCCCAGGCCAGGTACTCGCGCAGGTCCAGCCGATAGTCGCGCTCGCGGTCCAGCACGAACAGCTCGGCGGCCCTCGGGTCGCGCAGCTTGTCGATGTATTCGCTGAAGGTGGGCACCGCCACGCCGATGCGATCGACGAGGATCGAGTTGATCGAAACGATCAACTCGGTGGCGCCGTTGCCGACGATGAGGTCGGCCTGATCCACGCCGATGGCCGCGGCCAGGGCCTGCTGGCTCGTGGCCGGATTGCTCGAGGGGTAGCACTTGATGAGGGTCGGGAGTGCCTCTTGCAGCGCGTCGATCATCTGGGGCGTGGGGTAGTAGGGGTTGGCGATGAAGCAGAAGTCGACGATATCCGCGGCGCGCTCATAGCCCACGAGCTCGCCCAGCGATGGCGAGTGCGACGTGTCCGGGAAGAGGTCGTCGCGGATGGGATCGGGCGCGGCTATGTCGAGTCTGGCCATGGGACGCAATCTCCTGCCGCCCTTCACCATTCGCTCAAGAGTGGCGGGCCGACAGAGTACAACAGCGGACGGGGCGTCCGTCAGCCGAGAGCAGCCAGGGCCACGGCCAACTCCACCTCGTCGGCTCGTATGACGTCACAGGAGAGGGGCGCGGAGCGGCCGCCGGCCTCGACGGGTCGGCCGCCTTACCGCAGACCCCACTGATCCTGCAGATCGAGGACGTGCCGGCCGGCCTCGTCCTGGAGGATCCGGGCCTGGTCATCGGGCACGCCATCGTGGAAGCTCAGCCCAACCGGGCTCTGCTTGAAGATCGAGGCGTAGAAGACGCAGGCGGCGAGGTACGTGCCGGCGATCGAGGGGTGACTGCCATCGTCGCTCCAGAGCGTCATCTCGGGATGATCGGCGTGGACGATGAACCAGGTGAACCCGACCGGCGCGACCGGCACGTGGAGCTCGGTGGCGATACCCGCGTACGCGGCGTCGACCTGCTGCTGCATGCCCTCGTAGGCCAGCCCGGCCGAAGGCTCGCCGTCCTTGTGAGCCCAGGTCATGAAGAACATCGGCACGGCCCCCGCGTCCTTGATGTTGCGGGCCAGTGCCCGCGCGGCTGGATACATGGAGTAGTCGCGACCGGAGGCGGTGGATGGCGTGTCGCTCTGTTCTTGGAGGACCACGTACGTCCAGCCCTGTGAAGTGATCCTGTCGCGCGATTGGGATGAAGCCTCGTGCTGGGCCAGGGTCTCGCCGCCGTTCGCGACCATGCCGACCTCGATCTGACGACCGGCCGACCGAGCGAGGGCAGCGAAGGTCGACGGCAGATCGTTGACGTACGTGTAGCTGTTGCCCAGGAACAGGACCCGCGTGCAGGCCCCACTCCCGGACCCGGCGGAACAGGTCGGCACGGCGGTGCTGGCGCAGCCAGCCACGGCAATCAGACCGATGCAGGCCAGCAGCCTGGCCGCGGTTCGGACTCGAGCGCGCACTGAATCTGACATCACCTGGGGTATCGGCTGTCAGGCAGCTGACGGGGTCCGCAAGGGCCAGATTCATCGGCCGTTTCCTGTCGACCGGCTGTGGACCGGACAACCTGAAGAGACGACAATCTGAACGTCGAATTCGCCCCTTCCAAGGAGCCGCATGGCCGCGATCATTCGGACTGAGAAGCTGACCAAATCCTACGGCTCGCACCGCGGGATCATCGACGTGGATCTCGAGGTCCAGCAGGGTGAGGTATTCGGCTTCCTCGGACCAAACGGGGCCGGCAAGACGACGACGATCCGGCTCCTCCTCGACCTCATCCGACCGACCAGCGGCCACGCCTTCGTCTTCGACATCGAAAGCTCGAAGAATCCGGCCGCCATCCATCGACGGCTCGGCTACCTGCCCGGCGAGTTCGCGCTGTACGACCGACTGACCGGCGGCCAGACGCTCGAGTATTTCGGCAATCTGCGCGGCGGCGTCGACAAGGCCTATCAGGCCGAGCTCATCGGTCGTTTCGACCTGGACCCGAGCCGACGCTTCCGCGAGTACTCCAAAGGCAACAAGCAGAAGGTCGGTCTGGTCGCGGCGCTCCAGAACAAACCCGAGTTGCTTCTCCTGGATGAACCGACCTCCGGGCTCGACCCGCTCGTCCAGCAGACCTTCTTCTCCTTGCTGCGCGATGCGGTCAAGGAGGGGCGAACGGTTTTCCTCTCCAGCCACATCCTGAGCGAGGTCGAGCGGAGCTGCGACAGGGTCGCGATCATCCGCGAGGGCATGCTGGTCCGGGTCGACCGCGTCGACGCTCTCCGCGACCTGGCCCACCACCAGGTGGAGCTGCGGTTCGCCGGCGATCCGCCGGCAGCCGAGTTCGAGAAGCTCTCCGGCGTAAGTGACATCCAGATCGAGGATCACCTGCTGCGGTTGCGGGTGCTCGGGCCGATCACGCCGCTGGTCCAGGCCGCGGCTCGTCTCGGTGTGACCGATTTCCTGAGCCGCGAGCCCAGCCTCGAGGAGACGTTCCTGGCCCAGTACGGCCGCGTGACCGACGAGGCTCCTGCGGGCGAGGCTCCTGCGGGCGAGGCGAAGTGATGGCCGTTGAAGCCGGCCGTCCCGCGCTCGGCGGGCGGATCACAACGGCATCTCTGTGGAGCCGCTTGTACGGCTTCGGCAGCGTCTACGCCAAGACGCTCCGCGACTCGCGTCTGGCCTTCATCATCGTGGCCGGGCTGCTGGCCGGCATCATGGTCGCCGGCTGCAAGGCGTTCGCCGCCGCCTACGCCACGCCGGCATCGCGCCTGGACCTCCAGAACGTGATCGACAACATCCCCGATGCGCTCAAGGGCCTGTACAACAATCCGGTCAACGTCCAGACGCTGGGCGGGTCGCTGTCGTGGAAGTACGGCCCATTCTTCGCGCTCATCGCCGGTCTGTGGTCGATCGTCGCCCTTTCGGGCACGCTCGCCACCGAGGCGCGCCGGGGCAGCCTGGACATGGTCGCAGCCGCTCCGTTCGGCAAGCGCCGGATCGCGGTCGAGAAGCTGGCCGCGCATCTGACCGGGATGACCGTCGCAATGGTCTTCCTGGCCCTCGTCACGTGGCTCGGCAGCGCCGCCTTCGGCACCCTTCCCGGCGATGAGATCTCGCTACTCGCGGCCGTTGGGTTCGCGCTCTGGGTGGGTCTGATGGCCCTCGTCTCCGGTTCCGTGGCCTGGGCCCTGGCTCCGTTCGTGGGGCGCGCCAGTGCGGCCGGTGTCGCCGGCGCCGTGCTGCTGGGCGGCTATGTCGTCAGCGGCTACTCGACATCGGTGCCGGCGCTCAAGCCACTCGCCAATCTGACGTGGTTCCACTGGACGGCCAACCATCTGCCCCTCGCCGGCCAGTACGACTGGCTNNCTCGGCGTTCGCGGCCCGACCGGCCGCTCGTTCGGCGAGCGGCTGCCGCTGGGGATCGCGTGGGGCCTGGGCCTGGCGACATACGCGCTCCTGATCGCCGCATCCAGCCGCTCCTTCGCCGCCGAGCTCGGCAAGTCACCCGACACGTCCAAGCTCTTCACCACCCTGTTCAAGGGCTACGACATCGCGACGGGGGGCGGCTTCCTGCAGCTGATGTTCGTCTACCTGGGCTTCATCGTTGCGGGCCTGTGTGCTTCGACACTCGTGGCCGGCTGGGCTTCGGACGAGAACGGCCGCAGGCTCGAGATGCTGCTGGCCAGCCCGCTCGGCCGGGCGCGGTGGGCCATCTCGAGCGGCATAGGCGTCTTCGGCGCGATCGTCGTGATGACCGTCCTGTCCATGCTCGGCATCGCCATCGGAGTGGCGTCGGCAGGCACCGACGTGCTGACCCCGGTGGCCGGAGCGGTGGTCATCGGCCTGTACGCGGCGGCGGTCGCCGGCATCGGATTCGCCGTCGGCGGCCTCTACCGCAACACCATCGCCGGCGAGGCCGTGGCCGTCTTCGTCATCGCGACGTTCCTCATCGAGTTCCTGGCGCCGCTGCTCAACCTGCCCGACTGGGTCCACCAGCTCGCCCTGACCTCGCATCTGGGCCAGCCGATGATCGGCAACTGGGACCCGATCGGGATGACCGTTTGCGTGGCGATCGCAGTCGTCGGTCTGATCCTCGGCGGAGTGGGCATGAGGAATCGCGACGTCGCCTGATCGTGGAGAGTCGCGATCGAGCGTCAATTTGGCAACATAGAGTTCGAGGCCGCGCGACCGTCGTAGACTGTGGCGCGCCCTCGTGCACCGCTCGGCGGTGAGCCAGCGTACCCGGGGGTCCTTTGGTCCTGATGACCTCAGTCGACCGATTGGGCTAGAGTCACGGGAGCCCGACAACTCCGAGGGAAGATGAACGGACTCGATACTCACCATATCGGCCGGACGCCACTACGTTTGCTGGCGGCAGTCGTGGCGGCGGCAGCCTGGTGGATCGCCCCTGCGGCGACGCTGGCCGCTGATCCGACTCCGGCCGCGCCCACGTTCTCGGCGGCCTGCCCGGAGCCCGAGCCCGGCCATGCCAGATGCTTCGCCCTGGTCGAGAACGTCGCACCCGGCCAGGCGAGCGCGGGACTTTCGGGAGGGGCATCGCCCCTGCTTCGAAACGGCAAGTACCTCGAGCCGGTGGATCTCCAGAGCGCCTACGGCCTCACGTCTGCGGCCGCTACGAACGGGGCGGGCCTGACGGTCGCGGTCGTCGACGCCTATCACCTGGCCAACGCCGAATCCGCACTCGCCACCTACCGCAGCCACTACGGCCTGCAGGACTGCACCTCGGCCAGCGGCTGCTTCCGCCAGGTCGACCAGAGCGGCGTCAGCACTCTGGGAGCGTCGTGGTCCGGCACCCCGGTCACCAACCAGGGCTGGAATCAGGAAGAAGCGCTCGACCTGGACATGGTCTCAGCCATTTGCCCTCTCTGCAACATATTGCTCGTCGAAGGTTTCTCGACCTCGATAACCGCCCTCGGCACGGCGGTCAACACCGCGGTCGCACTCGGCGCCGACGCCGTCACCAACAGCTACGGGGGGCCGGAAACACAGCTCGGCAGCAGCGGTGAGCTGGCCATGGACGCGTACTACAACCACCCCGGCGTCATCATCACGGCATCCACGGGCGACTGCGGATACCTGAGCCAGATGGCTCCGTGCAACTCCAACAGCGCCCAGTACCCGTCCGTGTCGCCGTACGTGGTCGGCGTGGGGGGCACTTCGCTGAGCCCGGCCGCCAACGCCCGAGGCTGGACGGAGACGACCTGGACCGGAGCCGGCAGCGGTTGCTCGCTGTACGAGCCCAAGCCGTCCTGGCAAACGGACAGCGGCTGCTCCCATCGAATGAGCGCCGACATCTCGGCCGTCTCGGACCCCCACACGGGTGTCGAGGTTTATGACCCCAATGGTTCGGGCGGGGCGGGGTGGTATGCCTACGGCGGCACCAGCGCGGCTTCTCCGATCATCGCCGCGGCCTATATGCTGGCCGGACAACAGTCCCCCGGTATGTATCCGTTCCACGCCCTCTACTCGAACGCCGGCAGCCTGTATGACATCACCTCCGGTAGCAACGGCAGTTGCGCCACGACCTACTTCTGCACCGCCGGCACCGGCTACGACGGTCCGACCGGTCTGGGTTCGCCGTCTGGCCTGACCGCCCTAACCCCGGAAGCCAGGCCCGGTCCGCCGACCGGCGCCAGCGCCACACGCGGCAACGCGCAAGCCATGGTGTCCTGGACGGCGCCGGCATCGAGTGGCACATCGCCGATCACGGGCTACACCGTCGCGTCGACGCCCGCGGGGTTCGGCTGCACCACCGCCGGCGCGACCAGCTGCGTGGTAGGTGGCCTGACCAACGGCCAGAGCTACACGTTCAGGGTGACGGCAGCCAACTCGAGCGGGCCCGGTTCCGCCTCCGATCCCTCCAACGCCGTCATACCGGCGGCGGTGCCCTACCCACCGACCGGTGCGTCTGCCGCTCGGGGTAACGGCTCGGCCACCGTAACCTGGGTGGCGCCGGTCAACGGCGGCGGAAGCCCCATCAGTCTGTATACAGTGACCTCGACGCCCGGCGGACTGACCTGCACCAACACGGCCGCGTCCGGATGCACCGTCGGCGGCCTGACCAACGGCGTCAGCTACACCTTCTCCGTCACCGCCACCAACGCCGTCGGTATGGGTCTTCCTTCCGTCCCGTCCGCGCCCGTGATCCCGGCAACGACTCCATCGGCTCCGACCGGCGTCAGCGGCATCGGTTCGGACTCGCAGGCCGTCGTCAGCTGGACGGCGGCGCAGAGCAACGGTGCAATCGCCATCACCGGTTACACCGTCACCTCGTCGCCGGGTGGGCTCAGCTGCACAACGACGGGGGCCACTTCCTGCACCGTTGGTGGGTTGACCAACCGCGTCCCGTACCAGTTCACGGTTGTGGCCTCGAACGATGTGGGGCCGAGCGCGCCCTCGGATCCATCGGCGCCCGTGATGCCACTCGCCGGCGCCACGTACGTGCCGGTGACGCCGAACCGTCTCGTGGACTCGCGCGCGGGATCTGGCCAGACTGGTCTGTCGGCATCGCTTACCAGCGGGGCCGCCGTCAGCTTCCAGGTCACCGGGCGCGTGCCCTCGGACTCGAGCAAGAACGTCCCCGCCTCCGCGACGGCTGTGACCGGCAACCTGACCGTGGTCAACCAGCACTCGCTCGGCTATTTGAGCCTGACGCCGGCGGTACCCAACTGGCCGCCGTCGACCTCGACGCTCAACTTCCCGACCGGCGACAACCGGGCCAACGGCGTGACGGTTCCACTCGGCTCAGGCGGCGTGCTGTGGGTCGTCTTCGTCGGCACTCCCGGAACCACGACCGATGTCGTGTTCGACGTGACCGGCTACTTCGTTCCCAACAGCTCCGGCGCCACATACCTGCCGGTGACGCCGAACCGCCTCGCGGACTCGCGCGCGGGGTCGGGTCGGACCGGTCTCTCGGCATCGCTTACCAGCGGGGCCGCCGTCAGCTTCCAGGTCACCGGCCGCGCGCCCTCGGACCCCAGCAAGAACGTGCCGGCCGAGGCCAACGCCGTGACCGGCAACCTGACGGTGGTCAACCAGCACTCGCTCGGCTATCTGGCCCTGACCCCGGCCGTGCCCGACTGGCCGCCTTCGACCTCGACGCTCAACTTCCCGACAGGCGACAACCGGGCCAACAACGTGACGGTCCCGCTCGGCGCGGGCGGCGTGCTGTGGGTCACCTTCGTGGGCACTCCCGGAACCACGACCGATGTCGTGTTCGACGTGACCGGCTACTTCGTTCCCAACAGCTCCGGCGCCACGTATGTGTCGGTAGCGCCGAACCGTCTGGTGGACTCGCGCGCGGGATCTGGCCAGACTGGTCTGTCGGCATCGCTTACCAGCGGGGCCGCCGTCAGCTTCCAGGTCACCGGGCGCGTGCCCTCGGACTCGAGCAAGAACGTCCCCGCCTCCGCGACGGCTGTGACCGGCAACCTGACCGTGGTCAACCAGCACTCGCTCGGCTATTTGAGCCTGACGCCGGCGGTACCCAACTGGCCGCCGTCGACCTCGACGCTCAACTTCCCGACCGGCGACAACCGGGCCAACGGCGTGACGGTTCCACTCGGCTCAGGCGGCGTGCTGTGGGTCGTCTTCGTCGGCAGCTCCCGAACCACGACCGATGTCGTGTTCGACGTGACCGGCTACTTCACGATGTAGGCGCGGCCGGGCCGGGGCCCGGCGGCGGATCGCAAGGGGATATCGAGGGCCACGCTCCCTCACCACTCCTCCGACTTGCGTTCACGACTCCTTCACAAGCGGCTGCCAGCCTTGGGGCCAAGGTCGGCAACCGCTCTCGGCCGACCCGCAGTACATCGGGAGCGCCATCGAAAGGAGATGGAGATGCGACAGGGGTTCGGCTTCCGAGTATTGGCCGCGCTACTGCTGCTCGGGTTCATCGCGTTCATCACGGCCGGCGCATACGCCGCCGGCTTCGCCGCAGGCGGCGGCTCGACCGTCACCAACGTCCAGCCGTGGGCATACGGTGGGGCGCTCGGCGCGGGTCACGTCGTCGGGTTCGTGGTCACGATCATCGTTCTGATCGTGATGTTCCGATTGATCGGACTGCTCTTGTTCGGCCATCGCCGCCGAGCCTGGGCTCACCACGGCTACTGGGGACCCCAGGCCACGGGCGAGCCCGGTGCGACCGGGCCCGGCGAGTGGCACGGTGGCTGGCATCGCAGCAATTGGCGCGAGGTCGGGCAGGCTCGTTTCGACGAGTACCACCGACGCGCCCACGACGCTCAGCCGCCCACGACCCCCGCAGCCGGCGGCTCCCCGACGGACGCGTAATCACGATGAGGAGGCAGGGGCCTGGCACGCCGGGCTTCTGCCTCGCGTCGTGGCGCCGTACGATGGGCCAGCCGTGAAGACCGTACTCGTCGTCGACGACGAACCCCGTATCGTGGAGCTTGCTCGCGACTATCTCGAGCACGCCGGTTTCGGCGTGATAACGGCCACGGACGGTCCCTCGGCGTTGACCGCCGTGCGCATTCGAAAGCCCGACATTCTCGTCCTGGACCTGGGCCTGCCCGGCATGGACGGCCTGGACGTGGCCCGCGAGATCAGGCGCGACTCAACGATGCCCATCATCATGCTGACCGCCCGCGACGATGAGCTGGACCGCGTCCTGGGCCTCGAGATCGGCGCGGACGACTACGTCACCAAGCCGTTCAGCCCGCGCGAACTGGTCGCCCGCATCCGAGCCATCATGCGGCGCGTCGACCGCCAGGCATCACCGAACGATCGCATCGAGGTCGGCGGCGTCGCCATCGACGTCGCCCGAATGCGCGTCACCGCCGGCGACCGAACGGTCGAATTGACGCCGACCGAATTCCAGCTGCTGCTGACGCTGGCCCGACAGCCCGGGCGCATCTTCACCCGATCGCAGCTGCTCGACTCCATCCACGGCGTAGCCTTCGAATCCTACGAGCGAGCGATCGACGCCCACGTCAAGAACGTTCGCCGCAAGCTCGAAGAAGACCCCAGTCGACCCCGCTACGTTCTGACCGTCTACGGCGTCGGCTATCGGTTCGCCGAGGCGCCCGAGTGAGCGATCCATCGGACGGCCACCCGGCAGGCTCGGCCGGCGACCCGTGGGAGGGTTGGTCGCGGCATGGTCATCGCCATCGAAGGCCAGGTCATCGGGGCCCGGGCTTTCACGGCGAGCGGCCTCGACTGTGGCGCGCCGGTCACCGCGAGCGGCCCGGCTGGTGGCCAACCGACGAGCCCTGGCCGCCGCAGGGAGAGTTCCCGTGGCGCCGCGTGCGGCGGCAGTTCTTCGTCCGCTTCGCGCTCGGCGTCCTGGTGATCTTCACGCTGGTCATCCTCGGGCCGCTGATCGCCATTCTGCAGATTCTCGGCGCCGTTGGTCTCTCCGGCCCAACGGCCGTCCTATTTGGTCCGCCCATCACGTTCATCCTGATACTCGCCATCGTTGTCACTGCCGGCGGGGCGCGGCACCTTGCGGTCCCGTTCGGGGATCTGATCGAGGCGGCCGGCAGGCTCGAGTCGGGCGACTACTCGGCCCGGGTGGCTCCGTACCGCCACGGACCCCGCGAGCTCAAGTCGCTCGTAGGCGCGTTCAACTCGATGGCCACTCGCCTGGAAACGGATGAGCGGCAGCGGCGGTCGCTCCTCGCCGACGTCAGTCACGAGTTGCGGACTCCGCTGGCGGTGTTGCGGGGCGAGCTCGAGGCCATGATCGACGGCGTCCATCCCATCGACGAAGCTCATCTGACCGCGGCCGTCGACCAGATCGCGATGCTGACCAAGCTCGTCGAGGATCTCCGAACCCTCGCCCTGGCCGAGGCCGGCACTCTGCCGCTGCACAGGGAGCCGACCGACCTGGCCATCCTGGCTCAGGAGGCTGCCACTTCCTTCGAGAGTCTCGCGGCCAACGCGAAAGTACAGCTGCAGGTGGCTATGCCGGACGACATGCCGCTGGTCGACCTCGACCCGCTTCGCATCCAGCAGGTGGTCGTCAACCTCGTGGCCAACGCGCTCCGCTATGCGCCCGCCGCGAGCGTCGTGTCGATCGCCGGCCAGGCCCGGCCCGGTTGGGTCACCGTCTCGGTCGTCGACCATGGCCCGGGCATCGCGCCCGACCTGCTCCCGCACCTCTTCGAGCGTTTCGCGAAGGCGGAGGATTCCCGTGGCTCGGGCCTGGGGCTGGCCATCGCCCGCCGGCTGGTCGAGGCCCACGGCGGAAACATCAAGGCCGATCAACCGGCGGGCGGCGGCACAGTCATCGCTTTCGACCTGCCGATCGGTCCCGGGCAGAGCTAGAGGCGGCCGAACCGGCCGCCTCCAACCATCTGTCTGTTGCCGCCCACCGGCACGTGGCCGGCGGCGCGATCAGCTACCCTGCGGCAGCTCTCCGAGGGTCACGGAGACCGTGGCCGTGGTGCCGTCCTGATGCTGAACTTTGAGCTTCACGACGTCGCCCGGGTGATGGGCCGCTACCGCTTCGATCAACGTGGCGGTGTCCGGAGTCAGGGTGTCGTCGATCGAGAGGACCACATCGCCGACGGCGACCCCGGCAGCGGCCGCGGGTCCACCCGACTTGACCAGCACGATCGTCGGCCCGTTGGCGCCGTCGCTGAGCTGCACGCCCATGTAGGCCCGCCCGGAGCTGGTCACCGTGCCGCTGGCGATGAGCTGATCCGCGATCACCTTGGCCCGGTTGCTGGAGATGGCGAAGCCGATCCCGCCGGCCGCCCCGCCGAGCTGCGGGTCGGTGGCCTCGAGAGTCGGGATGCCGACGACCTCGCCGTTGAGATCGACCAGCGCGCCGCCGCTGTTGCCGGGGTTGATGGCTGCGCTTGTCTGGATGGCGTCGGGGAGCACGTTCCCCGTCGGCTCGCTGACCTGTCGATTCAGGGCACTGACGATGCCTTCGGTGACGCTGGACTGCAGCCCGAGAGGATTGCCCATGGCCATGACGAAGTCACCGACCGAGAGTTGGGCCGAGTCGCCAAATGTCGCCGGAGTCAGCCCAGTGGTGTTGACCTTGATCACCGCGATGTCGTCGGGCTGATAGCTGCCGACGAGCGTCGCAGGATACGAATGACCGTTGGAGAGGGTAACGGTGAACGTCGTCGATCCGGCGACGACGTGGTAGTTGGTGACGATGTCGCCCTTCGAGTCGTAGACGATGCCCGAGCCAAGGCCGGCGTCGGTCTGGATCTCGACGACCGACGGGCTGGCCTGCTTGATGACCGCAACCATCTGTTCCTGCAGCGCCAGAGCAGATCCGTTCGAGACGACGAGCGATGTTACGGGGGTTGACGTGGCTCCCGGGAGCACGGCCGGAACGTTCGCCGCGAGGGTCGCGGTCGCCGAGGCCGGAGCGCCGCCGAGCACCTTCGCGCTGAACCCGTTGTTGGCGGACGAGGCACAGGCAGCCACTACGACCACCAGGACCAGAGACGCGACCGGGACGGCGATGCGTTGGCCGAGTCGCCGCTTGTCGGACACCATGAGAAACCTCCTGTGAGCCACTTCTTCGAACCTTGCGGCTACCAACCGGGGATGATGGTTGGCTCGCGAACTGAAGCGACCCTGAAGCCGCCGCGGTGTGGGTCGGCTGTTGCGATTGGCGGCCGGCGGCGGGCCCGGTCAGCCGGCCGTGGGCTCGACTTCGGGATCGGCCTCGGCGAAACAGGTCGACTCGAAGACGTAGAGTCGGGTCGCCGCGTCGCGCCAGGCGTCGCCCGGCAGGTTCGCCTTGCGACACACGGCCTGGAGCATCTGCGTCTCGCCCCAGCCCATTTCGGCCGCTACCTGGGGCAGCAACAGGGCCCGGTGCGGCCCGCGCTCAACGACGATGCCATGGCGCCCGGCCACGAAGCCGGACGGGTTCGGCAGCTCGACTGGCGGGTCCAGCACCGAGACCTCGAGCTCGAGGGCCGACAGCTCGGAGGCGTCGACGGGCAGGAAGCGGGGATCGTCGAGCGCCGCGGCCGCCGCGGCATCTCGAACGTTGATCCAGAGCGGGACCTCGAAGCGCAGCAGGCCGATGCAGCCGCGCAGTTCGGCGTGCTCATGGATGGTGACGAAGGCCGCGGCAGGCTCGGTCAGAGAAGCCGAGAGTGAGCCCGCCACCGGGTCGGCGAAGGCGCCGCGGCTGACCCCCGCCTCGATTGCCCGGCGGGCGATGGCCAGGAGCTGGCGTTGGTCCGATCTGTCGAGCTGCTTCACCGGCTGCCTCGCTACTCTCCAAGAGCCTACGCGCCTGATACCTCGCCGCCAGAGTCCAATGGCGCGTTCTGACGAGGCTGCCATCTGAGTTGAGGCAGGCTGCGACTGGAGGGGTCGTGGCCTCCGGAAGGCAGTTCCGCCCGCCTCGGACTGAATTGTCCGCCATGCCGGAAATGGTATGCTACATTCGATTGCACTCGTGCGAGTCTGGTTTGGCCAGTCTGTCTTGTCCAGGGGGAAGGCATCGGTGACGGAAGTCTCGATCATGGTCGAGGACCAGCCGCTTGGCACGATTTCGCGTCGCCTGTACGGCCACTTTGCCGAGCATCTGGGCCAGTACTGCTATCGTAGGCTGCGGGTCGGGACCGGCCCCGGCTTGGTCCTCTACGTGGAGGGATTTCGGACGGACATCGTAGCGGCGCTGCGCGATCTAATCGCCACACACGAAGCAAGACGAGACTGATGGCAGCCAGGAACCCAAAACGCAGTTCCACCGCACCTCGCCGGGAAGCCGCCAGGCAAAAGGTTGGGTCGACCGATCCCGCCGGCCTGAAAGACGCCGGCTCGATGCCGCAGGACGGCAACGTCCGGAGGTCGGCCACGACGGCGCGTCCGACGCACATCCCGACGATGCAGGACGTCGCTGACGCCGCCGGCGTTTCTCAGAGCACCGTGTCGCGGGTCCTCACCGGCGCCCCGAACGCAATTCCGATCAATCCGGCCACGCGAGAGCGAATCCTCGAAGTCGCACGGCAGATGCGCTACCGCCCCAACCCACTGGCCCGCGGCTTGCGTGGCGCGCGCACGATGCTTCTGGGCGTGATCGTGCGCGAAATCACGGACCCATTCTTCGCGGGCGCCGTCGACGCCATCTCCACCGAGGCCAACCTACGTGGCTACAACGTTGTTCTGGGCCATGCTCACGGCCGCACCGACGAAGCCATTGCCCTGCGTGCAGTCCTCGAGACGCGCCATTGCGATGCGATCCTGCTCCTCGGAGACACCAGCGATCAGCCGCGCCTGATGGACGACCTGCGAGACACCAACTTCTCGGTCGTCGGCCTGTGGCAGGGTACGGCTCCGATGCCCGGCATTTCGATCATCGGCGTGGACAACAGGTTCGGGGTAGGCGGTCTGATGGATCACCTGCTGGGGCTCGGTCACCGCAAGATCGCGTTCATCGGCGGAGCGTTCATCGAAGGCCAACTGATCGGCGACATCGGCGAGCGACGTGTGGCGTTCCTGGAGCGCGCGGCGGCGGAAGGTCTGGAAGCACCTGAGGGATTCGTTCGCGATGCGCAGAACACGCTGCACGGCGGCGCGGGGGCTCTCGAGGAGCTGATGGCACTTCCGCAGCGCCCCACCGCCATCGTCGCCTCGACCGACGTCCTCGCCATCGGCGCGCTCCATGCTGCCTGCCACATGGGCCTGGACGTGCCCGGCGAGATCTCCATCGTCGGCTTCGACGACCTGCCGATGGCCGAGTACACGACACCCGCCTTGACCACGGTTCGCATGCCGATGGCGGAGATGGCGGCAGCGGGCGTGAAGGCGGCCGTTGACGAGGGCGAAGACCGCGAGGCGACCACCGTCCAAATCCTCAAGCCGACAGTTGTCGTCCGCGAGTCATCGGGACCTGCAAGGGTCGCGGCCGACTAAGCTCGACCTTGTCCGGCCAGGGCTCAGTGGAAGGGTCGAGTATTCACGTCCTTGGACCGCGCTCCGACAGGTCGGGTCGCCTGCTCGACGACAGCCCTCGTGAACTAGCGGGTTCGCGTGCCGATGGGGACTGCCTCGCCGACGATCCCAATTTCTGCTGCGCAGGGTCTCCACCCGGATGCCCCTCCGTTCTCAAGCATCCGGCCTACCTGGTCCGTTCCTGGTCCGTTCCTGGTCCGCCCGCGCCGAGCCATGAGCCCGGCCATCCACCGGCGCGGTTCCGGGCAGCAGAAACGCGACCGCACGGGCCAGGTCCTCTCCGAGCCTGACGCCCCTTAAATCGTCGAGCCCGCCGATGGCGGGCTCGACGATGAGGAGTTGCGAGTTGGGCACCAGACCTGTGGCCTCGTCAGCCGTGGAGCTGGGCCAACTCTTTTTGTGTGACCTCGTTGGGCAGCTTGCCCATGATGATCATGCCCAGAACCTCGTCCGTCGTGACATCGGCCTTGTTGACCGTGCCGACCAGCTTGCCGTGGAGCATCACGCTGATTCGGTCGGCCAGGTCGAAGACGTCGTGGATGTCGTGGCTGATCAGGAAGATGCCGATACCTTCTGACTTCAGCTGTTTGATCACGTTGCGAACCTGCTCGGTCTCGGCCGGACCGAGGGCCGCCGTGGGCTCGTCCATGATCAAGACCCGGGCGTTGAAATGGATGGCCCGAGAGATGGCGATGGCCTGCCGCTGGCCGCCGGAGAGGGAGACAACCGGCGTCTTGAAGTTCTTGAAGTTCGGGTTCAGGCGCCCGATGACCTTTCGGGTGGCCGATTCCATCGCCGTGTCGTCGAGCGAGCCGATCCGGGTCTTGAGCTCGCGCCCCAGGAACAGGTTGGCCGCCGCATCCACATTCTCCGCCAGGGCAAGTGTCTGATAGATAGTCTCGACACCCAGGGCCTTGGCTGCTCGCGGGTTCGGGATCACGACGGGGTGGCCGTCGATCAGTATCTCGCCCGAGTCCGCCGGATGCGCTCCCGACAGGGCGCGCATCAGAGTGGTCTTGCCGGCGCCGTTGCCACCGACCAAACCCACTACCTCGCCCGCGCGCAGATCCACGCAGACGTCCTGGACGGCGTGAACGCCGCCGAAAGCGACGAAGATGTCGCGCATCTCGACCAGCGGGGCTGCGCCGGTGACCACGGTCGCGGCGGTCGCAGCCTGGGTAGTAGTTGCCATATCCATCGTTTCGCTCCTGGCCTACTTGGCGCGCCGCTGGATGACCGCGTCGAGGGCCACCGCCAGGATGAGGACGGTCCCTACCGCCACGTCCTGCATAGGTGAGTCGACACCGATAGTGACCATGCCCGACTTCAGGGACTGCATGACGACAGCGCCCAGCACGGCACCGGGGATGGTGCCGATACCGCCCGCGAACGAGGTGCCCCCGATCACCGCTGCCGCTATGACCAGCAACTCGTAGCCCGTGCCGGTGCTCGTAACGCCGGCATCCAGGCGGGCGGCCTGGACGGCCCCGGCGATGGCGCACAGGATCCCCAGAAGAACATAGGTCCCGAGAATCGTGCGCCGGGTGTTGATGCCGGCCAGAATCGCGGCTTCGGGGTTGCCGCCGATCGAGAAAACGTAACGCCCGAACGGCCGGCGCGTGGCCAGGAACATCATGCCCAGCGTGACAGCTCCCAGGAGCAGGACCGGGGCAGCCAAGCCGACCGGGATGATCAACCCGCCGGGCGGCTCGGTGATAGCGTGCGCGACCGCATACTTGGTGGCGAGCAGCGGCGGCAGGGGGTAGCTGTTGTATGCCCACATGGCCCCGAGGACCGTAGCGCAGCCGCCGGCCATCAGGACTACCAGCGCCCACTGGGGCCTGACAGGGAAGCCGTACTCCCGGCGCTTGCGCCTGCTCGCGATCAAGGCGTAGATGATGCCGACGCAGATGATGATTCCAACCACCCAGGTCAGCAGCCCGCCGATCGAACCCTGCGGCAGGTTGCCACCGAGAATGGCGAACGTGTTGTCCATAGGGGCGATGGTCTGGCCCTGCTGGACCTTGAAGATCAGGCCGCGCCAGATCAAGAGTCCGCCCAGCGTCACGACGAACGACGGGATCTCAAGGTAGGCGATAAGACCGCCCTGGATGGCTCCGATCAGTGCGCCGAGCAGGATTCCGACGATCAGGGCGACGATCCAGATGTAGGCCCCGTTGTAGCCGAGCCCCAGGGTCTGCGGAATCCATTGGGCCTGGGTCATGGCCATCATGTATGCCGTGAAGCCCATGATCGACCCCACCGAGAGGTCGATGTTCCGCGAGACGATGACCAAGACCATACCCGTGGCCATGATCGCCACCGGTACGCTCTGGACGGAGACGTCGTAGAGGTTGCGTGGCGTGAGGAAGAGCCCGTCGGAGGCAAAGCCGAAGCCGACCCAGATGGCGATCAACGCCAGGATCATGCCGGTCAGCCGGATGTCGACTTCCATCGTTCGGGCGCCCAACTGGACACCCCTGACCACGGCGCCTACCGGCTGAATCCAGCGCGCCAACCCCCGCCTGGGTGCTGCTGCCTGCGCGTCTCCAGGAACCTGAGTCATCGTCGGCCTTTCGATTTGCCATGGATCAAAAAGCGGCAGTTCATGTTAGGCGCCCTGCACCGCGGAATCCCGGGTGCAGGGCGCGCAGATTGACTAGGTGCTGTCTCGAGCTATTAGCAGCCCTTGACGGAGCCAGCGGTTACGCCCTTGCAGAGCGTAGCCGCGTCGATCCACTTGGCATCGAGGACGACCTGGAGGTTTTCCTTGGTGATCGCCTGAGGCGTGATGAGGACCGAGTTGAGGTCGGTCTCCTTTGAGGTCGTCTTGTTCGTGAACTTGAAGATCGCCGACGGACCGCTGCTCGTGGTGATCTTGTCCAGGGTGGTGCCGGCGCAGAGTGCGAGAGCGGCTTCGCCGGCGGCCTGGCCGAGCAGGCGGGCGTCCTTCCAGACGTCCACGGTCTGGGTTCCGAGGGCGATGCGGTTCAGAGCCGCGGCGTCGCCGTCCTGTCCGGAGACCGGAACGGTGCCCGCCAGGCCCTGGGACTTGAGGGCGGCAATGACGCCACCGGCCATGCCGTCGTTCTCTGAAATGACCGCATCAACCTTGTTGTTGTTCTTCGTCAGGATCTGTGCCATCTCGTTCTGGGCGTTGGCCGGATCCCAGTTGTCCGTGTACTGCTCGCCGACGATAACGATCTTGCCGGTCGGGTCGGTCTTGCCGACATCGGGGATTCCGGCCTGGACCATGCCCGCGCGCAGGAAGTCCGCGTTGGCATCGGCCGGGTTGCCCTTGATGATCACGAAGTTGCCGGCTGGCTTGGCAGCGAGGACGGCCTGGGCCTGCAGCTTGCCGACAAGGACGTTGTCGAAGGTGATGTAGAACGTGCCCGGATCTTCGATCAGGCGGTCATACGCGATAACGGCGACGCCGGCGTTGAGGGCCTTGGTCACAGCTGGCTTGATGGCGGTCCCGTCCTGGGCCAGGATGATCACGACCTTCGCGCCCTGGTTGATCAGGGCGTCGACGTTCGAGAGCTGGGTGTCACTGGACGACTTGGCGTCGTTCGAGATGTACTTGGCGCCGCCCTTGGTCAGGGCAGCCTGGATGGCGGGCTCGTCCCACTTGGCCCAGCGCTCTTCCTGGTAGTTGTTCCAAGAGACGCCGACCGTGCAAGATGTGGTTGCGGCCGCCGGGGTGGCTGCCGTTGTGGGCGCTACCCCCGTAGAGGGTACTGCGGTCGGTGTCGCCGCCGAACTACTGCAGCCCGAGGCGATGAGTGCGGCAACCGTGACGAGGGCCGCCGCTCTGCGACTAACCATCATTGAACCCTTCCTCCTCTGGAAGTTGCCCGGAATCTCCGGAAGGTTTCCGGATGTACCGGCTGTCTCCGTTTTGTCTCCCGCTTGGGCCTGCTTCCTCCTATCATCTCCGTCCCGCCGTAACGACGCATACCTATGTAGCATACGCATGCTGTGGCGGTCAAGAGTCGTCCGGGACTTGATGACGTAGGATGTACGGCATACGATTGCTTGGACCCTCGTGGGCTCGTTTCCGGCTGTAGATAGGCAGGTCTGGGAGATCATCGAGAGCCGCGACGAGCGGAGCGCGTACCGGTCGAGCGTCCGGAGGCCGCAGCCCCGTCGCGAGCGACAGGGTCCGGAAGCGGCGGCTGTCGAATTGCGTGCGGCGGGCGCGNNCGGTGATGGTGTTCGGGCACCCCTGCGCGCCGACAAGTTCAGCTTCGGGCTCTGGACCGTGGGCAACTCCGGCCGCGATCAGTTCGGCGAAGCGACCCGCGCGCGCCTCGATCCCAACGATTCGGTCCGCCGGCTGGCCGAGCTCGGTGCCTTCGGCATCTCAATGCACGACGACGACCTCGTCCCCTACGACGCGACCCCGGCAGATCGCGATGCAATCGTGGCGCGCTTTCGCAAGACCCTCGCTGAGACGGGCATGGTCGTTTCCATGGCGACGACCAACCTGTTCGGCCATCCCGTCTTCAAGGACGGCGCCTTCACCAGCAACGACCGCGCCGTGCGTCGCTACGCGATCGCCAAGACGATGCGCGCGATCGACCTGGGGGCGGAGCTCGGCGCGCCCACCTACGTCTTCTGGGGCGGCCGCGAAGGGGTCGAGGCGATGGCCGCCAAGAGCCCCGCGGACGCCCTGGATCGCTACCGCGAGGCGATCGACTTCCTGTGCGGCTACGTCCTCGATCACAAGTACTCGATGCGATTCGCCATCGAGCCGAAGCCGAACGAGCCGCGCGGCGACACCTTCCTGCCGACGGTCGGCCACGCCCTGGCCTTCATCGGCTCGCTCGAGCATCCGGAGATGGTCGGCGTGAACCCCGAGACGGCCCACGAGACGATGTCCGGCCTGAGCTTCTACCACGCCGTGGCGCAGGCGATCTGGCACGGCAAGCTCTTCCACATCGATCTCAACGGCCAGAAGATCGGGCGCTACGACCAGGATCTGCGTTTCGGCTCGGAAGGCCTGAAGGACGCCTTCTTCCTGGTGAAGCTGCTCGAGGAATCCGGCTACCAGGGACCGCGCCATTTCGACGCTCACGCCTATCGGGGCGAGAATGCCGAAGGCGTCTGGGACTTCGCGACGGGCTGCATGCGAACATACTTGCTGCTCGGTGAGAAGGCGAAGGCCTTCGCCGCCGACAAGGAGATACAAGCGGCCCTGGCGGAATCGTCGGTTCCGGAGCTGGCCGAGCCGACGGTGGGGGCGTATTCGCCCGAAGCCGCGGCCGCACTGCGAGCCCAACCCGGCGATCCCAACGCCCTGGCTATCCGCGGTTACCGCAACGAGCGCCTCGACCAGTTGGTCATAGAGCTGCTGATGGGTGCACGCTAAGCCTTTGCGGCCAGCCTCGAGCGGGTCGCTGCATTTGATGCTCGGGCAGCGGAGACGAGGATGAAGACTCTCATCGCCGGCGTCGACTGCTCGACCCAGTCGACCAAGGTCGTCGTAGTCGACTTGGAGACCGGAGAGATCGCCGGGACCGGCCGTGCCGAGCACGCCGTGACCGGAACTGGCGGGGCACGCGAAACTCATCCCGACGTCTGGTGGGAGGCGCTCTGCCACGCCCTTGCCCAGACCGGCCAAGCCGATCGGATCGCTGCGGTATCCGTCGCGGGGCAGCAGCACGGCCTCGTCTGCCTCGATGCCGCGGGCCGACCGCTGCGGCCGGCAATGCTCTGGAACGACACTCGCTCCGCCTCCGATGCGATCGGCCTGCTCGATGCGCTGGGCGGCGCCACCGCGTGGGCGGCCCGCATCGGGGTCGTGCCGGTGGCCTCGTTCACTGCGTCGAAATGGGCCTGGGTTCGCAGGCGTGAGCCGGCCGTGGCAGCCGAGACGGCGGCGATCCGCCTGCCGCACGACTACCTGACCGAGCGGCTGGCGGGGGAGGGCGTGACCGATCGAGGCGATGCGTCGGGCACGTGCTGGTGGTCCACCGCAACCGAGAGCTACTCGACCGAGGTGCTCGGGCTCGCGAGCATCCAACTGCCGGTGGATCTCCTGCCCCGAGTGGCGAAGTCGACCGAAGCCGCGGGCGCGGTCACCCCGGCTGCGGCGGCCGCGACCGGGTTGCCAGCCGGAGCGCTGGTCGGCCCCGGCACTGGCGACAACATGAGCGCCGCCCTGGGGCTGGGGCTCGGGCCCGGAACACCCGTCATCAGCCTGGGCACATCCGGCACGGTATACATGGTGTCGGCGACGAGGACCACCGATCCATCGGGCGACGTCGCCGGATTCGCCGATGCCTCCGGTCGCTTTCTGCCCCTGGCCGCCACACTCAACTGCACTCTGGCGGTCGATCGGATGGCGGAGTGGCTCGGGCTCCAGCGAGAAGACGTGGTCCCGAGCCGTGGAGTCGTGATGCTCCCCTACTTCGACGGTGAGCGCACACCGAACGTGCCCGACGCATCCGCCGCGATCCTGGGACTGCGCCACGACACAGATCCACGGTCAATTCTCATGGCCACTTACGAGGGAGCGGTGGTCGGGCTTCTGGACGCGCTCGAGACGATCGACGGGTGTTCGTCGGGTATCGATCCCGAGGCGGCGCTGGTCTTGATCGGCGGCGGCGCCCGGAGCGAAACCTGGAGGCATGTGGTCCAGCGTCTCTCCGGCCGTGCCATCTCCATTCCGAAGCCCACCGAGCTCGTGGCCATCGGAGCCGCCGTCCAGGCCGCTGCCACGTTTGGCGGCCAGGAGCCGCAGGAGGTCGCCTCGCGCTGGCACACGAGCACCGGCACGCTGCTGGAGCCGATGCCGCGCGACATGGAAACGATTTCGCGTCATCGCGCTGTCCGTCAACTCGCGCTCGATGCTGTGCGGAGCCCACGGGGCAAGCGATGATCGTCAAGATCGGTGACGAGATCGACGGTTGCGCCGTGGACACATCCGCCGGAGGGCGCCTCAGCTCGCTCGTCCTGGCCGGCCACGAGCGACTCCTGGGCGAGCCCGCATCTGGCATCGAGCCCTCGATCGGGTGGGGCTGCTACGTAATGGCTCCATTTGTCGGCCGCGTCTTCGAGGGGACGATTTGCTGGCACGGCAGAACGGCGAAGCTGCCACTCAACAACGGCCGGCACGCCATTCACGGTGCCGTCTTCGACGTTCCGTGGGAGGTCGCGGCGCAGACCCCCGGATCCGTGACGCTCGCTTGCACGTTCGACCCGGCACGGTGGCCCTTCCGCGGGTCCATGACGCAGAGCGTCACGATCGAGCGCGGCCACATGACGCTCGAGGCGGAGATCCTCGCCGAGGAGCCGATGCCGGCGGCGATCGGCTGGCACCCGTGGCTCCGCACGGACGGGGCCGACCTTCACGTCGGTGTCCAGAGCGATTCGGTTCTGAGGCTGGCGTCCGACCTGATCCCAACAGGCGAGCTGCAGGCGGTCGATGAGCGGACCGACCTTCGCGCCCGCCCGAGTTTGGCCGGCCGTCGGCTGGACGACGTTTTCGTCTCGGTGGACTCACCCGCCGTCGTCGATTGGCCGGATCTCGAGCTCGTGCTTGCCTTCGAGCGGCCGGTCGCTGCCGTCGTCGTGTTCAGCCACCCCCAGGCAGTGTGCATCGAGCCCGCGACCGCCTGGCCCGATTCGATCCGACTGGTGGCAGCCGGGCGGAACGACACCGGCCTGGTCTCTCTCGAGGCTGGAGGACGGCTGCGGGCGTCGACCAGCTGGTCGTGGACAATCAAGCCTGCCGCCGCATCCGAAAGCCAGCGTTCTCCGGGCAGCTGAGGCCGTTCGGCCCTGGAAACGGGCGGCCATTCGGAGCCAGCATGGTCGAGAGGAGCCGTTCGAAACCGCAAATGGCCACGTCCCGATTGGTGTCGACAGGTGTCGCGCCCGCAAGCCCCGCCGTCCTCGGTCAGCCCGAGGCAAATGGCGCCGTTCGATGCGTCGCCTGCGCCCATCGCTGCCTGATTCGGCCCGGCCGTGCCGGCATCTGCCGCGTCCGCGAGAACCGCGCCGGAAAGCTCGTCACGCTGGTGTTCGGGCAGGTAGTTGCGGCCAATGCCGACCCGATCGAGAAGAAGCCGCTGTTCCACGTCTACCCGGGCAGCGTGGCCTACTCGATCGCAACGCGAGGCTGCAACTTCCACTGCCTGCACTGCCAGAACTGGGAGATCGCCCAGGGAGAGCGCGACGGCCTGGCGCTTCGATCCTTCGCCATGACGCCCGCCCACGTCGTCGCAACCGCGCTGGCGGCAGGATCGCGCAGCGTCGCCTACACCTACACCGAGCCGACCATATTCATCGAGTTCGTTCTCGCGACGGCCCGACTCGCGCTCGAGGCCGGCCTGGCCAACGTCCTGGTGACCAACGGCTATCAGACGCCCGAGGCGCTCGATCTCCTGGGGCCGCTCGTCGCCGCCGCGAACGTAGACCTCAAGTCCTTCGACGATCGGTTCTACCGGCGCACCTGCGGCGCTCGACTCGCCCCGGTGCTCGCCGCTCTGGCGGGGATGCGCGAGCGAGGCATCTGGGTCGAGGTGACGACGCTCTTGATCCCGGGTCTCAACGACGACCCCGATGGCTTGACCGCCCTGGCGCGCTGGATCGCCGCCGAATTGGGACCCGAAACGCCCTGGCACGTGAGCCGCTTCTTCCCCGCCTACCGCCTGACGGACCTGGACCCCACGCCCGTCTCCACGATCGAACGGGCCGTCGAGATCGGCCGTGGCGCCGGCCTTTGCCACGTGTATTCGGGGAATCTCATCGACGGCGACGAGGACACCCGTTGCGCCGGCTGCGGCGAGCGGTTGATCCGGCGTCGCGGCTTCTCGGCCAGACCCGAGGCGACCCTGGTCGGTGGCCGATGCGCGCGTTGTGGGCACGCCCTGGCAGGGGTCGGGCTGGCAGGCTTCGGGACGCCGGCGACCGAGCCGGCCGGCGCAGAGAGCCCGACATGAGCGGCCGGCCGCGTCAGCCCGCGGTCGCGGGCAGCTTCTACCCCGCCGAACCCGGGCGGCTCAGGTCGATGGTGGCCACGCTTCTCGCGGACGCGCGGCGCGATCCCGGCCCCGCCGGAGTAGTCCCCGAGGCCGTGTTCGGGCTCATGGTGCCGCATGCCGGGCTTGTCTACTCGGGCCCGATCGCCGCCCTGGGTTGGGTTCTGGCCGGCGACATCGGCCCCACCACGATCGTCCTCGCCGGCACGGACCATCAGGCCTGGGCCGCCGGCGTGGGCGTCTGGACCGGCGGATCGTGGCGGACGCCTCTCGGCGAAGTCGCGATCGACGACGCCCTGGCGGGCCGCATCGCCGCCCTGGGCCCGCCGTTCGCGCCCGACGACGCCGCCCACGAGGCGGAGCACTCGCTCGAAGTCCAGCTGCCGTTGCTGGCCGCGGCCTGCCCCGGGGCGAAGATCGTGCCGCTGGCGGTCAGCCCGCGCCTGCGGCGCCACGCCGAGGCGGGGGCGATGCTCGGCCGACTGCTCGCGGAGCAGCGCGCGGCCGGCCGGCGTGTCCTGCTCGTGGCCAGCTCCGACATGGCTCACTACCCGCCGGCCACCGTCTGCGAGGCGACCGACGCCGAGCTGCTCGAACCGCTGCTGAGGCTCGATGCGGAAGCCCTGCGTGCGGCCGAGGCGGACGTGCTGCGCGCCAACCGGCCGGGACTCGTTTGCGGGCTGTGTGGCATCGACCCGGTGCGGGTCACTCTCACCGCGGTCAGGGAGATGGGCTCGACGCACGGCGTCTTGCTCCGGGCCGCCACCTCGGCCGACGCCGGGGGCGATCCCCGCCGAACCGTGGGCTACGCCGCCGCGGCCTTCGTCTAGCCACGGGACCACGCCACGGGGCCACGCCACGGGACCGGGATCCGGGGCCACGCCACGGGGCCACGATTCGGCGATCGGGCTAGTCTTGGGGGCATGGGCGCCGACTCTGAGCACTGGTCGGACTACTACACCGTCACGGTCGAGCGACCGGCCTGGCAGACGGTTCGCTTCGCCATCGACCGCTTCCGGGACGAGGACGCGACGCCGGCCGGCCCTCGCAGCAGCGCAGACGAGGGTCGCGAGCCCCGGTTTGCGGTGGATCTTGGCTGCGGCGCGGGGCGCGATGCCCGCGCACTGCTCCGAGCCGGCTGGAGGGTTCTGGCCGTAGATCGCGAGGAAGCCGCCCGAGTCGCCATCGAAGCGGCGATCGAGCCGGGCCTCCGAGCCCGACTCCAGTTCCATATCGAAGACCTGGCCACTGTCGCGATCCCGCGCTGCGATCTGGTCAACGCCAGTCTCTGCCTGCCGTTCCTCGCGCCCGACGCGTTCGTCCCCACCTGGCGGCGGATCGTGGCGGCGCTCAGTCCGGGAACTCGGTTCGCGGCCATGCTCTTCGGCGACCACGACGAGTCCGCAACTGACCTCACGATGACCTGCCTGCCACCGGATCGAATCAGGGACGACCTGGCCGGCTTCGAGATCGAATACTGGTCAGTCGACGAGGACGACCGCCCCACCGCCCTCGGCGACCCGCACCACTTCCATCTGGTGGAGTTCGTCGCCCGCCGGATCGGGTAGCGCCCAGCCGCGCGTCCGGTCACGGCCCCGGCGGGTGCATCGGCCGGTGAGGCGCTGGCGCCGAATCGCAGATTCCTGTATACATACCTACCCTGTTCCGCCGATTTCCAGGAAGGCTACGTCGGCCCAGTCAGTGGCGACGCTCGCGGACGGAGTTGCCCCAACTCACGACCTTTGATTCACAGCAACCTCGCATCGCAAGGAGACCCCATGGCATCGGAGATCGCCAGCAGCGCGCCTGAGCACGCCGCGATCGAGGTCAACCCGCGCGCCCGGTTCGAAATCCTGGGCGCCATCCTGCTGGCCATGTTCCTGGGCGCGCTCGACCAGACGATCGTCGGTCCCGTCCTGCCCAAGATCTCGACGCAGCTCAGTGGCGCCGACTTCTACACCTGGGTCGTGACCGCGTACCTGGTCACGAGCACGGCGGCGATCCCGGTCTACGGCAAGCTGTCGGACTACTTCGGCCGCAAGCCCATGCTGCTGACCGGCATCGTCCTGTTCCTGATCGGATCGGTGCTGTCAGGACTCAGCCAGACCATGTGGCAGCTGATCCTGTTCCGAGGCGTCCAGGGCCTGGGCGCCGGAGCGCTCTTCCCCATCTCGCTGGCGGTGATCGGCGACCTCTTCACCCCGGCCGAGCGCGGCAAGTATCAGGGTCTCTTCGGCGCCGTCTTCGGCGTCGCCTTCCTGGTCGGGCCGTTCCTCGGGGGCGTGCTGACCGACAACATCAGCTGGCACTGGATCTTCTTCGTGAACATTCCGGTCGGGCTGATTTCGCTCTACCTGATCGGCCGACTGCTGCCGATGGTCCACCCCGCGGACGCCCATTTCACGCTCGACATCGTTGGCGTGACCACGTTCGTCGGCGCAATTGTCCCGGTCCTGGTCGCGCTGACCCTGGCCGAGAACGGCAACTGGGGCGATCCGTACGTGATCGGCTGGTTCGCTGTGGGCTTCGCCTTCCTGGTGGCGTTCATCATTGCCGAGGCCAGGGCCGCGGACCCGATGATCCCGCTCGACCTTTTCCGCAACCGGACCTTCGCGGTCTCGGTGATCGCCACGTTCTTCGCGGTCTTCGGCTTCTCGGTCCTGATCATCTTCCTGCCGCTCTGGTTCCAGGTTGTCCAGGGAGCGAGCACGACGGCTTCGGGCTACCTGCTCTTCCCGTTCCTGATCGGGTTGATCTTCAGCTCGATCCTGGCCGGTCAGCTCGTAAGCCGCACCGGGCGCTACAAGACAATGCTCCTGGTGGCCCTGATCCTGATGACAGCGGGCCTGGCGCTGTTCTCGAATCTCCGAGCCGATACCCCGGCGCCGGCCCTGTGGTTCTGGATGGTGCTCACGGGACTCGGCGTGGGCCCGACGATGGCCATCTTCACGCTCATCGTCCAGAACGACGTGCCGTTCGATCGTCTCGGCACCGCGACGAGCGACCTGACGCTCTTCCGGCAGATCGGGACATCCGTCGGGCTAACCGTAGCCTTCACCCTCTTCCGGAACAACCTGACCTGGAGTCTGCTCCACGACTCGATCGTGGGCGCCGGGGTGCCGGCATCGGCCGTGCCGACCACCGCTCCTGCAGGCTTCGACCCGGGCCAGCTGACGTCGGTTGGCGGTGGGTCAATAAGCGCGTTCGCGCAGATCCCAGCGCAACTGCAGGCCGGCTACACGGCCGGCTTCCATCAGGCCTTTTCGATCGCCGTCGCCAACTCAGTCTGGCTCGGGGTTGGGGCTGCCGTGCTCTCCTTCGTCGCCATCCTGGCGCTCAAGGAGAATCCCCTTCGGGCTCATTTCCACGCCGATCAAGCCGCTCGAGCTGGTCTACAGGCTTCGCCAAGCGGTTCGGCAGTGGGCGTCGCCGAGTAGAACCGGCCCACTCGCCAAACTGGCGATTTGTGGCCGCAGGCTCAGCCCTGCGGCCACTTCTCTTCGAAGACGACTTCGTTGCGAGGCAGTCGCGCCTGACCCGGCGCCGCCTTGGGCCGAAGGCCGGCCTCGCTCGGATGGCCGACAGCCACGATGGTGCGCACGAACCAGCCCGGCGGCAGACCGAGGATCTCGCCGACCTTCTCGCGGTTGGCCGGCAACACCCAGCTGATCCCCGCCGCCAAACCGAGACTGGACGCGGCGATCAGGATCCGTTCTGCTGCCCGCCCTTCGTCATAGGCGTGCGAGACCGCCTGACCCTGCTCGTCAGGCAGGGCGATGACGACAGCGGCCGGGGCCGTCTGAAGACCACGCGTTTGGGGCATGCCCGCGTCGGCGAGACGCTTGATCGTGGCTCCGTCAGTCATGACGATGAACCGCCACGGCTGGGAATTGCTGCTGCTGCCCGACCAACGGGCGACGTCGACGATGGCATCGAGTTCGGACCGCGCCACCTGCCGGTCGAGGAAGTCGCGGACCTGGCGGACTCGGACAAGCGGCCGAACTCGTTCCGCCGCGTGGCCTGAGAGATCATTCATTGCCGTACCTCCTGCTCGTGAGTACCACGATACAGCGTCCCTCACCGCTGGCAGGCTTGCCCTACCGAGCGATTCTTGGGTTGTTCGAATCTCGATCGATCTGCCCGGGTCGCTCCTGGCGCCGGCCACGACAGCGATCGAACCCGACTAGAGTTCTGGCGTGATGAAGACTGTCGGAACCAGGTGGGCCCTTTGCGCCCTCAGCGTCGCCCTCGCCGTCGGAGGATGCGGGTCTTCGATGTCGACGGCCGCTCTCTCGGTGGTCCCGGCCACGCCGTCACCGACGCCGACAGCCGTGCCGAGGCCAGCCGCAACTCCATCTCCAACCGCATCGCTCGAGCTCACCGCGTCACCGACACCGGGCTCGGGCCTGCCGGTCTTCAACCACATCTACGTGATCATCCTGGAGAACAAGGAGTACGGCCGCATCGTCGGCTCGAGTGCGGCGCCGTACATCAACTCGCTGATCGCCCGCTACGGCCAGATCACGAACCTGTACGCCGAGACGCATCCGTCGGAGCCCAACTACATCGCGCTGACTTCGGGCGGATTGCAGGGGACGAGCACGGACGGCAGCTACGACCTGTCCGTCCCGAACCTGTTCGACCAGATCGAAGCATCCGGCCGGACGTGGCGCACCTACGCTCAGGGCTACCCGGGCGACTGCTACAAGCCCTACATCGCCGATGCCGTCGTGGACGGCACCGGGGCCCTCGGCGACTACGTCCGCAAGCACAACCCGGCCATGAGCTACACCTCGATTAGCGGCAACCCCAGCCGCTGCGCAAACATCACCAAGCTCGAGGGCTTCGACCCGGCGGCGGCGGACTTCGAGATGATCATCCCCAACGAGATCAACGACATGCACAGCAGCTCGGTCGGGGCCGGAGACGAGTTTCTCAAGGAGTTCGTGCCGCAGATCATCGACTCGCCGGCCTTCGCGCGGTCGGTCCTCTTCATCACCTTTGACGAAGGCGACAGCAACGACCAGGGTGGCGGCCACATAGCCACGATCGTCGCCAGCCCCGGGATGAAGCCGGGCTCCCAGTTCACGGGGCCGGCCACGCACTACTCGATGCTTCGCACGATCGAGCTGGCCTGGGGACTGCCGCTCCTCGGCGAAGCCACCACCGCCTCGACCATCACGCTGCCCTACTGAGCGGGGGCACGGCCCGCTGGCGGGCCCGGCCTGTTCAGCCGGCTCCCGGGGCGCCATCATTCAAGCCGACAACCCCGCGTGCAGGAGGGCCAACGGTCGTGGCAGTCAGCGAGCGAGCAGGAAAGCCGGCGGAGCCTTCCATGCTGGTCGACGTCGACCGGCTGATCGGCGCCTACTACGACATTCATCCCGACCCGAACTTGCCCGCCCAGGCGGTGGCCTTCGGCACGTCCGGGCACCGCGGATCCTCGTTCAACGGCTCGTTCAATGAGGACCACATCCTCGCCACGAGCCAGGCCATCTGTCGTTACCGCAAGAGCAAGGGCATCACCGGGCCGCTCTTCATCGGCAAGGACAGTCACGCCCTGTCCGAACCGGCCACCCGCTCGGCCCTCGAGGTGCTGGTCGCCAATGGCGTTTCCGTACTGATAGACAGCGCGGACGGCCTGACGCCGACGCCGTCGATCTCGCACGCCATCCTGACCTACAACCGCGACCGAACCGATGGCCTCGCCGACGGCATCGTCGTCACGCCTTCGCACAACCCGCCCGAGGACGGCGGGTTCAAGTACAACCCACCCCACGGCGGNNGGGCCGTCGCCGCGGCCGGCCGCTACGACTTCATGGGCGTCTACGTTGCCGACCTTGCGTGCGTCATCGACATGGACACCATCCGGGCCTCGGGCCTCAAGCTCGGCGTTGACCCATTGGGCGGCGCCAGCGTCGACTACTGGGCCGCCATCCGCGACCGCTATCACCTCGACCTGACCGTGACAAACGAGGTGGTGGACCCTCAGTTCGGCTTCATGACCGTGGATTGGGACGGCCGGATTCGCATGGATCCGTCCTCTCCGTACGCGATGGCGCGGCTGGTGGCCCTCAAGGATCGCTTCGATGTGGCCTTCGCGAACGACACCGACGCGGATCGCCACGGCATCGTGTCCGGCGCCGCGGGGCTGATGAACCCCAACCACTTCCTGTCGGCGGCGGTGGCGTACCTGTACCGCAACCGCGACTGGAGGCCGGACGTCGCCGTCGGCAAGACGCTCGTCTCGACGAGCATGCTCGACCGTGTCGCGGCCGAGCTGCCCCGCAAGCTGCTCGAGGTGCCTGTCGGCTTCAAGTGGTTCGTCGCCGGCCTGGTCGACGGCTCCCTCGGTTTCGGCGGCGAGGAGAGTGCCGGGGCGTCGTTCCTGCGGCGCGACGGCACGGTCTGGACGACCGACAAGGACGGTCTGATCGCCTGCCTGCTGGCGGCTGAGCTGACCGCCACCACCCACGCCAACCCGGCCGTGGCCTACGATGCCCTGACCTCGAGGTTCGGCGCACCGGCCTATCGCCGCGTCGATGCCCCGGCCACGCGCGAACAGAAGGCCATCCTGGCCGGGCTCTCGCCGGCACAGGTCAAGGCCTCGCAGCTGGCCGGCGAGCCGATCGAGTCCGTCCTGACCCGCGCCCCGGGCAACGACGCCCCGATCGGCGGCGTCAAGGTAACGACCGAGCACGGCTGGTTCGCCGCACGCCCGTCCGGGACGGAAGACGTATACAAGGTCTATGCCGAGAGCTTCCTGGGGGAGCAGCATCTGGACCGGATTCTGGGCGAAGCCGAGGCCGTCGTCACCGCGGCTCTGGCGTCCGCCGGCTAATTCTCGGGGTCGCCGGCGAGCGCCGACGAATGCGTCCTGCATGGTCCTGGGGCGTTGCCTGGCGGCACCACGGGCGGGTATTCTAACCGCCAACGGCCGCGGTAGAGGCGCTCAGAAGCGGGTGCCACTGCGCAACACGAGCGCAAGACCGGAGGGCCACCCGAGCCAACCCAAAAGTACTGATAGGGTGGGCCGTAAGGCTGGTCTTGACGCTGCGCCAGGCTCGTCTAACGTGTTAGCGCACACGGCCGCAATCATGAGAGCAACGTTGGATCAGCCTGATCGTCAGCAGAATGTCACGACCACCAAGGGCCTCGGACAGGCGGTGACCTCGCTCAACCGCGAGTACCGGGCCGTCCTCGTCAACGAGGAGGTCCAGGGTATCGGGCGCGCCGTCGCTCAGATCGTACGCGGCGATGGCTGGCACGAAGCCAAGGCGTCCGCCGTGCTCGTGGCGGCCCTCGTCGGCTGGCTCGGAGTCGACGCCGTCCATCCGGTCGGCTTCTATGCCAATGGCACCGGCCCCGTTGAGGCCGTGGCCAAGGTCGGCCATTTCTACCTCACCGGCCACGGCATCGAGAGCGAGGACGACCTCACCGTCAATTGCTGCGAGCGCCACCGGGCCCGGTTCAGCCAATCGCGGCTGGAGGACCTCGACCTCAGCCAACCGAATGCGCGCTTCACCATGGGCAGCCCGCTAGCCCAGAGAGCAGCCGATCGATTGGCAGCCATCCTGTCCGAAGAGATCGATCCCGAGATCGCCCGGGTCGTGCTCGGCGCATAGGCGTC